>OMXQ01000032.1 GCA_900315065.1 uncultured Erysipelotrichaceae bacterium
AAAGGGCAGCCCACATCACGTGAACTGCCCATCTTTCGGCTTCTAGATCCATTAGATCGAACTGTCAGACTTTTGTACTTGACATGCGATCCAATTTACAGACACCTGTTTTCTTTTTACATCTTCATGGACTTCATGACCTGACGGATCTGAGCCTCGGAAGGCTTTCTGCCCATCTGCATGAACATGGCACGGATCATCTTCTCGTTGACCGGAGGATGTTCCTTCAGCTGCTTTTCAAAATATTTCTTTGTAACAAAGAAGGTAACGATTGCCGCAACAACTGCGCCGGCAAGGAACCATAATAAACTAGACCAGAATGCATTCATTTTATTCACCACCCATCTTGTTTTTTTTATTTTCTGAATGAACTTATTTTAACGGAAACAGGGAATAAGGGCAACTCTCCCTCTTCTCTGATCTTTCTGATAATTGAAAATATTTTGTTATTCTTCGAAAATCACCTTTCCCTGGCAGAGATTTCAATGCCGAGAACATCGAGCTGTTCCTTATCAACTGTGCCAGGAGCTTCACTCATCAGATCAAGAGACGAGTTGGTCGTCGGGAAAGCAACGACATCACGGATATTATCTGTACCGGCAAGAATCATGGTCAGTCTTTCCAGGCCGATGCCGACACCGCCATGAGGCGGCGTACCGAACTTAAATGCATCCAGGAAGAAGCCGAATCTCTCCTGTGCCTTTTCTTTGGTCATGCCGATCGCTTCAAAGACCTTTTCCTGCAGATCCTGATCATGGATACGGATGGAACCGGATAAGAGTTCATACCCGTTGCAGACCAGATCATAAGCTCGGGAAGAAACATGTTCCGGATCGGTGAAGAGCTTGTCAACATCTTCTTCCTTAGGAGCAGTGAAAGGATGATGAGCAGCGCCCCATCTCTGTTCTTCTTCGCTGTATTCAAACATCGGGAAGTCTGTAACCCATAAGAACTTATAGTTGTTTTCCTTCGGGATGATATTGAGTTCATGTGCTAATCTCACACGCAATGCACCCAGGGAAGTTTCAACGACTCTCGGCTTGTCGGCAATGACAAGTACCAGATCATTGTCCTTCATGCCAAGTCTTTCTACGACTGCTGCCTTTTCCCCGTCGCTCAGAGGCTTGACAATGGATCCGCTCAAAGTACCGTCTGCCATCTTCAGGTAAGCAAGTGCCTTTGCCTTGAAACCATGCTTGACGAAATCCTGCAGCTTGTCGAGTGCCTTGCGGGAATACTTGTCAGCCGCATTTTCAAACTTTACGGCACCGATCATGCCCTTGTTTTCGATTGTATTCTTAAATACGGCAAATTCCGTATCATTGAACAGATCTGTAATGTCCTGGATTTCATTGCCGAAACGCAGATCCGGCTTATCGGAACCGAAACGGCGCATGCATTCATTCCAGGTAATTCTGATGAAATGATCTTCCAGATCGTAGTTCTTGACGCCCTTGAAGATATCCTTCATCAGATCTTCTACCGTTGCAAATACAGTATCTTCATCCCCGAAGGACATTTCAATATCGATCTGAGTGAATTCCGGCTGACGGTCTGCACGCAGGTCTTCGTCACGGAAACATCTGGCAATCTGGAAATACTTTTCCATGCCGCCGATCATCAATAACTGCTTGTAGATCTGCGGTGACTGCGGCAAAGCCCAGAAATGGCCATTGTAGATCCGGGAAGGAACCAGATAGTCTCTTGCCCCTTCCGGTGTCGGTTTGGCCAGGATCGGGGTTTCAACTTCAACAAAGCCCTTCTTATCCAGATTGTTTCTGGCAATCATGCATACCTTGTGACGCAGAATCAGATTCTGCTGCAAGGAATGTCTGCGCAGATCCAGATAACGATACTTCAATCTGGTATCTTCTGAGGAAGTCGTATCATCGCTTAAATCGATCGGCAGCACATCGGATGTGTTGACAATCGTAACCTTGTTGACAAGAACTTCGATTTCGCCAGTCGCAAGATTCGGATTGGCATCTTTTCTCTTCTGGACAGTACCGGTAACCTGAAGGACATATTCATTTCTGACATCCTTCACTTTTTCTGCCATTGTCTCATCAAATGTCAGCTGGACAATGCCGCTTCTGTCTCTGAGATCAATGAAGACCAGGGAGCCGAGATTTCTCCGCTTGGCAACCCAGCCGACCAATGTGACAGTTCTGCCTGCATCCTGTGCCCGCAGAGTGCCGTTTTCACATGTTCTTTCCATTTTCTTATTTTCCTTCCCATGTCCGCAGCTGGTTGACCATTTCTTCGGCTGGAATGGTTACCTGTTCTCTTGTCGCTGCGTTTTTGACATTGACTGTACCGTTCTTCAATTCATCTTCGCCTAAGATCACAATGTACTTTGCCTTGTTTCTGTCTGCAGACTTGAATTGTGCCTTGAGGGAACGCGGTACGAAATTGCCTTCGGCAACAAAGCCGGCATGACGCAATGCCTGGACGGTCTTCAGAACACCATCTTCCACATTGCCTAGACCGATGACATAGCAGTCCAGATCTGCTTCGCTGGCAAAGTCATGTCCTTCTTCTTCGGCTAACATGATCAATCTTTCCAGACCGATCGCAAAACCGATGCCGCTCATGTCAGGACCGCCGTAGTATTCAACAAAGTGATCATATCTGCCCCCGGCAAAGATCGTTGCCTGCGCACCGCTTTCCGGTCTTGTGGAAACAACTTCAAATACAGTGTGCGTATAGTAATCCAGACCTCTGACCAGACGCTCATCGATTTCATACGGAATGCCAAGCGTATCCAGAGCCTTCAGAACTCTGGCAAAATATGCCTTGGATTCTTCATTCAGATAATCAGAAAGCTTCGGGGCAGTCTTCATGCAATCAAGATCATGATCAACCTTGCAGTCAAGAATACGCAGCGGATTCTGTTCATATCTTCTATGACAGTCACCGCACAATTCATCCAGATGCGGGGCAAAATGCTTCTTCAATGCTTCCCGATATGCTTGCCTGGAAGCATCATCACCCAATGTATTGATGCAGACCTTGACGGAAGAGATACCCATGGCCTTGACGATGTCATAACCCAATGCAATTGTTTCAGCATCGATTTCCGGTGACTTGACACCGATGTTTTCCACGCCGAACTGGGTAAATTGTCTCTGTCTGCCCTTCTGCGGACGCTCATGACGGAACATCGGGCCCATGTAATAGAAACGCCCCGGCAATTCCATGGAACCATAGAGCTTGTGCTGGTCAAAAGCACGGATGACGCCTGCCGTTCCTTCCGGACGCAGGGTATAGGATTCTGACCCCATGGCAAATGTGTACATTTCCTTGTTTACCATATCGGAAGAATCATTTTCACGTGCAAAGACGTTGGTGTTCTCGAAATACGGTGTACGGATCTCGCGGTAACGATACAATGCCGTCTTCTCACGAATCACCTGTTCGACATCATGCCACTTGTTCATTTCATCAGGCAGAATATCATAAGTTCCACGCGGTGTCTGATAGCTCATAAATAACCTCCTTGCTAAATAAAAAACGTCCTCAGAATTCCAAGGACGCTTATCACGCGGTACCACCTCAGTTCGTACAATTCTGTACGCGCTTTTTCCTTAACGCAGATTCACGGAAACCCCTACTGTTATTTTTTTCAGGGCTCATCTCGGGAGTGTCTTTTTCCTTTCCCTCATACCGGTGCTTTCACCATCCCACCGTCGCTTTGGAAGAAGTTGAGGAAATTTCTCCTTCATTGATTTTCGCAATGTGATTATATGCCAGAATCTCTGTTTGAACAAGAAATTCTGTTTAATGCGTTTCTCTTTCCACAAACAGGACTGAATCAACTTTGCACATGTTGGCCATGACATTGGTCAGCTGATCAAGATCTCTGACTCTTAATGTCATTTTGATGACAGAAGTCAGCGACTCATGATTGACGGAAGCATTCACGGTTTCCATCGTGACCCGGCATTGGGACACAACATTGACAATATCCGTCAGCAGGAAGTTTCTGTCCTTGGCTTCGAGAATCACGTCGCACTCATAGGTACGATCCGGATTGCCTTCATCCCAATACACATCAATCAATCTGCCCCTGGCTGCCTTGATATTCGGACAGTCACGACGATGGACTTTGACGCCTTCTCCCTTGGTAATATAGCCGACGACTTCATCACCATAAACAGGCATGCAGCAATGCGCAATCGACATCTTCATGGAATCAATGCCCGGAATGATCAGACCATTTGCACTGACGCCCTTATGGACAACTTCACGATTCAATACGTGCTGCAAAGCTTCATCTTCGGAAACCCTGCCCTTCTGGTTGGTCAGCTTTTCACACACAGAAGTCGGATTGATGGACTTTACTGCCAGACCATACATGAAATCGGTATAGTTGCTGACGCGGAATTCATGGAAGATATTCTCCAGCCGCTTCTTGTCCATATATTCTTTCGGATCAAAGCCTCTTCTGACAAGCTCATCCTTCAGAAGCTTCTCGCCTTCATCAATGCGTTCTTCCTTCTTTTCCGTTTCCTTACGGGTCAGATACGCCTTGATCTTATTCTTTGCCTGGTTGGTCTTGACGAATTTCAGCCAGTCCTCACTAGGACCGGATCCTTTTCTGGTTTTGATTTCAACCACATCGCCGGTTTCCAGCGGCGTATCCAGCGGCACCATGGTACCGTTGACAATTGCCCCGACACAGGTATGGCCGACATCCGTATGCACACGATAGGCAAAATCAACCGGGGTTGCCCCGTTAGGCAGATCAATGACTCTTCCTTTCGGAGTCATTGCATACACGTTTGCCTCAAAGACATCGTGCTGCAAAGTTGCCATATATTCAGAAGCAGAAGTATTTCCTTCTTCTTCGGAAGAATAAGTCGCAAAATTCTTGAACCAGGAAAGCTTGTCTTCGATTTCCTTCTGTTCTTCTTTCGCATTGTAGCGGGTGCCTTCCTTGTAGCGCCAATGGGCAGCGACACCACGCTCAGCGACCGCATCCATTTCTTCCGTACGGATCTGCACTTCAAAGATTTTTCCGTCAACGCCGATGATCGTTGTATGCAAAGACTGATACATGTTGGTCTTCGGCATGGCAATATAGTCTTTCAATCTGCCCGGAATCGGATGATAAGCTGCATGAATATAACCGAGAATTTCATAACACGAAAGTTCTGTATCGGTAACGATACGGATGGCAAGCAGATCAAGAATCTGATCAAAGCGCTTATGCTTCTTGATCATCTTGTTGTAAATGGAATAAAGATGCTTGGATCTGCCGAAGATACGGAACTGGATATGCTTTTCCTTTAACATGGCAGAAATATCTGCAATCATCTTATTGACCGCCGCATCACGCTCAGTTTTCTTGGCTTCGACAAGATGGGCAATCCGATGATATTCTTCGTTGTTGAGATAATAGAAACTCAGATCTTCCAGTTCATTCTTGATTGCAGAAATACCTAAGCGGTGGGCAATCGGCGCATAGACATCCAGTGTTTCTGCCGCAATCCGTCTCTGGCTGGCCTCCGGCTGGAACTGAAGAGTGCGCATATTATGAAGACGATCGCATAACTTGATCAGAATAACCCGCACGTCTTTTGCCATCGCAATGAAAATCTTGCGGTGGTTGGCTGCCTGATATTCAGGATCATCCTTGCCCTTGTATTCCAGAGCACCCACTTTGGTAACAGCTTCTACCAGATCCGCAATTTCAGAATCAAATTCAACTGCCAGCTGATCATGAGAAACTCCGCAATCTTCAATGACATCATGCAGAAAACCGGCCGCAATTGTCTTCGGACCGCATTTCAATGTGGCAAGCAGATACGCAACGTTGATCAGATGAATGATATAAGGTTCACCAGACTTGCGGAACTGACCGGCATGTTTTTCAGTCGCATAGTTTGCTGCTTTTTCAATGAGGGCAAGACTGGCAGGATCATGGATATAGCTCTTTGCTTCATTGAGAACATCATTTACGCCTGGATTTGCATGTGCACTCATAGTTCCGCCCTCCTTCAAAGTAATTTAATATTAATACATTATACAAAAAATGATAAAAAAACCGAAGAATTGAATCTCCGGTTTCAGGCAAAATATCAATTATCGCTCAGTTTCATCAATGAGCAGACTTCGTAGTTCTTCAGAACGCCGCGGCCGTCCATGCCGTTGCCGTATAATTCAACGACAAATGCACATCCAGCAACAACACCGCCCAGTTCTTCAACCATCTGCGCTGCAGCCTTGGCAGTACCGCCGGTAGCTAACAGATCATCCACAATCAGAACTCTCTGACCAGGCTTGACGGCATCCTTATGCATGAATACTTCGTTGGAACCATATTCCAGATCATACTTGCAGGAAACTGTCTCACGCGGCAGCTTGCCCGGCTTTCTGACCGGTGCAAAGCCGACACCCATCTTGACGGCAACCGGACAGCCGAAAATGAAACCTCTGCTCTCCGGGCCGATGACAATATCTGCCTTCACTTTTCTGCCGAATTCTGCAATTTCCTCACATGCCTGATCGAAAGCTGCCGGATCCTGTACCATCGGAGTAACATCTCTGAAGAGAATGCCCTTCTTCGGGAAATCCGGAATTGCTGCTACGTAATCCTCAAGATTCAAAGCCATTATTATTTTCCTCCATCTCAAAATACAGAAATAATTATACAACAGCCCTTTCCAAAAGAAATATGATTTTTATCGGATAAAATCTTCAATGACCAGCTGCGGCGTAACCCTCTCGCGCCACCGGTTGATGTTCAATGTCCCGATGAGCCCGGCAAATTCTGCCGGCACGTCCAGTCCTTTGCGCTTGTAATACACGGCATCAAAGCCGCCTGCCCGATTGCCGATATGATACCTGATCATCTTTGCCGTTTCCTTTTTGTCAAAGACATCGATATCATTCACGCAGAAATAAGGCTCCGCAAAATCTTTCGGATAAGGTGACAATACATTGAGATTATTGATATTGGCAAAAGTCACATCCTGCCGGCTGATCACGATTGCCGTATGTTCTTCTTCTGCCTCTTCATATGCATACGTCTTCAGCTTTTCCCTGACGCTAGTCCTGAATGCCTCATAGTCCTTTTCTTCAATCGAAAGACCGACTGCCATTTTATGGCCGCCGAAAGCTTTGAGCATATCAAAATCCGCGAAGAAAGAGAACATATCAAAACCCGGGATCGATCTGCCGCTGCCCTTGATGAGATTTCCGTTTCTGCTTAACACCAGCACCGGCTTATGAATTTCATTGGCAATTCTCCCGGCTGCCAGGCCGCACACGCCTTCATAGAAATCGGGATCATACAATATCTGCATCGGTTCATCATCCAGCATTCCCATGGCTTTTTTACTCATGGCTTCAGAAGCTGCCTTGCGGGCATCATTGACTCTTTCAAGCTGGACTCTGTAAGCCGCAATGTTTTTTTCAGAAGAAGAAAGCAGGAACCTGACAACTGTATTCACATTGGAAATATCATTCATTCTGCCGACGGAATTCAGCTTTGGAACAATGCTGAAACTGACGGCAGTTTCATCCACCTGACTGCCGGGTGCTAATAATGAGGAAAGAGACGGCGGAATCTGCCTTGCCAATAAAGACAAGGCGTTTTTAATCAGCTTTCTGGTTTCCCTGTGATATGGCATCACATCCCCGATCGCAGCAACCCCTGCTAAAGCATTAAGATCATCGCGGTTTCCGATCAGATTCCGGCTGATTTCAAGCGCTACCCCTGCGCCGGAAAGATAGGCAAATTCACTTTCCATGTAATCCGGATGCACGACAAACTCTGCTTCGATTTCTTCATCAATGGTATGATGATCGCTCACGATGACATCTATGCCCAGCTCTTGTGCCTTCTTCAAAGCTTCATGTGCCTTGACGCCGTTATCAACTGTGATGATCAATGTATATCCTTTGGCAGCAGCTTTCTCTACCGTAGCTGCAGAAAGCCCATAGCCTTCTTTGAACCGGTCCGGAATATAATAGCCGTTTGGAATATGCAGAGCATCCAGGGTTGCTTTCATAATGGCAGTACTGCACACTCCGTCGGCATCATAGTCGCCGCCGACAAAAACCTTCTCATGACGCTCCCTGGCAAGCTGGATGCGCTGACACGCTTTGATGAGGCAATCTGCCCTGGAATAAGAAAGATGCATGTCCCCGCTTAATACTTCCTGTACTTCTGCTTCATCGCAATTGCTTAATGCCAGCAGCTTGCCGGTCAGGATGCCGACCTTGTATTGTTTCTCACTTGCAGTGCCGTCAACTTCCCTGAGATTCCACTTCATGCCTTCTCCCGGGCAAGCTGTTCAAAAATGGTGCCGCGTTCTTCAAAGTTTTTAAAATGATCATAAGAGGAAGCAGCTGGTGAAAGCAGACAGGTATGACCAGGAGCGGTCAGCTTCTTTGCCAGAACTACTGCTTCTTTCAGATCTTCTACTTCATATAAGCCCTCCCGCAGAAGACCTCTCTGTTTCATTTCTTCCAGAATTCTGTGACCAGTCGCATACATAAAGATAACCTGGACAGAACTTTTGGCGAGGTAGTCTTCCAGTTCTGTATAGGAAATGCCTCTGTCCATGCCGCCGACCAATACAGTATCGACGTGATCAATGGATTTCAATGCCTGGATGCAGGCCTGTCCGATTGTGGAAATCGAATCGTTGACATAAGTAATGCCGTCAATATTTCCTAAATTTTCCAGTCTGTGGTGAAGAGGCTGGAAAGATGCGCAGGCCTTCAGGACTTCTTCTTCAGAAAGACCGTAGAGATCTGCGACATACCATGCCACTGCAAGATTCTGATAATTGTGGGCGCCGATCAATTTGCAATCTTCTACCTTCAGGACTTTACCGGGAATATGGAGAGTACGGCCTTCGGCATAAATATCTTTTCCGATTAATACCGGCTTGTTTACTGTTTTGTTCAGATACTGATCAAGGTGTTCCCACATGATCGCAACATCCCCTGCCTTCTGATTCTTTACGACATTGAACTTGGCATCCCCGTATGCCTGGAAGGACCCGTAATGATCCAGGTGTTCTTCATAAAGATTCAGATAAACGCCGACATGAGGAGAATAGGGAGAATGTTCCAGCTGGTGGCAGGAAATTTCAAATGCGGCAAGTGCCCCGTTTTCCATTTTTTCAATTTCATCGAAGCAGGCTTTGCCGATATTGCCGACCAGAACAGTTTCATATTTCTGAGACAGCAGATGATAAACAAGCGAAGTTGTCGTACTCTTGCCTTTGGTTCCGGTAATGCCGATCGTACGATCCCCATAGTGTTTCAGAAACAACTGGGCTTCATTGGTAATCGGCAGCTCTTTCCAGTTTTCAGGACAGACAATGCCAGGCGCTTTCATAATCAGATCAAACTGGCTCAGATCCACTGCCTTGTCAGAAAGACAAACCGAATGAATTGTTTCTTCTTCCGCTCTTGCAAGACCCTTTCCCCCGTCCGCAATAGTTACCGGCATATCCGGGAAAAGAGAACGGATGAAGCGGTAAGTACTTCTTCCTTCCATCCCGTATCCCCAGATCAGGATATTCTTATTTTCAAATTCTTTTTTCCAACTATTCATATTCATGCGTTTTTCTCCAATTCTTTCTTCACAAGCTCAGCATAAGCATCAGGCAGGAAGTTCTCTTCATTATATGCAAGCATATCTACGCTGCGGTCCTTGTAGAAAGGATAGTAGCTGGTTTTCTGATAGTGTCTGAACAAAAGCGGCAGATTGTCCTTTTCCCTGCGCATGGACATGCAGATGGCAATGTTGACTTCATCTCTTGTCCCGACGCACTCAAACGGCTTGTCATCCGTGATGCCGGACAGCTGGTCAAAGAGATCCATCATTTCCGGATCATTGAGCATGTCTCTGCCGAAGATCGCAATGACATCTTTCTGGGAAAGATAAGCACTCATCATCAGACACACAAACAGGCACTTGGCACAATGTCCGCACCACTTTCCTTCTTTCTGGCCCACATTGCAGGAACGGAAAACAGGCAGAGCTTCTTTGATCGTTGAGAAAATACCGGCTATCTGCAATTCACTCAATGGTCTTAACAAAGAGAAATAAAGAATTTCAGGATCCAGGTATCTTTCCACATAAGCATGGAAATCCTGTTCGAATTCAAACGTCTTGGAATACTGGTGGTTGACCTTGGACCCTTTGATCGTGGATTCGTTGGCAGAATTTTCATTGGAAAGCGTGATATATTTCTTTCCCCACACGATGGCCGTAATATAAGACGCAAAGGCTGCCATGGCAGAGAAAGGCGTATGTCCATTCAGGAAACCCTTTTTGTTAAGATCCAGCATATTCTGATCCAATGTGCGTCTTACATTGACCAGGTCTTTGCCTTCGTGGTAGCCGGCTGTATGGGCAGAATTCAAAGCCGAGATAATCGGGTTGATGACAAAAGCTGCGTTGTCTTTGTGATAAGGCTCCAGAATATGAAGCGTGACAAAGGAATCCTTGCCGCCGCCGACCGGAATCAGATTGCCGGCATAGGTCTGTGCAAGTTCTTTTCCTTCAATCTCTTTGCCAATAGAAACCAGATCCATGAAAGCATCCATGCTGGTCTCAATCTCATTTTTATAGAAGAATTCACCAAGTCCGTAGAAATACAGCTTCTTCCACCAGGCTGTCTGAAAATCATCAAGACTGCCGCACTCAACAGTGACATGCGGCGGACAGGCTGTCTTCCAATAGCTGATCAATTCAACCATGCCCAATGAGAAAACGGCATTGCGGAAAACCTTTTTATCAGAAAATACGGTCGTATTCTTCTTCGGTACCGTCAAAGTCGGATGAAATTCACACAGATCTCTGATTTCAAAATCATAGACAATATGAATCTCAGTCTCATTTTCTTCAATATGAAATGCGTGATAATAGAAATCTGTGTATTTCTGACGCAATTGCTCAAACTTATCCATAAGACTCCTCTAATAACGAAATGACTTCCGACAGATCCTTTTTCTCCAGATCCATCGCCTGTTTCATTTCTTCATCCGGAACTATTGTATCCCGAATAAAGCAGGAATGCATTCCTGCATTTTTCGCAGCCAGGATTCCCATTTTGGAATCTTCCAGAACCAGGCAGTTTTCCGGGGCAGTATGAAGCACCTGCGCCCCTTTGAGAAAAATCTCAGGATCCGGCTTTCCTTTTGTGACCATGTCGCCGCCGATTACCGCATCGATCTTTACAGGTCTCGAAATTGTACCAAGCAAAGTTCTGACATATTTTTCTGAGGAAGAAGAACACACAGCGCACGGTATTCCCTTCTTTTCAAGATACTCAAGCAAGGGCACCAGCCCTTTCATATTCAATCCGTCCGGTGCATAGGAAGCCCAGTAGGCAAGGTCAAATCTCTTTTCATGCATGGCATCAGAAATTTCCTGCAGATGGGGAATGGTTCTGTAGAAAGCCGAAAAGTCTGTGCCTCTTTTTGCACCAGTGATTGCAACAAAGAAAGCCTGAGGCAGAATGACATTGTATTTCTGTGCCTCCTTGCGCCACATATCCTGTGAAATCTGTTCTGTGTTGAACATGAGTCCGTCGCAATCAAATAATACTGCTTTGATATCCATGTGCCTTTCTCCTCAAAGAAAGCAGTGACATATGCCACTGCTTGTTTTCTTTATGCGTTGATGCCCTTGAATGTGTATTCGTCGAGCTGTTCTTTTGTTTCCTTCTTTTTCTTCTTTTCCTTAGCCTTCGGTGTATGGTGGATGCGCATATACTTCCAGACAGACGGAGCGATGAAGATGGAGGAGAAAGTACCGGCAATCAGACCGACAAACATTGCGAAGTTGAAGGTCAGAATTGCAGAACTTCCCATAACCAGCAGAAAGATAACCGGAATAATGGTTGTAATGGAACCATAGAGAGCTATCTTGATGGTGCCGTCCATTGCTTCGTTGATCACAGCATTATAGCCTGCTTCATCCAGCTTTTTACTCTTGCCTGCCATGATTTCTCTGACTCTGTCAAAGACGATAATGGAGTTGTTGATGGAATAACCGATAATCGTTAACAATACGGAAATCAGTTCGGTATTGACTTCCAGACGCAGAATGCAGAAGGCAGTCAGAACCATGCCGACATCATGAATCAGGGCAACTAAGCAGCCCAGGGAATAATCCCACTGATAGCGGAAAGCGATATAGGCAAGCATTGCAACCCAGGCTACAAGAGTCAGGATAATTGCATTCTGGATCAGGTCTCTGCCGACAACCGGTGTAACAACGTTGTCACCAGGAACTTCGCCATATTCTTCCTTGAAAGAATCCTTGATCTTTTTCAGATCGTCCGTAGAAAGTGCCTGCTTTGTAATTGCATTGACAGTGTAATCACCAGACGTCTGATAGGAGAAGGAATCATAACCGAGCTCATCCATCTTTTTGGACACATCATCGATGGTTACCTTTTCAGAAGAAGACGTAATCGTCAGCTGGGTACCGGAAGAGAAATCGATGCCGATATTCATGAATCCTTTGCCTCTGGCAAGGTTGATCACGCCGCAGAGAATGGCTGCTGCGAAAATTACCAATGCGGTACGAACAACATACTTTGCCTTGCCGGCATAATCAAACGGCTTCACGCCCTTGTAGAACTGGGACTGTCCCTTTGTGACATCCGGAACCTGATCCTTCTTTACATTGAACCAGCCGATTTTGCCGTCGCAGATACCGGAATCTGTCAATAAGGACATCAGAATCTTGGAAAGACCGACGTTGATGACCAGAGTCATTACGACAGTGATGATTAACATTGTAGCAAATCCCTTGACGGCACCATTGCCCCAGATATACATGATCAAAGCTGCAATCAGAGTTGTGAACTGGGCATCGAAGATAGCACTCAGGGAAAGCTGCTGACCTTCCTTTACTGCATTCGGCACGGAACGGCCTTTATAAAGTTCCTGTCTGATTCTTTCGAAGTTGATGATGTTGACGTCAACTGTCATGCCGACGCCAAGTACCAATGCACCGATACCGGAAAGCGTGAAGACAGCACCCATCAGGGAATAAATTCCGAAGACTGCCCAGATATAGGCTACCAGCATAATGGAAGAAAGAATACCAGGTACGCGATAAGCAATGATCATATAAATCATGACAGCGATAATGCCGATCAGCCCGGCAATGGCTGTCTTATGCAATGCATCAGCACCGAATTCAGCCGAAACAACATTGGAAGAAATTTCTGTCATCTTGACTGGCAGCGAACCGGAATTGATCAGATTAGCTAATTGTCTTGCTTCGTCTTCTGTAAAGTTGCCGGAAATCTGGCAGTCGCCGGTAATCTGGCTGTTTACGGAAGCAGCAGAAATATACTTAGGTTCTTCGCCCTTGTTTGCCTTGGCAGCTTCTGCTTTATAAGAATCGCCCTCTTCCCAGTCGAGCCAGATGATCATGATATTGTCGCCGTTAGTCTTGGCAGCGATGTTCTTTGTCATTTCCGCAAACTTGGACTGATCCTTGATCTTCAGGGATACAACCGGTCTGGAATTTTCATCATAAGCCAGAGATGCACCGCCCTCTGTAAGGATGCTGGAATCAGCCAGTTCATTATCATCGACATCACGGAAAGTCAGATTTGCAGTTGTACCGATCATTTCACGCGCAGATTCCTGATCCGCAACACCGGCTAACTGAACTCTGATCCGATTGTCGCCTTCAACGGTAATGCTTGGTTCACTGACACCCAGAACATTGACACGCTTGGAAATGGAATTGACGACAGCACTCATATCAACGCTGCTGCCTTCCTGCAAAGGAGAAACTTCATACAGAATTTCAAAGCCGCCCTGCAGATCAAGACCAAGATTCAGCTTGTTCTTAATGGTGCTGAAAGTAGAAGATACAAGACCTGCGATCACAACAATGATTAACAGCAGTCCTGCCAGTTTTCCCTTTCTTACTTTTCTTTTTTCATTCGCCATGTTTCTTAATCCCCTCCTATAACGTCTGTGAAATCCTTCAGATCAGCCTTGGAACCATCTACGATTGCCCTTCTGGAAAGAAAGCGGACTATGTCGCTGGCTTCAATAGAAAGAACCTGATCTACGGCTTCATGCAAAGAGGAAGGTGCCCCGTTGCGCCACAGACTCTGATTTAAAAAATCTTCAAGATTTTCATAGCTTAACGAAGGAAGCGGTCCGCGCTTTAATTTCTGCATCTTCAGAATCATGGTCAGCTGAATTAATGAATTCTCAGTATCAAAGCATTCTGCAGACATATTTCCTCCTGACAAAAAAAGATTATACCAAAAAACATGCCCTCACGGACATGTTAGTTTATGGAATCAGCAATTTTTATCTCAAAGCCAGATCAGCAGACCAATCAAAGCAAAAACTGCCTCTGCTGCCCAGAACATGCGGACGATGTTCTTTTCCGGCATTCCCTTGATTCTGAAAGCATAATGAATCGGCGTATACGGGAATACTCTTCCGTGTCCTGTTCTCACCGAAACCTGCTGGATAATGACGCACAAAGTCTCAATAACCGGAACTGCAGCAATGACAATCAGCAGCAATTCTGTCTTGGTAATCATGGCAAGACCTGCCAGGACACCTCCCAATGCAAGCGCACCGGTATCGCCCATGAAGACTTTTGCCGGTTTCTTATTGTAATAAAGATACCCAAGCAGACCGCCGATCAGGGAAGTCACAAAGACAGCCAGGGAAGACCTCCCCTGAACTGCACAGATGACAACATACGGCAGCAAAGCCAGAATGGAAACACCGGCCGCCAGACCATCCATGCCGTCCGTCAGATTGACTGCATTGGAAGAACCCGTAAACATGAGGACAACCAGAATGAAATATCCCCAGCCAAGATTCACCGGATGTGAAACAAAAGGCAATGCAATGGAAAGATCTGCATGCGAGCGGTACAGGAAGAAGAACAACACAGCCAGCACCAGCTGCAGGCCGAACTTCTGTTTGGGACTCAGACCGTCGTTGTTTTTCTTGACGGCAATCAGATAATCATCCACAAATCCGATCAGGCCGTAGCCCACAAATGCCAGCATGACAATCCAGATGCTCAGATCATTGAAAGACCTGATTGTCGCAATTGCAGAAACAAGCACCGGAATCACAATGAAGAGAATTCCGCCCATGATCGGGGTTCCTGCTTTTTTCTTGTCATCGTCCAGTGCATATTCACTGACGGTCTGACGAAAACTCAGTTTTTTCAGAAAATTGATAAAAGAAGGCATCAGGACCAGAACCAGAATGAGACTGATACTGAATCCAGCAATCATTATAATCGGCATATAAATATTTCTCCTAAAGCTCAATCATTATAAGACCCTCATTGGCTGAGGACAACTTCGATCTCAGTACCTCTGGTTACGGCAGTCCCTGCCGGCACCGACTGCGAGGTGACTTTTCCTTCACCTGAAATCTTGAAACTGAAGCCGGTCACTGCCCACAGGGCGGAAACGTCCTTGCGCGTCCAGCCGGTCATATCCGGCATTGTAAAGCTTGCAGTATCTGTTAACAAGAAGACTCTCTGCCCTGTTTCCACCGTATTGCCTGCCTTCGGATACTGATCAATGACTGTATTGCCGTTACCGAGAACGATGACATTGGAACCATAGTTCTGCAAAGCATTCTGGCTGTACGTTACCGTATGATTCAGCAAAGACGGCATCTCGTAATTCTGAATATCTGCGATCGGCTGCTGATCGGCTGTCTTGTCGGAATTATTTTCGTTGGTAAAACCGTATACCATGGCAACTTTTCTCAACAAGGAAGTTACCGGATCGGTTTTATAAACCGATTCTTTTGTGTAATCCGACTGATAAGCATAATATACCATGACCTGCGGATTATCTGCCGGCATTGCACACATCAAAGAAGAAATGGTCTGATTGGTATTATAAGTACCTCCGGAAGCGACTTCGGTAGTACCGGTCTTGGAAAGAATCTTGGTTTCCGGAATCTGATAATACCAGGCAGTACCAAGCTTGCTGTTGGCAGTCCCGTACAGAATATTCTGCATTGTTTTGGCTGTTTCCGGTGTAATCGGATTGCCCTTCTTTTCCGTCTGCCCCTGATAAATGACCTTGGAATTGTCATAGGAATCACGAACGGAATCGACAAAATAAGGCTTGATCAAAGTACCGTCGCCGAAGATGGCGGAATATGCCTGCAGCAGCTGCAGCGTTGTTACGGAAGAACCCTGTCCATAGGACAAAGAAGCACGGTCGGCCGGCGTATTGAAGTTGAGCTGGCCGCTGGATTCCTGCAGACCATCGGTATCGACCGGCTGGAAGAAGCCGAACTTCTTCAGATAATCAAGATGAATCTGCGGGGTAATGACTTCGTTCTGAATATGCAATGCTACGGTGTTCAGGGAAGTAATCAGACCTCTGTCAAGATCGACATTTCCATATTTTGTCTTATGGGCATTGTAGATACAGCCATAAGCCTGGCTTTCAGGCACCCTGACCGGATTGCCTTGTGCATCAGAACCGAAGCAATAATCATCGCCATTCGTCGTATCAGTGCCGTTGTATTTGCCTTCATTGATTGCCGCTGCCCAGACAAACGACTTCATAGTAGAACCTGCTTCATAAGGAAGCTGGGCGCCGATATTATTGTATTCCTTGATTTCTTCACGGGTATTGGGATCAAAGGAAGGATACTGGCCCCAGCCGATAATTTTACCGGTTTTGATTTCCATAACCGCGCCCCATGCCCGGGAAACATTCGGAAAGAGCGTGGAAGTCTGCTGAAGGGAATTTTCCAGCTGCTGCTGAATTGTCGAATCCAGCGTCAGATAAACATTTCTGCCGTTGATCGCAGAAACGTGTTCTTCCTTCATGCCTGGTAAGGAATAGCCGTTCTTGTCTACCTGATACAGCCGATAGCCGTCTTTGCCCTGCAGATAGGAATTCAATATCAGTTCAAGTCCCATTCTGCCGACTGTAGACTTGCCGTCTTCATCCTGGTCTGCATAGCCGATCAGATTGGACGCAAACTGGCCGTACGGATAGTCTCTTTCAACCGAATCTGTAAATTCAATACCGGGAAGGCCGGTTGCTTCTATCTGTTCCTTGACTTCTTTGGACAGATTTCTGCCTTCAGAACCAAGTTCTGTCTGGTATTTTCCGTTATCTCCCTGGGAAAGATAAT
Source organism: uncultured Erysipelotrichaceae bacterium (assembly GCA_900315065.1). Taxonomy (GTDB): domain Bacteria; phylum Bacillota_I; class Bacilli_A; order Erysipelotrichales; family Erysipelotrichaceae; genus Bulleidia. The sequence continues at coordinate 17,155 of OMXQ01000032.1, forward strand.
CCAGAATTTTCTGCTTGTCCATCTTCAGAATCGGTGCCAGCGTTTCAGCTGTCTTTTCCCGATCCTGTACATAAGCAGGCTTGTCTCCCTCGTTAGGACGCGAAGAATCAAGAATACAGACGATATTATAAGTTCTGACATCCTGCGCAATGATATTGCCGTTGCGGTCATAAATCGTACCGCGGGAAGCCAGAATATCTTCTTTTACCGTATTAGCATCTTCTGCATAAGCACGCAAGTCAGTACCGGAACGCAGATGAACCTTACGCACAGATACGAAAAAAACATCGGTAACGATCAAGGCCATTGCCACCATTGTCACCAATGTGATTCTTCCCACCGGATTTGTGTTTCTCTTATGAGCCATTCGTTATTCTCCGTCAGCAGCTTCTCCGGAGACAGAAATAATGTTGCCCTGATTGTAAGTCAGACCGCTGTTTGCGGCTACTTCATCGACACGATCTGCGGAAGCCAGCTGCCGTACTTCATTTTCTACCGAATTGTTCTGCATTTCAAGTGCCGCAATCTGAGAATCGATGGACTGCTTCTTAGTGGACAGTGTATTGTTGTAGCTCTTCAGGAAAAGAGAACTAGCTAAAAAACAGATCATAGCGAAACAGAATAAATATGTTGCAAAGCCGAAAAGATTCAGCTTTCTTTTTGATTTCTTTGTTTTGACAATCTTGGCCATGTTACTCTCTCCCTCTGATTCTTTCAATTACCCTGAGCTTTGCGCTGTGGGACCGCCGGTTGTTTTCCATTTCTGCTTCCTGAGCTGTGATTGGCTTTCTGTTTACAAGCTGGAAGGAGGCCTGCTCCATTTGTTCGGCTCTGAGCGGGAGCCGTGGTTCAACAAACGGAGCAGAGGAATAATCTTTGAATGTCTGTTTGACCAGACGATCTTCCAGGGAATGGAAGGTAATGACTGCACACCTGCCGCCGACATTCAGCAGGTCCAGTGCTTCCCTCAATGCTTCATCCAAAGCACCGAGTTCATCATTTACTTCAATACGCAATGCCTGAAAAGTCTGCTTGGCAGGATGTCCTTTCTTGTGCAGCTCTCTTTCCGGCAATGCGGATTTTATGACATCAACCAGTTCAAATGTGGTTGCAATCGGCTTCTCTGCTCTTCTGGCAGCGATTGCTTTGGCAATCGGCCAGGCATATCTTTCTTCGCCATAGTCTTTGAAGATTCTGGTGAGATCCTCAACGGAATAGGTATTGACAACGAAGTAAGCATCTTTTTCTTTGCTCTGGTCCATTCTCATATCGAGCCTGGCGTCAAAGCGATAACTGAATCCTCTTGCCGGATCATCAAACTGGGGACTGCTTACCCCGAGATCCATCATGATGCCGTCAACGTGATCAACCCCGTATCCTGCAAGTTCTTTCTTCATTGCCCGGAAGTTGTCATGAATCATGGTGACGTGATCCAGATAATCTTTCAGGTTGATCTTCGATTCTTCGATAGCCTGCTCATCCTGGTCGAATGCATACAGGTGACCGTCCTTCAGTTTAGAAAGAAGGAGGCCGGCATGGCCGCCTCTTCCAAGTGTTCCATCTACATAAATTCCATCGGGTTTGACATTGAGCAGATCGATTGTTTCATGAAGCAATACGCTTGTGTGTTTCATAACAGATCTGTAATGTCCTCCGACAGGTCTTCGAAATTCTCATCAGATGCATCATCGTATGCATCGTACTTTTCTTCCGGCCAGATTTCGAAATGATCGGAAGCACCGATCAGAACACATGCTTTCTGTATGTTTGTGTCCTTAATCTGAAATGCGGGAAGGAGAATTCTTCCCTGGTTGTCAATGTTGCACTCATCTGCCTTGCCGGTGATTCTTCTGACAAAGGCACGTGCTTTTGCGTTTGTTTTCGGAAGCTTGTTCAGCTTTTCAATCATTTCCATCCACTTGTCTTCTGTATAAGCAGCCAGACACCCGTCCATCCACTCTGTGACATAAACCGTAGTAGAAAGCTGATCGCGGAATTTGGCAGGAACGATCAGACGATTTTTTGAATCGAGGTTATGTCTGTATTCTCCCATGAACATGACCATTCTGATGTTTCCTCCACTTTGTTCCACTTCCTACCACAATCTTACCACTTTCAATGCAGAAAACAATAAAAGGAACAAAAAAAAGCCTGAAAAAACAATCTGGAGACAAACCAGGATGCTGATGAAAAAAAAGAACCAGGAAAAACTCCCGGTCCGATTGATGCCAACAGTCAATGCAAAACAAAAGACCCCTTTTCAGGAGTCCTTGTCTTCTTATTATACTTACTTTGCTTCGGAAGCAGTAGCTTCTGCTCCGCCGACATTTCCGCAATTCGGGCAAGCATGATGAGGAAGCTTCATTTCACCGCATACCGGGCACTTTACCAGTGTCGGAGCAGTCAATGTATAATGAGTTCTTCTCTTATTCTTTCTTGTCTTGGAATTTCTTCTCTGCTGTACAGCCATTGTCTAGCACCTCCTGTCATTCATTTTTGAATTGCTTCAGTTTTGCCAGACGCGGATCTAACTGATCTTTCCGGCTCTCCTGATACTCAGCTTCACTGTATACCTTCCAGCCGTCGCCTTCCGGGTACTCATCTTCAGCTGCTTCAGTCACCTGTAATGGAACTTCAAGCAGGATATCTTCAATCACTGCCGGAAGCAGATCGATGACTTCATCGGTAACTGCGCGTTCTGCATCATCCTGCGGCAAACCAAATACATAGGTTTCGCTGCTTTCCGTTTCAAGCGGAACTTCGATCTCTTCATTGGTGATGGCATCAGGACAAAGCATCGTTGCCGTGATGTTCATCTTAACGTAGAAGCGATCATCTTCATCCACAAGATAACCATTGCCGCTGACATGGACGTCTTTGACGCCGTTGATCCGCGGATTTGAGTTGAATGCTGAAGGATCGATTGCGACATCTTCATCAAATGTGACATTCGGATTTTCCTGCAACAGCTGCTCTTTCGTCCACTTCATGCCAGTCTCCCTGCGCGTTAACGCTTATAAATTATAGCAAACACTTTTTCAAAGTCAACGAAATATCCTGCCGCCATGCCGAAAAATTACTTTGTATGAGCAAGCACCCAGTCAGCAACATCCTTCATGACACTCTCTGCCTTATCTTCATGCAGGGTTTCATGACGCATACCAGGATACATGCTGGTTACGACATTATGATAGCCGGCTTTCCGCAATGTCTGGGCAGAATCCTCCAGGCCTTCTTTGCCGCCGCAGCAGGGATCCTCTTCACCGGCAAACATCCAGATCGGCAGATCTCCGTTTTTGCAATGGAAACGGGAAATGTCGCTCATATAGCCCATGCCTTCAAAAAGATCTTTATATCCCTGGCAGGTAAACGGGAAACCGCACAAAGGATCCGCAATATACGTATCAACATTCTGTGTATTGAAACTCAGCCAGTCCAGCGAAGTACGCGGATGATCCACGGACTTATTGAAAGAGCCGGTTGCCATGTTGTCAAGCAGATGTGAATGACCGTGCTTTCCTTTTACTTTTGTGACAACTGCTGCAACTTTGACACCAATCTTCGAAGCCGGCAGATAATTCGGGGCGCCGGATAAAATCATCCCGTCAATCAGATCTTCGTGATCCTGTAAGAATGTACGGGCAACCATGGTACCCATGGAATGACCGAAGCAGATGACCGGTACACCCGGAAATTCTTCATGACAAAGCTTTGCAATTTCAACCGCACTGTCCACCAGATTGAACCAGCCGTCTTTTTCGCCGAACCAGCCCAGCTCATCAGAGCTGCAATCCTTTCCATGACCCGGCAGATCATAAGTTACGCAGGCAATTCCGTTTTTGTTCAGATAGCGGGCAAAACCCTCGTATCTTTCCTTGTGTTCCTGCATTCCATGGACGGTAAAGACCACTGCCTGCGGTGCTTCTTCCGTACGGAAAATACAATACGATAATTTTCTGTTCACAATGATTTCCTCTTTTATAAAATCTATACTCATTGTATCATTACCCAGTCAGAAAGGATTCATACAAAAATGTCAACCTGTGGAATTATTGCCGAATATAATCCTTTTCATAACGGCCATCTTTATCAGATCCGCAAAGCCAGAGAACTGACCGGCTGTGACACAATCCTGGTCATCATGAGCGGAAACTTCGTCCAGCGCGGGGAACCGGCTGTCATTGACAAGTGGCAGCGGGCTGAAGCAGCTATCCTGAATGGTGCCGACGTTGTGATCGAGCTTCCTTATCTTTATGCAACCCAGAGTGCATCCGCTTTTGCAAAAGGCGGCGTGTCCTTATTAAATATGGCTGAAGCTGACTATATCTGCTTCGGTTCTGAATGCGGAAATCTTGAAAACCTGCAGGAAATTGCAGAAACTTCCATCAATCCGGATCATCTGCGCACTTCCCTGGACGCCGGCATGTCCTATCCGAAAGCCTATTCCCTGCTGACTTCTTCCATGGCCCCGAATGATATTCTTGGTGTTTCCTACCTTAAAGCAATGGCAGGCACAAAAATAAAACCGGTCCTGATTCAGAGAACCGGTTCCTATACAGATGAAACCATGGGATCCAATGCCAGTGCTCTTGCCATCAGAACAGCTTTGAAAAAGAAAGAAAACATTGAAGGTTCCACCCCGATGGAAGAGGCACTAAGAAACAGTGAACTTGTCACGATGGATCAGTTCTATCCATATCTGCGTACTATCCTGACAATGACAAGTCCTGAAGATCTGAGTTCCTGTTTCCTGTGTACAGAGGGAATTGAATACCACCTGAAGAAAAAGGCACTCACTAACAGCACATGGGAAGGTTTTCTCAATGATGCCGTGACTTACCGCTATACAGCTTCCCGGATCCGGAGAACATGCCTGCAGATCATGATGCAGATGAAAAAACAGGAAGTAAAAGAACTCAGCCAGTGTGACTGCCTCCGTCTGCTTGCCTTCAACAATCAGGGCAGAAACTGGCTTCACGATATGCGAAAAAAAGAAGTCCGCATTGCCAGCCGCTTTGCGGATGAAACCGAACAATGGAGAAAGATCGAATACAGATCTGCCCTTCTCTATACTTCCGTCATGAATGAAGAAAACAGGCAGCGTCTGCTCAAGCAGGAAATCAGCGGTGCTCTGTACATCAGATAAAATAAAACAGACAATAAAGCAGTAAAGCGGAATGCATGTTCCGCTTTTATTCTTTTCCAAAATAAAAAGACCACATTCCAATGAACATGATCTTTGTCTTCTCTGATAACTTACTCTTCTTCAGATGGAATACGTACGTTTGTGTAAATCTTGTTTACATCATCGACTTCATTCAGAAGATCCAGCAGCTTGTGATAAGCGTTGATGTCTTCTTCATCCGTCAGTTCAACGTATTCATTCGGCAGCATTGTTGTTTCGCAGGTTTCGAACTTAACGCCCGGAATCAGCTTTTCAATGGCATCCTGTGCCTTGCCGAAATCAGCAAATGTTGTCTTGACAGTCATGATGCCCTCTTCAACGGAAACATCCTGAACATCAACATCAGCTTCCATCATTGCATCCAGCATAGCTTCTTCATCTTCATACGGGAACTTGAAGAGACCTACGCTCTCGTAACCGAATGAAACTGCACCGGAACCAGCCATCTTGGCACCATGGCACTTATTGAAGGCTGTCTTGACATCTGTGATGGAACGATTTGTATTGTTTGTCAGACAATCAACGATGATTGTGCTGTTGCCCGGTCCGAAACCTTCGTAACGAGCTTCATCATAGTTTTCATCGTCGCCGCCCTTTGCTTTATCAATAGCTCTCTTGATAACATCAGCAGGGATCTGGTTCTGCTTTGCTTCAGCGATCTTTCTCTTAAGGCTGAGGTTCATTTCAGGATCAGGAACGCCGCTCTTAGCTGCAATATACAGTTCTTTACCAAATCTGGAATACAGCTTGGATTTAATAGCCGCAGTCTTTGCCATGGAGGCAGCGCGGACTTCATGTGCTCTTCCCATTAATAGATACCTTCCTTCTTAATTCACAATAACGCATGTATTATAGCAAAAGTCCCTATTTCTGTGAAGAAAAACTTTACTGTCCCCATAGAAATTTCCAGACCGGCAGCGGATGATCGGAAGATGACACTTGTTCATCAGAAAGAATCCTTCCAGGGACTTCAGTGCTTTTTTCTTTATTTCCTGCCCGATCTTTATATAATAAAGACGGTAAGGCTTTATAAAGATTTCCTTTCCATCATCAGATCTGCAAACTGCCGGATACTTATTCCGAAGTTTTTATAAAGGTACAACAATGTCTACATATGTTATAAGTGATCTGCACGGCTGTAAAAAAGAATTCGATGCCATGCTGAAGAAAATTGAATACAACGACCAGTACGATGAGATGTGGATCGACGGAGACGTATGCGACCGCGGCAATGAATCCATTCCGCTTCTGCAGGAAATCATGAAAAACCAATCCATGCACTTGATCTTCGGCAACCACGATGTCTGGCTGCATCGCTATGCAGGCGAGCTGATCGATACCAAGCGGGATAATAATTCCGTTGATATGACGGAAGACTTCATGTGCTGGCTTCATTACAACGGCGGCTACAAAACAGCTGACCAGTTCATGGATCTTTCCTATCCTGAGTGCTATGACATTGAAGAATACCTGGATACCCATGAAATCTATTTCAAGGAACTTGAAGTACATCAGAAAAAATTCATTATTACTCATGCAGGTTTAGCAGATGAATATCTCAAGCCGGATACCAGAATGACTGAAGTACCAAGGGAAATTCTGATCTGGAGTCACATCGGCATCGATGATAATCCATATGATGATAAAATCATGATCGTCGGCCACCATCCGACTTTCCTCTATGGTCCTCAATATGAAGGAAAGATCATTCATGGTAAAAACGATACCATCTATCATATTGACTGCGGCTGCGTATTCGGAAGAACCCTGGGCTGCATCAGACTCGATGACATGAAGGAATTCTATGTACCGAGTACCTGTCCATATCTGAAAATCTAGGAGAAGCAATTCTCCTTTTTTCATGCGGACATAAGAAAAACAGCTGCCTTTTAGCGCCGCAGCTGATTATTGCATCATTGATTATTTCTTTTCAGAAATATCTCTGGTATATTCCTGCAGAACTTCGGATCCGTCTGCCATCCACGGCAGAACATCTTCACGAATTGCCAGCAATACATCATTGCCTCTGGTATCTCTGATCACGATGGCATCATAAATCATCCATTTATAATTACCGTTCCTGTCCTTTTCTTTGAACATGGTAACAGTCTCATCCTTATCAGACTTTTCTGCCAGGGAATAGATGGTTTCCTTATTCATGAAATGAAGGTATCGTTTCTGATCCTGCGGATGAATTCTGTCTTTCGCATAATTTTCAAAAACATCCTTCTCCCACTTCATGACCTCGCCTGCTTTATAGGCAGGGTTGCCTGACTGCAGAACTTCAATCTCTCCGAGATCCCCCTTGAAGTAGTAAATATCCCGATACATAGCCATGAAATTACGGATTTCACGAGCATATTTGGTAAGATCGACATTGGTATGTCTGAGATTCAGATTTTCCAGTTCCAGCTGCAGCAAAACCATATTGCCTGCCTGTGACAATTTCTGCATATTGATATTCATGTAGTAAATATCTGTCTGGTAAATCAGAGACCCTTTACCGGTATTTTTTGCCTTTTCGGCAAGATCATATATGCTTTCCAACTTATTCACGGTTGGATCACGCAATAAAGCATTGACTTCTTCCTTCGAATGCAAACCGATCTTTGAAAGAACATGCCAGTATGCATTGTTGGCAAAGCGGATGGTCAGATACTTTCCATCATAAATATAAAAGCCGATCGATTTGTCAGTGATGACATTGACAGCACTTGCTCTATTGAACAGGATTTCTTCTTCCGGTGTTTCAACGTTGATCTGTCTTTGCTGAGGATAGTCAACCGCAATATCAAGACCCATCGGCTTTGCATAATAATAGCCCTGCATCTTGTCACAGCCGATTGAAATCAGAAAATCAGCCTGTTCTTTTGTCTCGACGCCTTCTGCCAAAGTATGCAGTCCTAACTGCTTGGCCATGACAATGACAGATTTGATGACTCTCTGACTGGATTCTGAATAGTTTTTCAGGAAGCCCATGTCCAGCTTGATCTCATCAAAATGGAAATCTGCCAGAACGTTCAGGGAAGAATAACCGGAGCCGAAATCATCCAGCCATACTTCATAGCCGGCATTGCGGAAATCATTGACTTCCTTTTTCAGGAAGGACTCATCTTCAAGAATGGTCGATTCAGTAATTTCGATATCGATCATATTCGGCTTCAGATCAAATTCTTTTACTACTTTCTGCACTTCTTCAAATGGATTCATCAGGAAGAAATCAAGTCTGGAGAAATTGATGGAAATCGGCACATACGGAATATCATGATCAATTTCATAACGCAGAACTTTGGCAACTTCACGCAGAACAAATGTGTCCAGTTTATGAATCAGATGTGCATCTTCCAGGACCTTGATGAAAACAGCTGGAGAAATGTTTCCGTATTCAGGATCATACCAGCGGGACAAAGCTTCTGAATTGCAGAATTTACCAGTTATAGAACGCACAATCGGCTGATAGGCAATTTTGATATTGCCGTTTTTCAAAGCTTCCTCAAAATGAGCCAGGATGAAGTTTCTGTCTTCATTATACTTACCCATTTCCTTCGTATAGAAAGCATAGCAGACATTATTTTTGTCTTTGATAGAATCACAGGCAATTTTGGCAAGATCAAAAGTAAACGAATCTCCCTTTTGTACATATTTACCATAGTCATCGCTTTCCGTCTGATTGATGCCGGCTCTGATCTGGATGCCAGGATTATTGATCATTTCATTGATCCTGCGGCAAGCTTCTTCGGTTCTGGCAATTGCCGTCCCCTTAGCTGCAAGCACCAGGAAAGAATCACCAGCGGCTCTGCCAATATAGTCACCCGCAAAGACGTCCTTCAGAATGGCTGCTATCTTTTTCAGACACTCATCTCCGCCTTCAATACCGTAAATACTGTTATAGAGCTTGAAATTGGAAATATTAAAGTACACTGCATATCTTGCAGGGAAGATACCTTGTTCATGATCACGATCCGCAATGCCAATTGTCACATGAAAAAAGCTGTGCATTTCAAGCAGACCAGTCAATGCATCATAATTGTTTTCTCTCTGTGCAGCCATCTTCCTACCGCTTTCTGAAATATTTCTAATTTAAGTATTACATTTTCATTAATTTTTCAAAAAAAGTATTATTGCGCTATAATGGCTGTTGGAGGTGACTTATGGCTTATGATACTGTTGCAAAAATGATACCACAGCTTTCTTACACAGAACTTGTTAATTTGCTTTCTGTCGTTGCGGAAAACATAAAAGCCCGAAACCTTGAACACGAAGCAACTGACACTTATCCAAGGAATTATTTTTCGCTTTTTGGGAGCGACCCAAGTTATCCCGAACCTCCAGAAGAAGTTCCCGCTTGCGGAGGCCGGAAGTGATGATTTCCATGGAATTGCCCTCGTACACGCGGTTGCCGTCCCCGCAGGCGCGGAGCAGTTTTG
>OMXQ01000093.1 GCA_900315065.1 uncultured Erysipelotrichaceae bacterium
GATGATGAATATTTCTTCCTGAAGATCATTGATGCCAGCAGGAAATTCTCATGACCTCTGGGTACATCTATCAACAGGAATTAGGACTGAACCAAAAAAATATTGTTATTCCGACCACGATGATCAATGAAGACAATATCAATTCTTATAATGCAGCGGGGTGGCAGTAATGTTTGAGCGTCTATCAGATCAGACAATTCAGATTGTCCGTCGTTCCATTCTGGTATTGAATTTCATTGCGGTGATTTTCTATTCGTCTTCGTTTGTGTTTGCGACCGGATATATCACAGAAAACGGCTATGCAGTTTCTTTCCTGCACCAGATAGGACATGTTCCTTATTCACCGGTTTTCCTTTTCTGGTGTTCTGTGAGTCTGTATATTCTGCTTCTGCTTGTCATCAAGGCAAGACACGAAGAAGAAAGAGAAAAGATCAGCAGTCTTGCGGTCTTGGAAATGGTGCTGGCTATTCTGCTGATATTTTCTATGAACGGCAGCTACAACGGCAGTATTCTGGTTGTGCTTTCCGATCTTCTCTACAGCAATCGTTCCCGGAAACGCTGGTCGGTTCTGATGATTCTCGGTTCCCTTATCTTTATCGGGACGGATTCGGAATTGCTTGGAATCTTTTTCCATATGCCTTCATTAGTGACATATATTTCCTATTTTCCGCCTTTGACAGGGAGTGTACTCAGAACTTTCATCAATGCTTTTTCAATTCTGAACATCGCTTTGTTCGGTACATTCCTGATTGTTTCCTTACTGGTCAGACAAAGAGAAAGACAGGACATCGAAGACGAACTCCAGTTTGTTTCCCAGGTCAATACAGAACTCAAGAACTATGCAGCTTTGTCGGTTGCGGATGCTGAAGACAATGAAAGAAAAAGAATCTCCAGGGAAATTCACGATACACTTGGCCATGCCCTGACTGGTATTGCAGCAGGAATTGATGCCTGCATTGTCCTGATTGATATCGATCCGAAGAAAACCAAAGAACAGCTGCAGAATTTATCTGTTGTTGTCAGAGAAGGCATCCGGGATGTCCGGAAAGCCTTGAACAAACTGCGCCCGGGCGTATTGGAAACAGCTGGTTTCAAGGATGCTTTGGAAAAGATGATTCATGAATTTGAAATGACATCTCATGTGGAAATTGATTTCTTCTACGGCTGGGACAACGTTGACCTGCAGAAAACCACGGAAGATATCATCTATCGTATTATTCAGGAATCCATCACCAATTCTGTCCGGCATGGCCATGCGCACAAAATTGAAGTACAGTTATTCAAGGAAGACACAAGACTTATGATTCTCATACAGGATGATGGCGAAGGGGTCGATGAAATCAAAGACGGCTATGGTCTGACCCAAATGAAGGAAAGAGTCGCAATCATAAATGGTGTTGTTCACTACTTCAGTAAAAAAGGACAGGGATTCCGCACAACGGTGGAAATCCACTGAGGAGGCATATCATGATCAAAGTATTAATCGCAGACGATCAGGAACTGATTCGTCAGTCACTTCAGATTGTATTATCTGCACGTGAAGATATCGAAGTTACCGGCACTGCAGCCGATGGCTTTGAAGTACTTGACAGGATTCGTGAAAAAAAGCCGGACGTCATATTGATGGACATCCGGATGCCGAAGATGGACGGCGTGTATTGTACAAACGCTGTAAAAAAACTATATCCGGATATCAGGATTATTATTCTAACTACCTTTGATGATGATGAATTTGTCTTCGGTGCTTTGAAATACGGTGCTTCCGGTTATCTTCTCAAAGGCGTCAGCATGGATCAGCTCTATAAAGCAATTCAGATCGTATACAGCGGCGGTGCCATGATCAATCCGGACATTGCCTCCAGAGTAATTGAACTCTTCTCACGCAAATCTATTTCTGCCTATACAATCCAGGTGCCGGAAGAACTCGTAAAGGAACTTTCCAAAGCCGAGTGGCCGGTAATCCGCCTTGTCGCTAGAGGCATGTCCAATAAGGAAATCGCTTCTGAATTATTCTTGTCAGAAGGAACGGTCCGGAATCATCTTTCCAACATTCTGAATAAACTGGAACTCAGAGACAGAACCCAGCTGGCAATCTGGGCTGTAGAAAACGGGTACATGGATGAAGATCAGGAAAATGCGTAAATGGAATCTGGTTGTTCTTTCCATCCTGCTGGTTTTATCTTCCATCCTGGTCGGACAGATCATCTACCGTCACAATACAACAACTGTATTGAAAGTCGGCGTCTATGCAGGCAGCACCTGGGATGTGTATTCTGACCAGCCGTATCAATGGATTGACCAGGCGGTTTCTCAATTTCAAAAAGACCACCCGAAGATCAGGATTGAATATGAATCCGGTATCCGCAAAGAAGACTATATGGACTGGCTGTCAGAGAAAATCGTCAACGGCGAGATGCCTGATGTCTTTATTGTGCCGCCGGAAGACTTTGATTACCTGGCAGACGATGCGGCATTCTGTCCTCTGGATCATCTCCTGACGGATCAGGAAAAGGCCGAATTTTATCCGGCAGCTTTGAATGCAGGCAAATACAAAGGCGTACAATATGCCATGCCGCTTGAAAGCAATCCTTATGTGATGTGTGTCAACACTGACATTCTGAAAAAGGAAGGTATCGCGGTTCCTGATAATGACTGGACAGTTGATCAGTTTGAAAAAATCTGCGAAGAAGTGACGAAGGATACGAACAATGACGGTATCATCGATCAGCATGGAACAGCTGATTATTCCTGGAAATATATGCTGGAAAGCATGGGTCTGCAGGCTTTTGATGAAGATGGAATGAATTGTCTGCTGAATGAAACAAAGCAGAAAGAAGCTTTGTTAAAGGTACAATCCCTGCATAATCTAAACCAGGGCTACCGTGTTACTTCCAAAGACTTCGATGCCGGTAAAGCTGCTTTCTTACCGATGACTTTCGCTGAATACAGAACTTATCGTTCCTATCCGTATCACATTTCAAAATTCTCCGGTTTTTCCTGGATCTGCCTGCAGATGCCGGGAACGAAAGAAAACAAGAAGACAACGATTTCCCCATCGCTTGTGATGGCAGTTTCTTCCCAATGCGCACAGAAAAAGCAGGCAGAAGAATTTGTCCGCTATTGTGCATTGAATGATGATCTGCAGAAAGTAATGTTTACATCTTCTTCCGGAGCACCGGTACGAAAGAACATCACCAACTCACAGGAAATTGCAGAAACACTTATGAACGGCAATGACAACACGGAAAGCATTACTCCGGAAACCCTGGACAACATTCTTGAAAATGCCGGAGAAGAACCGGAATTTGATAAATACGGACAGGCTATGGAACACGCGGATTACCTGCTCACGAATTCTATTAATAATGATACGCTGAACAATGATCTTTCCGAGATCACCCGCGAACTGAATACGATGTTAAAGGAATAAGAATCAGGACCATGACAATTGTCATGGTTTTTTTGTGCAATCTGCATAGAAGGCAATGACACTCTTCACCTGTATGAAAACGCTTTACAAACTATTCTATTTGCAGGAGGAAAGGGAAAGAACATGAAATACATCATTCTCGTCAGCCACGGTGGATTCGCTGCAGGCCTGAAATCATCACTTGAAATGTTTGCCGGAAAAAGAAACGACCTGATTGCTTCAGGTCTGCCGGATGGCAAATCTGCTGAAGAATTCGGACAGATCTTTGCAAAGGACATTGAATGTGTCAAGCCGGACGATGGAATTGTCCTGTTAGCTGACATCATCGGCGGATCCCCTCTGACAACTGCACTCAACGTACTGAGCGGCAAGGGTCTCTTGAAAAACACAATTGTCTTCGGCGGCATGAACCTGCCGATGGCAATTACAACTGCATTGATGAAGGACAACATGAGCAACGAAGAACTCGCAAAACAGATCCTGCATGAAGGCAGCGAAGCAATGAAGCAATTTGAAATTAGCCAGTCTGATGAAGACGAAGATATCTGAGGAGGAAAGAAAAAGATGGCTGTATCATTTATCAGAATTGGTGACCGTATGATCCATGGTCAGACATGTACAAGATGGGCAAAGGAATACCCATGCACAGGACTCGTTGCCGTAAACGACAAGGCTGCCAACAACGAAGTTCTGAAGGCTGCTTATAAAGCTGCTTCCGGAAAGAAGACATTCGTCTGGACAATGGACGCATGGCAGAAGAAATGCGGCAAGGTTCTTGCCTCTGCAGATCAGTACTTCCTGATCACAAAGAATCCGATCGACATGAAGAAGATCCTGGTAGACCAGGGCTTCACATGTGATGTCAAGACAGTCATTGTCGGACCATGCAATGACAGAGAAGGCGCTGTCAAGCTCGGCAACAACCAGTCCATTACACAGGAAGAAGCTGAAGCTTTCGAAGCTATGTATCAGAAGGGTTATAAAATCAAGTTCGCCCTGCTCCCGGATGTATCTATCGGTACATGGGAAGACTTCCGCGGCAAGTTTGGTTTTTAACAAATAATAGAGGAGGAAAAAATTTCTATGGTTATCAACTGGTTCCAGGCCGCACTGCTTGGAATATTCGCCTGCCTGGCATCCATGCCTGGTATGGGCGGATCTTCCATCGGTAACTACACACTCGGCAGACCGTTAGTCGGCGGTCTTGTCTGCGGCATTATTCTCGGCGACATCAAGACAGGTATTCTGGTCGGTGCTGCCATGCAGGTCGTTTACATCGCTCTGGTTACACCTGGCGGAACAGTTTCCGCAGATGTCCGTGCAGTATCTTACATCGGTATCCCGTTAGCAATGGTCGCTGTCAAGTCCTATGGACTGGATCCTGCTTCTGCTGACGGCGCAGCTCTGGCTACTTCCTTCGGTACAATGGTCGGCACACTTGGTACAGTTCTCTTCTATGGTACAGCTACCATGAACCTGATCTGGCAGCACATCGGCTGGAAGGCTGTTGAAAAGGGCGACTATGACAAACTGAATCTCGTTGACATGGTTCTGCCGTGGGTTTCCCATCTGGTTTGTTCCTTCCTGCCTACCTTGTTAATGACAAGAATGGGCGCTTCCGTTGTTGAAGCACTGAAGGTTGCTCTGCCAATGGACGGCATTCCGATGAAGACTTTATTCACAGTCGGCTCTCTGCTTCCTTGTGTAGGTATTGCGATTCTGTTAAAGATGATTATTCAGAAGCCTGCTGATTTCATTCCGTTCTTCGTAGGTTTCACATTTGCACACATTCTGGGCGGCAACCTGGTTTCCTGCACAGTTATCGCTGCAATGTTCGCTCTGTTCAACTATAAGGTAAAGATGCTCGCTATCAGCAAGACTGCTGCTCCTGCAGAAGGATCTGCTGCTGCCGCTGATGACGATGATGAGGAGGATATCTGACATGGCTGAAGAAAAGAAAATTTCCAAGAAGGTTCTGAGCAAGGCCTTCCACACATGGTACTACGGTCATCTGACATGCTTCTCTCAGGAACACATGCAGACATTCGGCTTCCTGTGCACAATGCTTCCGATCGTAAGAGATCTTTATCCAAACGACAAAGCAGCTCAGGACAGATCCATGAAGACATACACTGCCTTCTTCAATACTGAACCTCAGCTTGGTGCTGTGGTCGTCGGTATTACAGCTGGTCTTGAAGAAGCACGTGCTAACGGCGCAGATGACGTCGATGATGAAACAATCAACGGCTTGAGAGCAGGTCTGATGGGACCAATCGCCGGCATCGGTGACTCTCTGGTTGTAGGTACTTTGATTCCGATCCTGTTAGGTATCGCTCTTGGTATGTCCACCGGCGGTTCTCCGTTAGGTGCAATCTTCTATATCGTAGTCTGGAACCTGATTGCTTACTTCGGCATGAAGTTCCTGTTCTACAAGGGCTATTCACTCGGCGGCAAGGCTGTTGAAATTCTGGTCGGTGCTCAGGGTGAAGCTATCCGTGAATCCGTATCCATGCTCGGTGCAATGGTCATTGGTGCTGTTGCCAACACATGGGTTTCCATCAAGACATCCTTCCAGCTGGTCAACGCTTCCGGTGAAGCTTACCTGGTTCTTCAGGACAAACTGGATTCCGTATATCCTGGCCTGCTCACAGCAGTATTTGTATTCATCTGCTGGTGGTTAATGGCTAAGAAGAAGATGTCCCCGATCAAGGTTATGGGCATTCTGGTCCTGGTTGCTCTGGTCGGTGTTCTGATCGGTTTCTTCAACCCGGGTCTGCATTACTAATCACAAACAAAAAAAATATTCGAAAGGAAAAATAACATGACAACAAGCAGAACAGAAGCATACATCAATGAAATCAACTATCAGAAAAAGATGCTCCGGAATCTTGCAAACTTCCAGAAAATCCTGATGCTCATATCTGCATGCACAATCGCACTGATTGTGGCAGCCGGGTCCCTCACCTGGCTGAAAATTACGGGTATTGTGCTTCTTGTCCTGTCTGTTGTCATCAATATCCTGGTCGGGTGGGCAGTTTATAACGGCAGAATAAACGTCAACCGTGTCATTGATGCTTTTGCAGAAGAAAGAAAAATGCAGAAGGCATAAGACAGATCAGATGCAGACTCAGACCCCCTTTCCTGAGCATGTACTCTGGTTGAACAGGATTCTCATTTCTGAATTATCCAATATATATCCCCTTAAGAAGAAAGCCGGCATAGTCTCCGGCCAATGGCATCAACCTAACAATAGGCTGGTGCTTTTTCTTTGCCTGATTATGAGCAGGCAAATTTGAGTGTATAGTAAAGCCAGGTGGATTATCCATCT
>OMXQ01000141.1 GCA_900315065.1 uncultured Erysipelotrichaceae bacterium
ACATACGCTTACCTCCCTTACATATGAGAGTATAGCTGAAGGTCAGAGAAGGGCTGTACGTTCCAAGGTACAACGCCAACACTTAGCTAGAAAAGAGCGTTTTTATATTATTTCTGATTCCACTCGGCAACCGGGGAGCCCTCATCGTGAAGCGGCTGATCCGGACCGGCAAACATTTTATAAGTCTGGATCTCATGGCTTTTCAGCACGGTTCTGACCAGAGTGCGGAATTCATCGAGACAGGCGGAATCAAAGGTTTCCTTCGTGCAGAGCCACGGATGCGGGACTTTACCGTTCCAGGATTCCTTCACCTGATCCAGGGTTTCTTTCTTCTGATGAACAGCGGTAAAGGCATCGCATTCTGCTTTGTCAGTAAACAGTTTGAAATATTCTACCGAGTTCTGGTAGAGACGGATTTCCGGAAGATCCGGCCATACTGCGCTGCCGCCCATCATGCCGACGTTGATTTCTCTTCCCTGATATGAATCATTGAAGATGAAGGACATGCAGCCAGGGGAATGACCCGGGGTTGCCGTGCAATAGAGATTTGTGTTTCCCACTTTCAGGCACAGACCGTCTTCCAGAAAAATATCCACGTGTTCCGGACGCGGTCCGATATAGGCAAATTCCGTCGGTGCGGTCTGCAGGAGATTCCAGCCGGTTCTGCTGAAAGCAACGTAAGCTTCCGGACAGATCTTTTCTTTGAAATAGCTCAGTCCTCCGTAATGGTCGAAGTGTTCATGCGAAATGACGATCAGTCGGATGTCAGCCGGATTCAGGCTGATTTTCTCAATACTCTTTGCGATCCATTCTGCTTCTAAAGAGTTGCTGCCGGTATCGATCAGGATCAGGCCGTCACCGGTATCGATAATAATGGAACCGACTGCCTTTGAACCAGCCCACCAGACATGGTCAAAGACCCTGATAGGCTCAAGCGGTGCCCCGGCGCTTTGCTTTTCTCCTTTGGCAAAAAGCGGGTGATCATTATAAGGAAGAACCGGAAGCTGGTTTGTAAGGGATGCTGCCTTTTCCAGCGAAAGGGCATTGTGATAAATTTCTTTGTTCATAGATCGTTCCTCTTTTACTCATAGTACCATGTAAGGATCTGAACAAAGCAGAGAAAAAGATTTATTTTCAGGCAGATGATTCTATTGACAATGCCGGCAAACAAAATAAAATAATGGTGTTGGAAACGTTTACATCTGACAGAAAGGACAGTTATGACAACAATTAAAGATATCGCTAGACTGTCCGGATACAGTATCGGAACAGTATCAAGAGTAATCAATTACCATGCGGATGTTTCACCAGCTGCGCGGAAAAAGATTGAAGAAATTATCGCAAGAGAAAATTTCCAGCCGAATTCCAATGCCAAGCTGCTGAAGCAGCAGGTTCATTCTGCGGTTGCAATTCTTGTCAAAGGACAGATGAATGTCTTTCTGGAAATGATTCTTGAAAACATGCAGAAGAATCTGGAAGAAAGCGGGGAAGATGTCAATGTTGTCTTCCTGGATGAAGCTGCCAATGAAGTGGAAGCCGCAATCAGATTGTGTGCAGAAAACAAGCCTAAGGGACTGATCTTTCTGGGCGGCAATATCACTTATTTCAAGGAAAGCTTCGGCGGCATCAGCGTGCCTTCTGTATTGGTGACAGAAAGTGCAGCAGATCTCGGCTTTGCAAATCTTTCGTCCTATGCAACAGATGACAGAGCTGCTTCTTATGCAGCGGTCGAATATCTTCTGCGCAGAGGACATCGCAATATCGGTATCGTCGGCGGCTCTACTTCCAATGAACAAGGTCAGATTTCCTCAACCAGATTGGAAGGCGCAAAGGATGTTCTGGATAAAAACGACATTCCTTTTGATGAAGAAAAGCAATTTGAGCCAGGCAGGTATTCCATTTCTTCCGGCTATGAGGCAACAACTGCCCTGCTGAAGAAAAATCCTTCTCTGACGGCTCTTTATTGCTTGTCAGATCTGATTGCAATCGGCGCCATGAGGGCTGTTCATGACATGGGATTGACAGTTCCTGAAGATATATCCATTATCGGTTTTGATGGCATTGAGTATACCAAATACAGCGTGCCGCGCTTAGCAACCATTCAGCAGGATACAGAAGGACTTGCGCAGAAGAGCATAGAAGATCTGCTGATGCGGATCAATTATGAAAACAGACCAGCCCATCATGAAAAAATCCCGTTCCGTGTACTGACTGGTGAATCGATCCGGCAATTATAAGATAAAAATTTACTACAAGCATCACACTTAAGGGTATATGGCAGAATCAATTCCCGTTACATTCTGTCTTGACCATATAGCCAGCAGACGTACTTCCAGAGCATTTGTCGGAAGCGTCTCATAATCCGCCGATGAGCGGGGAAGATCAAGGATCAGGAATTCATCGTCTTGGTCGGTCCTTCCGGATGCGGCAAATCCACAACTCTTCGTATGGTCGCAGGCCTTGAAGATATTACAAGAGGCGAGCTGTATATTGACGGCAAGCTGATGAACGACGTCGAACCAAAGGACAGAGATATTGCCATGGTCTTCCAGAACTATGCTCTGTATCCTCATATGACAGTTCGTCAGAACATGGAATTCCCGCTGAAATTGAGAAAAGTACCGAAGGATCAGATCGCCAAGAAAGTAGACGAAGCAGCTGAAATTCTTGGTATTGAAGAATACCTGGATCGTAAGCCGAAGGCTCTTTCCGGCGGCCAGAGACAGAGAGTTGCCATCGGCCGTGCAATCGTTCGTGAACCAAAGGTATTGTTAATGGATGAACCGCTGTCCAACCTGGATGCGAAGCTTCGCAACCAGATGAGAGCAGAAATCATCAAGCTGAGACAAAGAATCAAGACAACCTTCCTCTATGTCACCCATGACCAGACAGAAGCTATGACATTAGGTGACAGAATTGTCATCATGAAGGACGGCGTCATTCAGCAGGTAGGCACCCCGCAGGAAGTATACAACCAGCCGAGCAACCTGTTCGTCGCAGGCTTCATCGGCGTACCGCAGATGAACTTCTATGATGCAAAGCTGACAAAGAACGGCGACAAGTACACAGTCCAGGTAGAAGATGCAGTGATCGAACTGAGCGCAGACAAGTGCGCCAGACTGGCAGCCAAGGGCGTTGAGAGCCAGGAAATCACAGCAGGCGTGAGACCTGAACACATTTCTCTGGACAATGT
>OMXQ01000036.1 GCA_900315065.1 uncultured Erysipelotrichaceae bacterium
GAAGCCAATCTGGCAATAAAAACTGTCAGTTTCAGGCTGTATCTGCCTGGGACATTTTCCCTTTCTAACACTTGAGACATTATCATGGAATAAACACACTGTTTTGGGTTCAATGAGCTCCACGGTAGTCAGCTTTTCAATTTTGGTTTATACTATTGGAAACCGAAGATGGAAAAAGAGCTTCTGCATAAGGCATCAGAGAGGGATGAGCTGGTGAAACATCCTGCCCCAGTCAGAAGAGGAGCACTTCCGGAGGGTCTTTAACAAAGAACGTCTGTCACGTTACGGCACATGAGAATAAAGAAAAGTGGAACCACGTCCGTCGTCTTTTTGGCCGGGCGTTTTTTATTGATCAGGAGGAAATTATGATCAGACTTTACAATACAAGAACACTGCAGATTGAAGAATTCAAGCCATTGCATGAAGGCCATGTAAACATGTATGTATGCGGACCGACCGTATATAACTATGCTCATATCGGCAATGCGCGTCCGATGGTTGTCTTTGATGTATTGAAGAGATTGCTGGAAGCAGAAGGCTATAGTGTTACCTATGTTTCCAACTTCACCGATGTTGATGACAAGATCATCAATAAGGCAATTGAGGAAGGCGTCAGTGAAAAGGAAATTGCTGAAAGATACATTGATGCATACCAGGAAGTCAGAACACTGCTGAATACAGAACTGCCTGACATTACACCTAGAGTTACCCAGACCATGGATGACATCATTGCTTTTGTCAAGGATCTGGTTGATAAGGGAAGTGCTTATGTCGCTGCCAATGGGGATGTGTATTTCTCCGTTGATTCGGATCCGGATTATGGTGAAATGTCTCATCAGAAGCTGGATTATCTGGAAGCAGGTGCCAGAATTGATGTCAATGAAGGCAAGAAGAATCCGTATGACTTTGCTTTGTGGAAAAAGACAGACAAGGGCATTCAGTGGGATTCGCCATGGGGCAAGGGCAGACCAGGCTGGCATACAGAGTGCGTTGTCATGATTAACAAGAACCTGGGTGATTATATTGATATCCATGGCGGCGGTGCGGATCTGCGTTTCCCGCATCATGAAAATGAATGCGCCCAGCAGGAAGCTCTGCACCACAATACACTGGCTAATTTCTGGGTTCACAATGCCATGATCAATATCAACGGCCAGAAGATGTCCAAGTCCTTAGGAAATACGCTGTGGGCAAAGGATATTGTCCTGAAACTCGGTACAAATCTGACCAGATGGTTCATGTCTTCCGTTCATTACAGAAAGGAACTCAATTTCTCAGATGAAGCTGTTGAAACTGCAAGAAAGGAACTGGATAAGGTCCTGAATCCGCTGAAGCAGGCAGATATCAAGGCACAGTTGGCTGGTGTCACATTCTCTGATGCCTATGATGAAGAGAGTTATCGTGCTTTCCTGGATCAGCTGGATGATGATCTGAATACCCCGAATGCATATACTGTCATCTTCGATACCGTCAAGAAGATCAATGGTGCTTTGCGTCAGAGAGACATTGATTTTGAAACCGTCGGAAAGTTATCCAGGTCGGTTGAAAAGATGCTCAATGTCTTAGGTATTGTCGTTGATCATCCTGTTCTTGATGAAGAAGCGCGAGATCTTTATACAAAGTGGAACGATGCCAAGAAAAACAAGGATTGGGCAAAGGCTGATGAATACAGAACAGCTTTGACACAGAAGGGCATTCTTTGATGAATATCAATGAATGCAGCGGCAGAACGCTTGCCTTTGTCGGAGATGCAGTCTGGTCTTTGCTGGTAAGAAGTTCTTTAGTAGAAAATGGGGAAGGAAAAGGAAAGACCCTGCAGAAAAAGAGTATTGCCTATGTTTCTGCCAAAGCACAGAGTCATTTCTATGAAGTGCTTCATGAAGAAGGTTTCTTTGATGCACACGAAGAAGATCTCTACCACAGAGGCAGAAATTCCGATACAGGCAGCGTGCCGAAGAACACGGATGCCCAGACCTATCGGATGTCTACCGGCTTTGAAGCTCTGGTAGGGGGCTTGTATTTAGAGAAGAATGAGAACAGGTTGAGAGAAATCTGGACGAAAGTCGCAAGTCTGAATCAGGAGGGATGATGTCACAATTTGTATACGGGAAGAATGTTGTAAAGCAGATCCTGATGGATGATGCGGACAAGTGCCATGTATTATGGCTGGCCGTCGATGATCGTGAAATGAATGCCATGGCCGAGCGTTATCATGTCAGAGTCAGAAAAACAGACCGCAAATACCTGACCAAAGTTACCGGCAGTGACCGCCACCAGGGCGTTGCTGCAGAGATCGATGATTACAAAACTTATACTCTTGAAGATCTCATGAACAATGTGCCGGCAGGTGAACATGGTCTGATTGTATTGCTGGATGAGCTGGAAGATCCGCATAATCTGGGGGCTGTGCTGAGAACTGCAGATGCAGTCGGGGCAACCGGAGTTGTTTTCAAGAAAACCCATGCCGTGGGCTTGACGCCAACCGTAGGCAAAGTCAGTGCAGGTGCCATTGATACCGTCAAGTGTGCACCGGTGACCAACCTGGTCAGAGCAGTGGAAACATTGCAGAAAAACGGCTGGTGGGTTGTCGGTACGGACATGGATGGTCAGGATTACCGGACCCTGGATTATCAGATGAATACAGTTCTTGTCATTGGCAATGAAGGCAAAGGCATCTCACGTTTGTTGCGTGACAAGTGTGACTTTGTGATCTCGCTGCCGATGCGTGGAAAGATTGAGTCTTTGAATGCTTCCGTTTCGGCAGGCATTCTGATGTATCAGATTTACAGCACAAGATTCCCGGCAAAATAAGCAAAGGGGGCTTGTGTTATGGAGTACAATCCATACGAATTGCTTTACATGAGCCGCAAGCAGGATTCTTTCGCTGCTGAGGCTCTTTTTCTTCAATACCGCAATTATGCGCTTTCCATTTTTACCACCTTGGCAGGAAACGGGAAACACGCAAAAGACATGAGTGCAGATGCGGAATCGGAAATCATGCTGGCAATTTTCAAAGCGGCCGATTGTTATCGGGAAGATTACGGAGCTTCTTTTGTGACTTTCATGACCCTGGTGGTAAGAAGATCCATGATGAATCTGTTGCGTCATTATTATTCGTGTGAGAATGTACTGAGAGATGCATATGAACTGGATGCAATGGTTAACGAGACAGAGTGCGGCTATGATGTCATAGCGGAAAAGAAGAGCTTTAATGATCCCCAGTATTCCCTGCGTTATAAAGAACTCATGGATGAGTTTGAAGAAGTTGTATCCCAGCTGAGTCCCCGGGATCAGGATTACGTGCAGCAATGGAAACAGCACTATTCTTATAAAGAAGGGTGCAGGAAAATGCATGTGAACCGGAAGAACTGGTATGCCCACATGCGCAAAGTAAAGCTGATCATCAAGCAGGAACTGGATCTGCCGGGTGCGCATAAAAACGTTCGTTGACTCATAAATAAGACTTGTGCTAAAGTATACAAGTGTATTTACAGGAGGTGTTTTCGTCATGGCAAAAGATGATAAAGTCATCCTGGCCTGCACTGAGTGCTTGTCACGCAACTACACGACGCACAAGTCAAAGAAAAATGCCTCTGAGCGTCTGGAGCTGCGCAAGTTTTGTCCAAAGTGCGGCAAGGTAACGCTACATAAGGAAACAAAATAGGAGGTTTCCCATGGCAGAAGAAAAGAAAACTGCAGTCAAGGCTGCAAAGAAAGAAAAGAAGAATAAGACAGAAAAGGACCATTGGTTCTCCTTCAGCGGAATCCGCAAGGAAGCTAAGCGTGTCCGCTGGCCGCATTGGAAGAGTGAAGGTGCTGCGAATCCTGGTATTTTCCAGAACACAGGCGAAGTATTATTGTTTACAGCATTCTTTGCTTTGTTCTTCGTATTATGCGACCTCGGTGTCTCATATCTGTTGAATTTTGTGAAGTAAGGAGAAACAGACATGGCAGAAGAAAAGAAGCCGGTTATTGATGACGCCAGCGAAACCCGCTGGTATGTTGTCAATACATACAGCGGCCACGAAAACAGAGTAAAGGAAAATCTCGAAAAGAGAGTAGAAACAATGGGAATTCAGGATTCTTTGTTCCGGATTGTCGTAGCAGAAGAGCCTGAAATTGAAATCAAGAACGGCAAGCAGGTTGAGAAGATGCATAATCTTTTCCCTGGTTATGTGTTCGTTGAAATGAAGATGACGGATGAGGCATGGTATGTTGTTCGTAACACCCCAGGCGTTACCGGATTTATCGGTTCTTCCGGCGGCGGTGCCAAGCCGTTCCCGGTTGCTCCGGATGAAATGGAATCCATCCTGAGAAGAATGGGTCAGTCTGACAAGAAGATTGTCGTTGACTTCAAGGTCGGCGATACAGTCAAGATTCTGACCGGTCCGTTCTCCGGCATGGAGGGTCGTGTTTCAACTATGAACGATCAGACACAGGTTGCCAATGTCATGACAATGCTGTTTGGCCGTGAAACACCGACGGATATCAACTACAGTGATCTGCAGAAGGTTACTGACGAAGATCAGTAAAAGCTGATAAGAGGATAGAGATATGACAGAATTAACTTCAATCATGACTTCCTGGCTTGTATTTTATGTAATCTGGTATGTACTCAATGCCTATGGTTACATGGGTCAGTTCAGAAAGGCAGGCATGCCGAAAGCATTGGCATTTATTCCATTCCTGCGTGAAGTACAGATATACAAGATGTCCTGGCAGAAAAAGAATATGGGTCTTGCCTGGCTGATCAGTACAGTCGGCGGCATTGTTCTCTTATTCGTTGGTGCCAATACAGGTGTTCAGATTCTTGCCTGGGTTGGTTTCATCCTGCTGATTGCCTCTGTTGTTCTGCAGATCATCCGTGATGTCAAGCAGGCCAAGGCATTCAATTGCGGCGGCGGCATGATCGCTTCCCTGATCCTTGTCAATCCGATTGCCAATGTTGTATTGGCCAGGAACACAGCTGATTACAAGGGCGCCAGGTAATATTGAAAAAGATAAAAGGACTTCGGTCCTTTTTTTCTTTGCGGCAATTGCCGCATGAAGAAACAGAACTACAATAAGGATAAACAGAAAAACGGAGGCATTGACATGAGACTGGAAAGAGTAACATATGGCAAGGTACAGGAATATCTGAAGAAAAGCGACATGATTGTTATTCCGGTAGGAAGTACGGAAAATCACGGCAGACATATGCCGCTTGGTACAGATACTTTGATTCCGAACAGGATTATTGAATTGCTGGAAGAAAAGAATGATGTCATGGTAGCACCGACGATTCCATATGGTGCAACGGATACATTGATGGGTTTTCCGGGAACGATATCTATCGGGGTTGATGGTCTGGTCATGGTATTGACAAAAGTGACGGATTCTCTGAGGAGATATGGATTCAGGAAGTTTGTCATATTAAACGGTCACGGCGGCAACAACAAGTCAATCGAAATTGTCGGGATGAACTTGTATAAGAAAGGCTGTCTGCTGGCAGATCTGAACTGGTGGCTGATGGCAGGCGAATTGAATCCGGCCTGGAAAGGAGGCCATGGCGGCGGGGAAGAAACAGCTGCCATCATGGGCGTGGATCCTTCTTTAGTAGACATGAGCCTGATTCATGAAGACATGAATCTGATTGATGACTATGGTCCTGAAATGAAGACAACAGGATGGGGAACGGTTGACTATAAAGGGGCAACTGTAATCATTCCAAGAGAGATGATCCACTACAGCGCCAACGGCTGGTATGGTAAAGACAGACCGGACACAGCGACAGAAGAATGGGGAAAAGAAATGCTGCAGAGCTTTGTGGACTGGATGGATGATTTCCTGAAGACATTTGAGAATGTAAAGCTGCCGGAAGCAGAAAAGGATTGAAATTGCGGCATTATCAGCTTGACGGAAGACCAGCAATCGTATATCATACATAAGCACGTCAGTTTCTGATGTGTTTCATCGTGCGTGGGAGGGTGAAGTAAACATCCGTTAACCACTGCATGTGGAAAATCTTTATATAGGAGGAAAGCCACATGGCAAAGAAGAAAATTACAAAAATTTCCAAATTGCAGTTTAAGGCCGGTCAGGCTAAACCAGGTCCAGCTCTGGCTGCTGCAGGCATCAACATGCCGAAGTTCTGCACAGAATTCAACGACAAGACCAAGGACAGAGCAGGCGACATCGTTCCTGTCATCATCACAGCTTATGAAGACAAGAGCTTTGATTTCGTTCTGAAGACAACCCCGGCTGCAGTTCTGCTGCTGAAGGCTGCCGGTGCCAAGAAGGGTTCCGGTACACCGAACAGCGTCAAGGCTGGCAAGGTTACAAAGGCTCAGCTGAAGGAAATCGCTGAGTACAAGATGCCTGATCTCAACGCTAACGACGTTGAAGCAGCAATGAGAATTGTTGCAGGCACAGCCCGTAACATGGGTATTGAAGTAGAAGGCGAGGAGAACTAAGCATGGCAGGAAAGAAGTACGCAGCTGCGTTGGCTCAGGTCGACCGCACAAAGACATATGACTACAAGGAAGCTGTAGCTCTGGCTAAGAAGCTGGCAAACACAAAGTTTGACTCTTCTGTTGAAGTTTCCTTCAGCCTGAACATTGATCCGCGTCAGGCAGATCAGAATATCCGTGGTGCTATGGTATTGCCGAACGGTACTGGCAGAAGCCAGAGAGTTCTGGTTATCACACAGGGTGCTAAGGAAGAAGAAGCAAAGAACGCTGGTGCTGATTACGTCGGCGGTCAGGAAATGCTGCAGAAGATTCAGGGCGGCTGGTTCGATTTCGACGTTATCGTTGCTACACCGGACATGATGGGTCAGCTGGGTCGTTTAGGCCGTATCCTGGGTCCTAAGGGCTTAATGCCTAACCCTAAGACAGGTACAGTAACAATGAATGTTGCTGGTGCTGTTGAAGAAATCAAGAAGGGTAAAGTTGAATATCGTACTGACAAGGACGGCAACGTCAATGTCATGATCGGTAAGGCTTCCTTCTCTGAAGAAGCTCTGGCAGGCAACTTCAAGGCTCTGTTTGATCAGATCGCCAAGATCAAGCCGGCTTCTGTTAAGGGTTCTTATATGAAGTCCGTAACAGTTTCCACAACAATGGGCCCTGGCATCAAGGTCACAGTTGCTTAAGTCTTGAATTGTGCATGAAAGAAGAACTGGAGAAATCCGGTTCTTTTTTTCGTCTCGTTTTCTTTTCTCACAAAGAAAAGATCTCTGCTTTTTATTCTGCAGAGACCTTTTGCGAATATTGTTATTTCTGTTTCAGCTTACTTCAGCACATTGCCGTCGCCGTCAGTGAAGGCCGGGATGACAGAACCCTGATACTTGTCTTCGATGTACTTTTTGACATCATCAGACTGTAAAGCCTTGACCAGAGCCTTTGTCTTTTCTGTGTCTTCATTGCCTTCCTGAACAACCAGGTAGTTGATATAGTAGTGAGCATCCGGACCATCTGCAGCTTCAGCACACAGAGCATCTGTCTTCGGATTCAGGTTGGCCTGCAGAGCATAGTTGCCGTTGATGACGGAAGCAGCATCATCGTCAAGTGTTCTTGGCAGCGTAGCAGCATCCACTTCATCAAACTGCAGGTTCTTCTTGTTTTCCGTAACATCGCCAGGAACATACAGATCCTTGGAATGATCCAGCGTAATCAGACCATTGTCTTCAAGCAGCTTCAGAGCACGGGATTCATTGGAACCATCATTCGGAATTGCGATACGGGAACCATCCGGAATTTCATCCAGAGACTTGTACTTGGAAGAATACAGACCCATCGGTTCCAGATGGATGCCGGCAACAGCTGTCAGTTTCAGGCTTCTTTCCTTGATCTGTTCATCCAGGTAACGGACTGTCTGGAAGTAGTTGGCATCCAGGTCGCCGTCATTCAGAGCAGTGTTCGGCTGTACATAATCGTTGAATTCAACAACATCCAGAGTCCAGCCTTCCTTTTCAAGAGCGGGCTTAACGACATCGTTAAGAATCTCGGCATGCGGAACAGCAGTTGCGCCTACTTTGATTGTTTTGTCTTCAGCAGATGCACTTCCCTTTGTGGAAGCGGCAGTTCCGGAGGCAGAGCAGCCTGCCAGTCCTAATACCAGTGCGAACGAAGCAAGAGCTTTGATTGTTTTTTTCATTTTCTTTTCTCCCTTCCGCGTTGTCTTGAAAAGGTTTAAACAAAAAACCGGCATCCCATATAAGGACGCCGGTATGCGTGTTACCACCTTACTTTAAAACAATCACAAGATTGTTTCCTCTTCAAGTACGCTGATCCAATCAGAAATACTCTATGTCTGTAACGGGACCTCCCGTCGTGACTTACTTATCAGCCACGCAGCTCCAAGACCATGTTCGTCCGTTTTCTTCGTATATTCCCTTTCACCAATGCAGGAATTTCTCTGATCGTTTCTTCCGGACTACTCTTCTTTTCTTTGCTTGTGCCCTTACTATATGGCAGGAATAAAATCACTGCAAGTGGTTTCATGCAAAAAATCTGAGCTTACAGAAAAATAAAATGAAAGAATTTACAATGAGATCAGAGTATAATCAATACGGATAAGAAAGAAGGAATAAAGAAAATGCTGAATACAGAAAGAATGAAACGGGTCTTTGCCAATCTGAATACAAAGCAGATGATGATCAGTGATCCTTATGCAATCTTCTATCTCACCGGCAAGTGGATTTTCCCTGGTGAAAGATTCTTAGGTCTTCTGATCAGAGAAGGAAAGACACCGGTCTTGTTTGTGAATGAACTCTTCCGTTTTGACGAAGAAATCGGTGTTGAAAAGGTTTATCTGAAGGATACGGATGATCTGCCGGCAATTTTTGCAAAGTATGTGGATCAGAATGAAAGCCTTGGCGTGGATAAGATCCTGCCGGCAAGGTTCCTTTTGCCGATGATGGAAAAAGGCATCGCAAAGAACTTCTTCAATACTTCCCTGGCGGTTGATACAACCAGAGCGGTAAAAGATGAAGCTGAAATTGCCTTGATGAGAGAATCTTCTATCATCAACGACAGAGCCATGGCTGAATTCAGGAAACTGATCAGAACCGGCATCAGTGAAAAGGAAGTTGCAGAACAGATGCTCAACATTTACAAAGCACTGGGTGCAGAAGGCTATTCCTTTGAACCGATTGTTGCTTTCGGAAAGAACGCAGCAGATCCTCATCATATGCCGGATGACACCAGACTGGAAGAGGGCATGACGGTTCTCTTTGATGTCGGCGGCAAGTATAAGAACTATTGTTCTGATATGACCAGAACTTTCTTCTACAAGTACGAGCCTGGTGAAAGACAGAAGGAAGTCTATAATCTGGTAAGACGCGCCAACGAAGAAGCAGAAGCATATGTCAAGCCGGGAGTCAGACTCTGCGATATCGATGCCAAGGCAAGAGATGTCATTGCAAAGGGCGGCTTCGGTCCTGACTTCACACATAGATTAGGTCACTTCATTGGCCTGGAAGACCATGAATACGGGGATGTTTCTGCTGCTTTTGACAACAAGGTTGTACCAGGCAATATCTTCTCCATTGAACCTGGTATTTATCATCCTGCAATTCTTGGGTGCAGAATTGAAGATCTGATCTTAGTAACGGAAACAGGTCACGAAGTACTCAACCATTATTCTCATGACATTGAAGTCATTGACTGATTTCTGAATTGAAAGCAGAAGAGTATTCATCTGATGATGAGCTCTTCTGCTTTTTTTCTCTCAATCGTATTTTTCCATCCATGGGATCAATTCCTGCATGTATTCTTCGTGTCTTTCCACAAAGCACATATGACGGGAACCGTCGAACAAGTGCCACTTTGAAACAGGAATTCTGTCATACATAGTCTTGGCAATCAGCGGCGTACATAGATCATTGGTACCGGAACAGATCAGGGCCGGGACTTTGATCTCGTGTAATCTTTCTGTATAGTCGAAATTCTTTAATGTACCAAGCGGAGTGAATTCATTCGGGCCCCAGGCAGTGACATAGGATTCCCTGCCGCTTCTTTTCTTTCTTCTGACGCATTCAGGATCCTGGTCAGTAACATCGGCACAATGGAGTTTCATGAAGTGCTCGTTTGCACGCATGTATGCGTCGCCTGTATAGTCATCTGTTTTTTCTGCTTCCCTGATTGCCTGCTGGTCTTCTTCACTCATGAAAGTAATGAGTCTGTGTTGTTCCTTGCCCCAGAGTTCTGAACATGGAAGCGTGGAAGAGAGAATGAGGGAATGAACACCTTCCGGTTTTTCCTCAATCATATAATGGATGGCCAACATGCCGCCCCAGGACTGGCCGAGCAGGTGAATGTCTTTGAGATTGAGGTATGTTCTGAGTGATCTGAGTTCCTCCACCCATGTTTCAGCTTTCCATAAGTCAGGTCTGTTTTCCAGATAGGAATTACCGCAGCCAAGCTGGTCGTACATGATAATGTCTCTGCCTGTTTCTTTGGCAAGTTCGTCAAATACTTCCATGTAGTTGTGGGTAGATCCCGGTCCGCCATGGAGCAGGACGAGGGCAGGTTTATTGCCGCCTTTTACAATGCGGTAGTAAGTTGTGAATTCATGAAAAGGCATATAGCCTTCAATAATATTGTTTTCCATATCTCTATTGTACGCAGAATATGGAAAAATGCGGAAAAACAGGCGCAAATGCTTGACAAGAAAGACAGGAAGCTTTAGTATAACAAGCGTTGTCAAATACCATAGACAGTAACGGCGGAAGCTTAATTATGTTACCGAGGTAGATTGAAAGTTATGAACTTTTCATGCCCTCGTGTTTCCGCGCGAGGGTTTTTCTATAATGTGTATTTGATAAACGCAGAATAGGAAGGTGAAGAAATGAATCAGACTGTATTAGAGTCTAAGAAGGGCGTAGCTGCTGAGATTCAGGACAAGCTCCAGAATTCTTCATCCACTGTTGTTGCAGAGTATCGTGGTCTGACAGTAGCTGAAGTTACTGAACTGCGCAGAGCTCTGAAGGCTGAAGGCTGTGAAATGAAGGTTTACAAGAACACTCTCGCATCCAAGGCTGCAGACGCTGTCGGTTTAGGTGACCTCAAGGCTTCTCTCACAGGTCCGAATGCTCTGGCATTCAGCACTGATGAAACTGCTGCTGCTCGTGTCATGGCAAAGTTTGCCAAGAAGCACGACAAGCTCGTCCTCAAGGGCGGTGTTGTTAACGGAAAAGTAGTTGACGTTAACACAGTCAAGGCACTGTCCGAATTACCAAACAGAGAAGGTATGCTTTCCATGCTGTTATCTGTACTGCAGGCACCGGTATCCAGCTTTGCACGTGTCGTCAAGGCTGTTGCTGACGCCAGACCGGCTGATGGAGCTGCTGCTCCAGCCGAAGAAGCTGCAACTGAAAAGGCTGCTGCTTGATTGATTTACAATTCATAAATTAAAAAGGAGAAAAAATTATTATGGCAATCACAAAGGAAGATATTCTGGAATATCTCGATTCCGCTACAATTCTGGATCTGAATGATCTCGTTAAGTCCATCGAAGAAAAGTATGGCGTTACTGCTGCTGCTCCTGTAGCTGCAGCTGCTGCTCCGGCTGAAGCTGCTGATGCTGCTCCTGCTGCTGTTACAGTTGTTCTGAAGGAAATCGGCGACAAGAAGGTTGCAGTTATCAAGGCTATACGTGCTATCACAGGTCTGGGTCTGGTTGATGCCAAGAAGCTTGTTGATGGCGCTCCATGCGAAATCAAGAAGGATGTACCTGCTGAAGAAGCTGAACAGATCAAGGCTCAGCTCGTTGAAGCTGGTGCTACAGTTGAAATGAAGTAATTCACTTCGTCAACTAAAAAATCTCAAGTATTTACAAAAAGCCGTTAAAATTGCTTAACGGCTTTTAGCCCCTATGAAAGGATGTGGTTAATATGGCACATTATTTTACCGATAACCGCAATCTTGAAACGAACCGGAAGGAACATTCTTTCCGGTTTTCGGGGCGTCTGTACAATTTCACTACAGACAACGGCGTGTTCTCGAAGACCGGGGTTGATTATGGAACCCTGGTTCTTCTGGAAGCTGTTGTTTCTCAACCGCTCAGCGGCGCAGTGTTGGATCTGGGCTGCGGATACGGCGTGATCAGTGTGGTACTGAAAAGCATGTATCCTGAGTGTGAACTTACATCAGTGGATATCAATCCGCGTGCAATTGAACTGACTGAGCTGAACTGCGGACAAAACAATGCAAAGTGCAGAGTTCTTGTCTCCGATGGTTTCTCTCAGCTGAAGGAATCATCTTTTGATGCAGTCATTACCAATCCCCCGATCAGGGCTGGTAAGAAAGTCATTTATCAGATGTTTGATGATGCATATGCTCATTTGAATCAAAAGGGAAAGCTGATGGCAGTGATTCAGCGGAAGCAGGGTGCCGAAAGTGCCGTGAAGAAGCTGACGTCTTTATTCGGAAACTGTACCGTAGTATCCAGAGACCGCGGGTACTGGGTATTGGAAAGTACGAAATTGACGGATTGCAAGAGTGATGTTAGTATTGTAAATTGTAAAAAAGTCGAAAATAAAGGGTAAGGGAGTATTGCACCCTTTTTCGGCGTTTGTTAGTTGATGCAAGCGAAAGGATGGCGTTAATGGAAAACAAGCAGGCATACCACGTTGTGCATTACGGCAGCAAGGCTGTCCGTAGAGATTACTCAAAAGTATCCAGTTCTCTTGAATTACCGGATTTAACCGGCATTCAGACGGATTCTTATGACTGGTTCCTGAAGGAAGGCATCCGGGAAGTTTTCAACGATATTTACCCGATCAGCAACTATGCGGGCAATATCCGTCTGAAGTTCCTGGATTATGAATTCGGCGAACCTAAATATTCCATCGAGGAATGTGAGTATAAGGAAGTCGATTACTGCGCTCCTTTGAAAGCCAAGATGGAATTGGAAGTGATGGACCAGGAAACTGGTGAAGTCATGACCAAGCCGGAAGAAGTCTTCCTCGGGGACTTCCCGCTGATGACACCAACCGGAACATTTATCATCAATGGTGCTGAGCGTGTCATTGTATCCCAGATCGTTCGTTCTCCGGGTGCTTATTTCGACATCCAGACAGAAGAGCGGACAGGCCGTGATACATATACATGTGAATTGATTCCAAGCAGAGGCACATGGCTGGAGTTCATGTCCGATGACAAGAAGGGCCGGCTGATGAATGTTTCCATTGATCGTCGTCGTAAGGTTCTTTCCACCATCCTCTTCAAGGCAATCGGCATGTCTTTGAACCTGAAGAAGGGTGAAGATGCCTACGATACAACAAAGATGGAGAAGTTCCTTTCTGCTTTAGGCAAAAAGGTCGACATGGATGTTGTTGTCAATGACGAACAGAAAGAATTTCTCAATGACTACATGCTTCTGTATACTGCCATCTTCGGCAACTATGAAGAAGTACGCAATACATTGTCACTTGATGCCAAGGTTGCTACCCGTCATGATGCTTTGTTAGCTGTTTATGAAAACCAGAGAGCAGATGAAATTGCAACTGTTGATGGTGCCATGACATTGATGGATGCCAAGTTCTTCGATTACAGAAGATATGATCTGACCAAGGCAGGCCGCTATAAGGTCAGAAAGAAGCTGAACATCCTCGACCGTATGGAAAAGCATGTTCTGCTGGAAGATCTGGTTTCTGCTGAAGGCAAGACACTGTTAAAGAAGAATGTCCTGATTGACAAGGATGTCAGAAATGCATTGCGCGATGAGATCAACAAGGGCATTAACATGAAGGCTCTGCCTTTCACCCATGAGTTCTCTCATCCGACTGTTGCCAAAATGAAGACTTCCTGGAAGAAAGCCCTGGTCGGCAGGATTCTGGCGGAAGATCTCAACGGCAGGAAGGTTTCCCTGGAACAGGGTACTGTCCTGACTGCATCTGACGTCAAGGCAATCGCTTCCGAATTTGAAGAAGTTGCTGTGTATGCAGGTATTTATGCACAGGAAGTCAAGGTCAATAATGACAATGTCAATGCAGTTCTTGATTATGGTTCCAGAATGTTTGTCATCGGCCGTATCACAAAGAAGGATGCGGATATCGTTGATGAAGACGGCGAGCTGATCTGCGGCCGTTATATTCCGGATGCTGAAGTTGCCGGTGTTTCTGCTGCCGGTGAAGAAGCTGTTACTGCTGAAGCAACCAAATCCAAAGATGTTTCCATCTGGCTGGTTGGTGCTGCTGTACAGGAAATCTCCATCAAAAAAGATGATGGTACTGTCGTTGATCTGATCGGTATTGATCCGCTCAATGACAAGCACACAATCACCATGAGTGATATGTATGCATTATATAACTATGAATTGACAATGCTGGATGGCGTCGGCAGCCAGGATGATATCGATATGCTGGCAAATCGTCGTATCAGAACTGTCGGTGAATTGATTCAGAACCAGTTCCGTATCGGTCTTTCCCGTATGGAGAGAGTTGTCAAGGAAAGAATGTCTATTTCTGAAGTAGGCAATCTGAATCCGAAGGCATTGACCAATACGCGTCCATTAAAAGCTGCGATCAAGGAGTTCTTCTCCTCTTCCCAGCTGTCCCAGTTCATGGATCAGGAAAATCCGCTGGCTGAATTGTCCAACAAGAGACGTATTTCTGCCCTTGGTCCTGGTGGTCTGACGCGTGAAAGAGCAGGTTTCGAAGTTCGTGATATTCATAATTCCCATTATGGAAGAATCTGTCCGATTGAAACTCCTGAAGGTCCGAACATCGGTCTGATCAACTATCTGACTACGTATGCAAGAGTCAACGAATACGGCTTCATCGAAACGCCTTATCGTAAGGTCCTGAAGGATGGTACTGTCACTGACGATATCGTCTACATGGATGCTGCTGAAGAATATGATCATACAATCGCCCAGATTGATGAATTGAAGGAAGGCAAGATTGTCGGTGACAAGGTTGTCGCAAGAATTGCCGGTGAAACAGTCATGGTCGATCGTGATCAGGTTGATTACGCTGATGTCTCGCCAAGACAGATCGTATCTGTCGCTACTGCCTGCGTTCCATTCCTGGAAAACGATGATGGTCATCGTGCCCTCATGGGTGCCAACATGCAGAGACAGGCAGTACCGCTGCTGAATCCGCATTCTGCTTATGTCGGAACCGGCATGGAACATGCTATTGCGCGTTATTCCGGTGCAGCCTGCGTTTGTGAAGGCGATGGTGTCGTTACTTACGTGGATGCCTGCCAGGTTGTTGTCCAGCAGGACGACGGCAAAGAAAGAACTTATCATCTGACCAAGTATCAGAGATCCAACGCTTCCACATGTCTGAACCAGAAGCCGATTGTCTGGGATGGCGAAAGAGTCAAGGCAGGCGATATCCTGGCTGATGGTCCTTCTATGGAAAACGGCGAACTGGCATTGGGTCAGAACGTAACGGTTGCCTTCATGACATGGCATGGTTACAACTACGAAGACGCTATTATCATGTCTGAGAGAATGCAGTCAGAAGATTACTATACTTCTGTCCATATCGAAGAATATGATATCGAGTGCCGTGATACAAAGCTGGGTCCGGAAGAAATCACAAGAGATATTCCGAACGTCAGTGAAAATGCGTGCCGCAACCTGGATGGCAGAGGTGTCGTCATGGTCGGTGCCGAAGTCAGAGAAGGTGACATTCTGGTCGGCAAGGTAACTCCGAAGGGTCAGAGTGAAATCTCTCCTGAAGAAAAATTGCTGCTGGCTATCTTTGGCGAGAAGTCCAGAGAAGTCAGAGATAACTCCCTGAAGGTACCGCATGGCGGTGCTGGTATTGTTCATTCCATCCGTGTGTTCAACCGCAAGGATGATCATGAACTGCCGCCGGGAGTCAATGAAATCGTCAAGGTCTACATCGTCCAGAAGAGAAAGATTTCCGAAGGTGACAAGATGGCCGGCCGTCATGGCAACAAGGGTGTCATTTCCAGAATCAACCCGGTTGAAGATATGCCGTTCATGGAAGATGGTACCCCGATCGATATCATGCTGAACCCGTTCGGTGTTCCTTCCCGTATGAATATCGGTCAGGTGCTTGAGCTTCATCTCGGCATGGCTGCCAAGGCCTTGAACGTCAAGTTTGCAACGCCTGTCTTCGATGGTGTTTCCACAGATGATCTGCGTGACATCATGGAAGAAGCTGATGTTTCCCGCGATGGCAAGTATATTCTGCGTGACGGCATGACGGGTGAAGCTTATGATGAGCGTATCGCTGTCGGCGTCATGTATATGATCAAGCTTGCCCACATGGTCGATGATAAGCTGCACGCACGTGCAACAGGTCCATATTCTCTCGTTACCCAGCAGCCTTTAGGCGGTAAAGCCCAGAACGGCGGCCAGAGATTCGGTGAAATGGAAGTCTGGGCTCTGGAAGCATATGGTGCTGCCCATACATTGCAGGAAATCCTGACTGTCAAGTCCGATGATATCATGGGTCGTACAAAGACTTATGAAGCAATCGTCAAGGGCAAGGATCTGCCGGAACCAGGTATTCCTGAGTCCTTCAGAGTCCTCGTTCATGAATTGCAGGCTCTGGCATTGGATGTCAGAATGATGGATGATGACGGCAACGAAATGGATCTGAAGCAGATGGCTCAGGAAGAGCTGAAGGAAGAAACAAGTCTTGATATGAGCAGACAGTCTTATGTCAATGACGCTGAATCCGACGGCCGCCTGACAATCAAGGAAGGTCTTGAAGAAGATGCTCCGGAAGATGCTGCAGTAGTCGGTGTCGATGATGAAGACTATGGTGACGGCAACGGAGAAAATGAATAAGGAGGATGCAGTTAGATGAATATCAACAACTTTACAGCGATTAAAATCGGACTTGCATCACCGGAAAAGATCCGTGAATGGTCTTATGGCGAAGTAAAGAAGCCTGAAACAATCAACTATCGTTCCCAGAAGCCGGAACGTGACGGTTTGTTCTGCGAGCGTATTTTCGGTCCTACCAAGGACTGGGAATGTGCCTGCGGCAAATATAAGAAGATCAGATATCAGGGCGTCATCTGTGACAGATGCGGTGTTGAAATCACCAAGTCTTCCGTCAGACGTGAAAGAATGGGTCATATCGAGCTGGCTGCTCCGGTTGCTCATATCTGGTATCTCAGAGGCATTCCTTCCAGAATGTCCCTGCTTCTGAATGTACCTCCGAAGGCATTGGAAGAAGTTGTTTACTTCGTTTCCTGGATCGTAACTGACCCGGGTGATACAAAGCTTGCTTACAAGCAGATTCTTTCTGAAAGAGAATTGCGTGAAAATACTGCAATCTTTGGTCCTGGTTCCTTCGTTGCCCAGACTGGTGCAGAAGCTGTCAAGACTCTGCTGGAACAGGTCGACATCGAAAAGGAATACCAGGGCATCATGGATGAGCTGGCTAATGCCAGCGGTGAAAAGCGCAAGAAGCTGATCAAGCGTCTGGAAACCGTTGAAGCTTTCCGTGATTCTGATAACAAGCCGGAGTGGATGATCCTGACAGTTCTGCCGGTTATCCCGCCGGATCTGCGTCCTATGCTGCAGCTGGACGGCGGTCGTTTCGCAACATCTGATCTGAATGATCTGTATCGTCGTGTTATTACCAGAAACAATCGTCTGAAGAAGCTGCTCGAACTTGGTACACCGGCAATCATCGTTCAGAATGAAAAGCGTATGCTGCAGGAAGCAGTAGATGCTCTGATCGATAACGGTCGTCGTTCCAAGCCGATCACAGGTGCAGGCGGACGTGCATTGAAGTCTTTGTCTCATTCCCTGAAGGGCAAGCAGGGCCGTTTCCGTCAGAACCTGTTAGGCAAGCGTGTCGACTTCTCCGGTCGTTCCGTTATTGCCATCGGTCCGAAGCTGAAGATGAGTGAGTGCGGTCTGCCGAAGGAAATGGCAATTCAGCTGTACAAGCCTTTCGTTATCAACGAAATGGTCAACCAGCAGATTGCGTCCAATTCCAAGACTGCTGAAAAATTGATCCAGAGACAGGATCCGCGTATCTGGGATGTCGTCGAAGAGGTCATTGACCGTCATCCGGTATTCCTGAACCGTGCGCCTACTCTGCATAGACTTGGCATTCAGTCCTTCTT
This sequence comes from uncultured Erysipelotrichaceae bacterium, assembly GCA_900315065.1. Taxonomy (GTDB): domain Bacteria; phylum Bacillota_I; class Bacilli_A; order Erysipelotrichales; family Erysipelotrichaceae; genus Bulleidia. Next base: position 18,054 of record OMXQ01000036.1, read on the forward strand.
CCCGAAGCTGGTAGAAGGCCGTGCTATCCGTGTTCATCCGCTGGTATGTCCTGCCTTCAACGCTGACTTCGATGGTGACCAGATGGCTGTCCATCTTCCGTTGAGTGAGATGGCTCGTGCTGAGACTGAAGTATTGATGCTTGGTGCCAATAACATTCTGGGTCCTAAGGATGGCAAACCGATCGTTACGCCTGGCCAGGACCTCGTGCTTGGCAACTTCTATCTGAATATGGAATGCACAGCCCAGGAGTTCTATGACAAGGCTGATGCTCTTGATGCATTGAATGAGCATGTCGAAGCTGAGAGATGGAGAAGATACGGCGACAACGAAGGCCATGTCTTCAAGGATCCTGATGAAGCTCTGATTGCTTATCAGACAGGTGTTGTTCATCTGCATTCCCGGATTGCTCTGCCGGCTGCTTCGGTAGGCAAGACAGGCTTTACGGAAAAGCAGAATCAGGAATATCTGATCACAACTGTAGGCAAGCTGATCTTCAATGCTGCCATGCCTGCTGACTTCCCGTATCTGAATGAAACCAATGCCGAAACCCTTAAGGGTACACCGGATAGTGAATTCGTTCCGATGGGAACTGATATCAGAAAGGTAATCGCCGAAAGAAAGATCCATGGTGAATTCAAGAAGAAGGACCTGGGTGTATTGATCGGTGCTATCTTCGATAAGTATAAGAATGGTGATGGTTCCGTTGATTCTCCTACTCCTCGTACATCCGATATCCTTGACCATCTGAAGGATATGGGCTACCAGTATTCCATGGTTGCCGGCATGACTGTCGCATTGAGTGATATCAAGCTGGCTCCGCATAAGGAAGAAATGGTTGCCGAAGGCCGTAAGAAGGGCGAAGTCCTGAATGGTCTGAGAGACAGAGGTTTGTTAACACCGCAGGAATGGGAAGCAGCATTCTCCCGTTTATGGGGTGACGTCAAGGAACAGATCGGTGATGCACTGATGGCTTCCCTGCCTCGTTTCAACCCGATTACCATGATGGCCGTTTCCGGTGCCCGTGGTAACAAGAACCACTTCACTCAGCTGGCCGGCATGCGTGGTCTGATGGCGCGTCCTACTCAGTCCAAGTCCCGTTCCGGTTATCAGCCAGGTATCATCGAAGTCCCGATTTATTCTTCCTTCCGTGAAGGTATGACTGTGTCTGAATTCTTCAACTCCTCTCATGGTGTTCGTAAGGGTCTGACTGATACCGCTTTGAAGACTGCTGAATCTGGTTATCTGACAAGACGTCTTGTCGATGTCGCTCAGGAAGTCGTTATTACGGAAGAAGATTGCGGAACAGAACGTGGTTACGTCGTAACAGATATCATCGACAGAAAGAACAATTCTGTCATTGAAAAGCTGTACGACAGAATCGTCGGCCGTTATACACAGACGCCTGTTGTCAATCCTGAAACAGGTGAAGTCATTATCGACGGCAACACATACATCACAGAAGAACTTGCTCAGAAGGTAATCGATGCGGGAATCAAGGAAGTATCCATCCGCAACGTCTTTACCTGTGAAGCAGAAAAGGGTATCTGCCGCAAGTGCTATGGCCGTAACATGGCAACCGGCAACCTGGTAGAAGAAGGCGAAGCAGTCGGTGTTATGGCTGCCCAGGCTATTGGTGAACCTGGTACCCAGCTGACTATGAGAAACTTCCATGCCGGCGGTGCTGCGACTGCAAATGGTGATATCACACAGGGTCTTCCTCGTGTCGAAGAATTGTTTGAAGCGCGTAATCCTAAGGGTATTGCAGTTATCTCTAAGATCGATGGTGAAGTCACAGACATTCGTGAAAATGATACCCATACTGGTCAGATCATCACTGTTACCAATGATAAGGACAGCATCGAACACAAGTGCGACCTTACGCAGATCATCCGTAACTGGATCAAGGTCGGCAGCAAGGTCAAGGCTGGTGAGAAGCTGACAGAAGGTCAGATTGCACCGAAGGAACTGCTTGAAGTTGCAGGCGTCAAGGCTGCTCAGGAATATATCCTGAAGGAAGTCAAGAAGGTTTATGCAACCCAGTCCATCGATATTTCCGATAAGCATCTGGAAGTTATGATCAAGCAGATGCTGAAGAAGGTTATTGTCACAGAAAGCGGCGATTCCGGCTTGTCTGCTGGTCAGACTTTATCTTTGACGCATATGAATGCCATCAACGAAGAACTGCTTGATGAAGGCAAGCAGCCTGCCAAGTTCAAGCCGATCATGCTTGGTATTTCCAAGTCTGCGGTTGAAACAGATTCCTTCCTGTCTGCTTCATCCTTCCAGGAAACAACTCGTGTCCTGACAGATGCTGCGGTAAGAGGCAGAGTAGATCATCTTGAAGGTCTGAAGGAAAATGTCCTGATCGGCAAGTTGATTCCTGCCGGCACAGGTCGTAATTTCGATCGTGAGTCTTCCCGTCGTATCGAAGCACGTGCTGCTGAATTGAAGGCAAAGCGTGAAGCCAAGAACAAGGCTCTTGCAGAAGCAACTGCGCAGAAGCTTCCTGATGAAGTTTTGGGCAGAAATTCTGATAGTCTCGATGCATTGGCTGATGCTGATAAGGGAACTGAAGAATAAGTTGAATAAAGGTCTCTCACAGAGGGACCTTTTTCAGTGGCAACAAGCACCTTTTCACAATGGGTTGAAAATGGTAAAATTCCTGTTGTTAAGTAAAATAAGGAGGATTTTGTATGTGCGGAATTGTCGGATATAACGGTGAGAAGAAAGCTGCACCGATTCTTCTGGAAGGATTGAGCAAGCTGGAATACAGAGGCTATGACTCCGCCGGAATTGCGGTCAGAAACAAGACTGGTGAAACAGAAATCGTCAAAGCCAAGGGCAGGCTGAAGGTATTGAGTGAAAAGACAGACGGCGGCAATGCAGTAGAAGGCACAGTCGGCATCGGTCATACAAGATGGGCAACCCATGGGGAACCGAGTGAAATCAATGCGCATCCGCATTGTTCTGATGACAAGAATGTCATCGGTGTTCATAACGGCATCATTGAAAATTATCAGGAACTCAAGGACAAGCTGGCCCGCCATGGTTATACTTTCTATTCTGAAACAGATACTGAAGTAGCCATCAAGCTGATTGATTATTATTACAAGACATACAATCAGGGTCCTTTATATGCCATTACTCATGCCATGACGCGTTTCAGAGGTTCTTATGCAATGGCTGTCATGTTCAAGGATTATCCGGATCAGATCTATGCCGCCAGAAACGATGCCCCGATGGTCATCGGTCTTGATGAAGGTGAGTCTTTCCTGGCTTCTGATGTTACCCCGATTCTGAAGTATACAAAGAGCGTCTATTATATCGGCAATCAGCAGGTTGCTGTATTGGGCAAGGGTTCCGTCAAGTTCTATGATCTGGATCAGATGGAAATAGATATTGAGCCTTCCACGGTTACCTGGGATGCCAACGCTGCTGAAAGAGGCGGCTATGAGCACTTCATGATCAAGGAGATTCATGAACAGCCTAAGGCAGTCAGAGATACGATCAATTCTGTTGTCAAAGACGGCAAGATTGATTTGTCTGAAGTCGGTATCGATGAAGAAACCGCAAAGAAGATTCATTCCATTCAGATTGTTGCCTGTGGTTCAGCATATCATGTCGGTGTTGTCGGCCAGTATGTCATTGAAGGTCTTGCCAGAATTCCAGTCAGAGTAGAACTGGCTTCTGAATTCCGTTACAGAGATCCTCTGTTAGATGAGAATGATCTGGTTATCATTGTTTCCCAGTCTGGGGAAACAGCAGATTCCCTGGCTGCCCTCAGATTAGCGAAGAAGAAGGGCGCAAGAACATTAGGCATTGTCAATGTCGTTGGTTCCTCGATTGCCCGTGAAGTAGATCATGTTTTCTATACATTGGCTGGTCCGGAAATTGCCGTCGCTACAACCAAGGCATACAGTGCCCAGTTAATTGCCATGTATGCATTAGGCATGCAGTTAGCTAAGTATAAAGGAACGCTGGATGATGAAAGATATGCATCCATGATTGAAGAGCTTCAGAACCTGCCGGATCAGATGTCCAGAGTATTGGAAGATAAAGAAAGAATCCAGTGGTTTGCGGCTAAGTATGCAAATGCACAGGATATGTACTTTATCGGAAGAGGCATCGACTATGGTATTTCACTCGAAGGTTCTTTGAAGATGAAGGAAATTTCCTATGTACACTCTGAAGCTTATGCAGCCGGTGAAATCAAGCATGGTCCTATTTCTTTAATTGAAAACGGCACATTGGTAGTCGGTGTTGCCACCCAGAAGAGATTGTTTGAAAAGACAAGATCCAACATGGTGGAAGTCAAGTCCAGAGGTGCATATCTGATGGGCATTACCAATTATGGCAATTACAGTATTGAAGATACGGCTGACTTTGTTGTGTATATTCCAAAGACGGATGAATACTTCACGACTTCATTGGCAATTATTCCGCTGCAGTTATTGAGTTATTATCTATCCTGTGCAAAGGGATTGAATGTCGATAAGCCGAGAAATCTGGCAAAGTCTGTGACGGTTGAATAATCATTGATTGAAATTATGAATCAGATCTGCTATGCATGCAGGTCTGATTTTTTTGAAAAAAGTAAAAAAACAGAATAAGTTGAACAGAGTTAGAAATTTCTAATTAAATTTATTGACGAAGATCGTCAGAATTTTATAATCATGCATATAAGTTAGATATAACTAACTTAAACGATTATGTCTGAAGAAGAAGTAGTCTGGTTCTGTGCACCGACACTGGCCGGCATCAAAACAGGAAGTTTATTCAATACTGTCTTTTCTGATCATAAGCAGGAAGTAGATGAAATCTGCCGCCTGAATTAGAAACTGGTACCGAAAGGCATGCGGGCTTTGCCGCTTGGAACATGCAGAGGAAGATTGCTGCTGTATGTCTACCGGCCGGCACGTCTTGAAAAAGATCTTTCCGATAAAAGATGCTGGGAAGTTCTGAAAGCCTTAGGCTATGAAGAACACAGTTGTGATCAGTGTGTCATCCATCTGATTGAAAGAGTGAGGGAAAGTAAAGAATTCCCGCATGAGATCGGCTTCTTCCTCGGTTATCCGGCAGAGGATGTCATCTATTTTATGGAAAACAAAGAAGGCAGAAAGCACCACAATCCTCAATATATAGGAATGTGGCAGGCATATGCAAATGCCGAAGAAGCAGAAAAGACAGACAAGCAGTATCACCGGTGTACAGCGTATTGCATGGACGCAATCAAAAATGGTCGTTCAATGGATCAGCTGTTGTATGCAGATCCTGAAAAATAAAAATGAAGGAAAAGGAGATAAAATGAGCAAGACAGGTATTTTTTATTGGAGCAGCACAGGCAACACACAGGCTATGGCTGAAGCAATCGCCGAAGGAGCACGAAGTGCGGGTGCAGAAGTTGATGTTTATGATGTTAACAGTGCATCCCCATCTCAGGTCAAAGATTATGATGCACTTGCATTCGGGTGTCCGGCAATGGGTTCTGAACAGCTGAATGAAACAGTCTTCCAGCCTTTCTTTGAAGAAGCAGCATCATTGCTTGGCGGTAAGAAGGTAGGATTGTTCGGTTCTTATGGCTGGGGGTCTGGAGAATGGATGTAGAATTGGGAAATGCTGTGTGCAGAAAAGAACATTTCGCTTGCGGTTGATTCTGTGATTGCCAACAATGCACCGGATGCAGAAGCACTGGCAGCTTGTGAAGCAATGGGTAAGGCCCTGGCAGCTTAAAGGGAAAGCGGAAAACAGAAACAGGAAACAAGGCACAGCCCGAAGAAAACAGCTGTGCTTTTCCTTTCATGCATGGTTGTAAACGCATACATCTGAAAGTAGAAAAAAAGTATCATATTTTGAGTATTTTCTGCTTGCATAAACAGATTCTCTTTAGTACTATATACAAGCTGACTTCAAGAGAAGCCAACGAAAAGCTCTTTGAAAACTGAACAGAAAATAAACACACAAAATACGAACGTCAAGAGTTTATGTAAGAAATCCTGGGGTTGATAAATAATCTCAGGTAATCAATATTAATTGAGCAAGTCAAATG
>OMXQ01000054.1 GCA_900315065.1 uncultured Erysipelotrichaceae bacterium
CTTACCTCATTTACATATGTGAGTATAGCTGAAGGTCAGAGAAGGGCTGTACGTTCCAAGGTACAACGCCAACACTTAGCTAGAAAAGAGCGAAAGGAAAAGGATCATGGCAAAGAAACAGCAGTACAAACGCAAACTCGAGTACAACAATGAGTATAACCGTAACAATTACAGATCATTCTCCGTCAGATTTAATATCAATACAGAAGATACAGTGATCAAGTGGCTGGAAGAAAAAGAAGGCGTTAAGGAATATCTTCTTGGTCTGATTGAAGCAGACATGAAGAAGACTGAAAAGAAAACTTCCAGAAAAACTGCAGTAGAAGAAAAGAAGCCGGCTAAGAAAGCTGAACCAAAAAAAGCAGCCGACAAGAAATCCGATTCCAAGAAAAAGGATGAAAAGAAATCCGGTAAAAAAGCTGCCAAGAAATCCAAGAAGAAGTAATCCGGAAGAGAGGACCAGAAATCCTCTCTTTTATTTGTGCTCATTCTATATTTTTCAAATTTACGGTCTTTTTTACCATTATTTTTTTTGTAATAAAAATGTCAAATTATTCCCTGTTTAAGCTGATATTTTACATTCTGGCATATATTTAATGACCGCTTCATTGAATAAAAGATGTACAGGTGTCCATCAATTGAATTCAAATCGGCTGAAATCGCCTGTCTCAGCTTGTAAAAAATAACTGTATTTTCATAAAAAATGAAGAGTAAATCAGATCGTATTCATTGTGATCTTTTTCTCTGAGCTATAACTTGTGTTATTTTCTATTTACACTCTTCCTTGTTAAAACTTTCTGATTTTGTCACTATAAGTTAAGAAAGACATATTTTCTGGCAAATTGCTGAATCTGATTTCTATACTGTGTCATCAGTGAGTCAACGTTCTTTTCAAAAATTGCTTCAAAGATGAAGCAGCTGTTATCTGCCTGTCATTTTTGTCATAAGTAAGGATAGCGTCAGTATCTTTTTTTCGCAGTATACTCATCAATCGTTTAAGCTGACAATCTGGATAACCAGTCTGATTGACAATGTATTCGTTTGTATGAAGAAAGTCATTTGTCTTTTTCTTTTGAAGAGGCTTTATTGCAAGCTGCTTGTTCCTGATTACATCATAGGAATATATTTACAGATCTGTCCAACGTGACAAAATCATAAAGTCTCAGCAGTTTTCTTACTTCATAAAAAGCATCCATGATTGATTTCATGCATTTTGTTTTTGTATTTTCTGTAACATGCTTGTATGTTTATTCTTCTATAATCATATTGTTTTGTAAATTGTTAAATTCCGGCTTTGTTATGGTTTTTTCTGATTATCATTTTCTGCATGCATGTCAATTGTTTCTTTAAAAAAGAAGATCATTTCTGACCTTCTTTTCTATGTTGTTTATTTGTTTGTTTCAGTTTCTTCTGCAGGCTGTGCAGGCGTTTCTGCTTCTTGTTCTTCTTCCACTTCTTCAGGATCAATGATAGAAACTGCAGAGACTTTACTGTCACCCTTGACAGAGATGACCCGGACACCCTGAGAGTCACGGCTGAGTTTATTGACCTGGGTCAGAGAGATACGGATGACAATGCCGCCTTCCGTCATAATCATGCAGTCTTCATCACCTGTGACTGCTCTCATGCATACAAGGCTGCCTGTCTTGTCGGTTACCTTGTGTGCCTTGACACCCTTGGCACCACGGTTAGTCATTCTGAAGTCAGCGAGTTCAGACATCTTGCCGTAGCCGTTTTCCGTAATAGTCAGAATGTATTTTCCTTCCGCATTGGTTGCCATGCCGATGACACTGCCGCCGTCAGTATTGAAGCCTTTGACACCCATAGCAGTACGGGACATTGGTCTGACGCTGTCTTCAGTAATACGGATTGCTTTGCCGTTGGATCCTGCAATGAGGATTTCATCATTGCCGTTGGTTGATTTGACAAAAGCAAGTTCATCGCCTTCATTGAGCTTGATTGCAATCTTGCCGTTGCGGTTGATGTTTTCAAATTCATTGACAGGTGTTCTCTTGATTATACCCTTCTTTGTTGCAAAGAAGAGGTAGTCTGCCTTGTCATCCGGACCATACGGGACCATGGCAGTGACTTTTTCGTTCTTGTCAATGGCAATGAGGTTGATCATCGGAATGCCCTTGGAAGTTCTGGAGAATTCAGGAATGTTATATCCCTTGACTCTGAAGACTCTGCCGGTATTGGTAAAGATCAGCAGGAAGTCATGGGTAGACATATTGATGAACTGGTCAATTGCATCATCCTTGTTGAGTTCCATGCCCTTGATACCCTTGCCGCCGCGGTTCTGCACACGATATGTATCAGAAGTCATTCTCTTGACATAGCCGTTGCTGGAAAGAGATATAATCACGTGTTCTACCGGGATCAGATCTTCATCTTCCATCTCAGCCGGTGCATCGATAATTTCAGTCTTTCTAGGGTTGCCGTACTTATCCTTGATGACAGTCAGTTCATCATGAATGATCTGCATGATTCTTTCATGATGGGAAAGAATATCCTGATAGTCAGCAATCTTTACCAGAAGGTCCTGGTATTCGTTTTCTATCTTCTCTCTTTCCAGACCTGTCAATCTTCTGAACTGCATATCGAGGATTGCCTTGGCCTGAATTTCATCCAGGTTGAAGCCTTCCATCAATCTCGGCATCGCTTCATTAGCATCCTTGGAATTACGGATGGTATGAATAATTGCATCCAGGTTATCAACTGCAATTCGCAATCCTTCGAGAATATGAGCACGATCCTGGGCTTTCTTCAGATCATATTGGGTTCTTCTTGTTATGACATCAACCTGGTGGTCAATGTATCCCTGCAGCATTTCCTTCATGCTTGTCATGTGAGGAGTCTTGCCGAAAAGGACAACATTGTTTACACCGAAGTTTGTCTGCAGCGGAGATAACTTGTAAAGCTGGTTGAGAAGGACTTCCGGCTGGGTATCTTTTCTCAGTTCAATGACAACTCTGACACCATTCATATTGGACTCATCTCTGAGATCCGTAATGCCTTCTACCTGCTTGTCTCTGGCCAGCTGGGCAATCTTTTCGACCATGGAGGCTTTGTTTACCATATAAGGAATTTCATCGACAATGATTCTCTTCTTGCCGTTGTTCATGTCCTCAATATGAGTCTTTGCCCGCATGACAATTGTGCCGCGTCCTGTTTCCAGAGCTTTGCGGATGCCGCTTCTGCCGAGAATATAGCCGCCGGTCGGGAAATCAGGTCCCTTGATATACTGCATCAATTCTGTTGCTGTAATTTCCGGCTGTTCCATCAGGGCAAGAATACCGTCAATGGTTTCTCCCAGGTTATGCGGTGCAATATTAGTTGCCATACCTACCGCAATACCCATGGAACCGTTGACTATCAGATTAGGAAAACGAGATGGAAGCACATCCGGTTCCATTTCATCGCCTTCGTAGTTAGGCGACATATCAACGGTTTCCTTATCCAGGTCTCTCAGCATTTCCATGGCAAGCTTGGATAATCTTGCCTCGGTATAACGCATGGCAGCAGCCCCGTCACCGTCCATAGATCCGAAGTTGCCGTGACCATCAACCAGAATTTCTCTCATGTTCCAGTTCTGGGCCATATATACAAGAGCACCATAGATAGAGGAGTCGCCGTGCGGATGAAATTTACCCATTGTTTCACCGACAATACGTGCACATTTTCTGTACGGCTTGTCAGGCGTGTTGTTCATTTCATTCATGGCATAGAGAATTCTTCTCTGTACCGGCTTGAGACCGTCTCTTACATCAGGCAAGGCACGGGAAGCGATAACTGACATGGAATAGTCAATGAAGTCACGCTTCATTTCCTCTGTCAGATTCTGTTCTGTAATATGGCCCGGGTCAAACTTTGACTCGTCAAATTCCATAAATTCATCATTTGCCATTGTTCAACCCCCTTAAATATCAAGCTGTGCAAAGTCAGCGTTTTCGATAATGAAGTCCTTACGAGGTTCCACATCATCCCCCATAAAGATTGAGAAATATTCATCTGCCTTTTCTGCATCATCCAATGTAACCCGGATCAGGGTTCTGTTCTTCGGATCCATAGTTGTTTCCCAAAGTTGTTCAGGATTCATTTCACCAAGACCCTTATATCTCTGTAAAGAGATACGATCCCCCATTTCTTGACGGATTCTGTCCATCTGCTGTTCAGTATAGGCATATCTGACCGCATTGCCCTTCTGTGCCTTGTACAGAGGCGGCTGAGCGATATAAACGTGTCCCTGTTCAATAATCGGACGCATGTAGCGGTAGAAGAAAGTCAGAAGCAGAATTCTGATATGAGAACCATCGACATCGGCATCGGTCATAATAACGATCTTGTTGTAACGAAGCTTGCTGGTATCGACTTCATCCAGAATGCCGCAGCCGAAAGCTGTGATCATAGAACGGATTTCATTGTTTTCGAATGCTCTTGCCTGTCTTGCTTTTTCGACGTTAAGAATCTTGCCTCGCAAAGGAAGAATGGCCTGATAATGGGAATCTCTGCCCTGCTTGGCCGAACCGCCGGCAGAGTCACCCTCGACGATATAGATTTCGCAGATACTTGCGTCTTTGGATGAACAATCAGCTAATTTTCCAGGTAAGGAAGAAACTTCCAGTCCGCTCTTTCTTCTGGTCAGTTCTCTTGCCTTCTTGGCAGCCATTCTGGCCTGGGAAGCGACCGTAGCTTTTTCCATGATGGCTTTTGCCTGATCAGGATTTTCCAGCAAGAACCTTTCAAGCTGGGTGCCGAAGATATCGGAAACGATCTTTCTGACTTCGGAGTTGCCAAGCTTGGTCTTTGTCTGTCCTTCGTATTGAGGATCCGGATGCTTGACAGAAATAACAGCAGTAATGCCTTCCTTGCAGTCATCACTGGTCAGGTTGTCATCCTTTTCCTTGAGAAAGTTATTATCACGGGCATATTTGTTAATGACACGATTGAGAGCCATGCGGAAGCCTTCTTCATGGGTACCGCCTTCAACCGTATTGATGTTGTTGCAGAAAGTATAAACAGCCGGATTATAGCCGTCATTGTACTGTACTGCTACTTCTACCTGAATGTCTTTTTCATAGCCTTCTGCATAGATGATATCAGGATGGATCACAGTTCTGCTCTTGTTGAGGAAGGCAACGTATTCTTTCAGACCTCCTTCAAAGAGAAATTCATGGTGTTTCTTGTTTTCTTCTTCCATTCTTTCATCGTTGAAAACCAGACGGATGCCCTTGTTGAGAAAAGCAAGTTGTCTGAGTCTGTCACGGATAGTGTCATGGTCATAGACAGTGGTTTCTTTGAAAATTTCAGGATCTGCCTTGAAAGTTACCAGAGACCCATGTTTTTCCGGATCACAATCACCAATTACCTTCATTGGCTCTACTGCGTGGCCGCCGTTTTCAAAACGTACGAAATAGATTTTTCCTTCATGGAAAACTCTGACTTCCAGCCAGGTGGAAAGCGCGTTGACAACAGAAGCACCAACACCATGCAGACCGCCGGAAATTTTATAGGCACCCCCGCCGAACTTGCCGCCGGCATGAAGAACGGTAAAGATTGTTTCAATGGTAGATTTTCCTGTCTTTGCATTGATACCGGTAGGCATGCCGCGGCCGTCATCTTCAACTGAGACAACATTGTTCTTGTCAACCGTGACAGTAACGGTTGTTGCATAGCCTGCCATAGCTTCATCAATACCATTGTCTACAATTTCCCATACCAGGTGATGCAGACCCTTGGATGAAGTAGAAGCAATATACATGCCAGGTCTTTTACGAACTGCTTCCAGTCCGTCCAGTACCTGAATTTCGGAGTCATCATATTCAGTCGTTACTTTGGCATCGAGTTCACCGCCGAGAACTGCTTTGGAGCCGTCTTCTGTAGTAATGACTTCTGCCTTGTTTTCATTTTTACCGCTCATTTGTACCTCCTTTGAATCGTACCATGTTCAATTCTGTATTCATGCATGTCCTCGTTTTTCAGAAATTCAGGAATTTCCGTAGTTGTGATCAGACATTGGCAGGAGCCTTTCACTAAAGAAAGGAGTTTTTTCTGCCTGGTAAGATCGAGTTCAGAGAGGACATCATCCAGCAGCAGGATCGGTGTCTGCTGAATCTGTTTTTTTATATAAGCCAGCTGGGTCATCTTGAAGGCAAGCATGGTCATGCGCTTCTGTCCCTGGCTGGCAAAACTGGTAATGTTATTGCCGTACATTTCAAAAACAAAGTCATCATGATGAATACCTGTTGTTGTAGAACGGTATTCCATGTCTTTGTTTCTGCTTTCTGTGTGGATTTTCAGAATTTCATTTTCAATGTCATCTTCAGGCTGATCAATTATGCCTTTGTAGTGAAGATGCAGACCGGTATCATCATCGGCAATTTTCTGATAATAAGAGCCTATTCTTTCATCAATGAAATCTGTAAACTGTTTTCTTTCCTTCCAGATCAGAGCTTCGCAATGACTCATCTCTTCATCCAGCGTATCCAGCAATGCAGGATCGATATGATTGCTTTTGAGCAGAGCATTTCTTTCTTTCAGAAGATTCTGGAATCTGTTCAATGCAAGCAGATAAGATGAAGAAAGCTTGCCGATTTCCTGATTCATGACTTTGCGTCTGGAACCGGGCGGATCTGAGAACAGACGCAGATCATCCGGAGAGAAAAGGACAACATTGATCAGACCGATGAATTCAGAGCTTTTCTTAACCGGCTGATGGTGAACCATCAGGGTTTTGCCCTTGTTGTGGATAACTGCTTCAATTTCTCTTTCCTTGTCCGTGACGTAGACACAGCGGATGTCCGCAAATGAACTGCCTTCCCGGATCATTTTCTGATCATCTCTGACCCGGTGGGATCTGGTCAGGGAAAGATATACCAGAGCTTCCAGCAGATTGGTTTTGCCCTGGGCATTGCGGCCGGTAATGACATTGAGCTGAGGATCAAGTTCTATTTCAGCCTGTTCGTAGTTGCGGAAGTTTCTGAGTTTCAGATTTCTGACGTACATCAGTCTACTTTGTAGGTCTTTCCTTCGATCTTTACGATGTCGCCGGCATAGAGTTTTCTGCCTCTTCTGTCTTCTTTTTCATCGTTGACAAAGATCTGAAGTTCTTTGACCAGGTGCTTGGCTTCGCCGCCTGAAGATGCAATGTTTTTCAGCTTCATGAATTGCTGCAGAGTAATATATTTTTCATTCTTTTCCACCATAGAATTTCACCTCTGTACAGGCTTGGAAAAAGCCTTATAAATTATATCATAAAATCATCAAAAAATCCTTTATGTAAGCGTATTTTCTGCTGTTTCAAAGGCAGAAAAAAAGACCAGAATTATTACTGGTCTTTATCCAATTATTTCTTCCTGAATTTGATCTTCATTTCACGCTTGAGAGCATACGGAATGATGTACTTCATCTTTTCTTCGGCAGTTCTCATATCAGAACAATGAGGCAGGTCCCGGGAAAGGTGAATAGCATCAAATTCACATCTGGTTGTACACAGACCGCAGCCAATGCACTTGTTGAGATCAACGGTTGTTGCACCGCACTTCAGGCATCTGTTGGCTTCCTGCTTAACCTGTTCTTCTGTAAGTGCATTGCGGAAGTCATCATAGCTCTTTATTGCATCGCCCGGTTTCATGGAAGGTACGGCACGCTTTGCAGTGTCATAGCTATCCAGCTGGATATCATCACGATCGAATTCAATGAATTCTCTTCTGTCTCTGCCGATGGTAAGAGACTGACCCGGATGAACATAACGGTTAATGGATACCATGCCCTCACGGCCGTCTGCAATCGCGTCTATGGCGAATCTTGCCCCATGGTTGATATCTCCGCCGACGAAAATGTCTGCCTCGCCTGTCTGCAAAGTAACAGGGTCTGCAACAGCGGTGCCGTTTCTTCTGAGTTCTACCTTGGTGCCCTTGAGCAGATCACCCCATTGTGCGGACTGACCGATTGCTAAAAGAACATTGGTACATGGAATCGTAATAGTTTCAGATTCATCGTATTGAGGATTGAATCTGCCTTCTTCATCTTTGACTCTGGTGCACTTCTTGAAGACGATGCCGGTAACTTTGCCGTTTTCATTGAGAATTTCCTTAGGTCCCCAGCCGTTCTTGACTTCAATGCCTTCTGCTTTGGCTTCTTCCACTTCTTCCAAAGAAGCAGGCATTTCATTCTTTCCTTCCAGACACAGCATCGTAACATGAGCCTGGCTTGCACGAAGTGCGCTTCTTGCGACGTCTACAGCAACGTTGCCGCCGCCTACGACAACAACATCTCCTTCCAATTTGACGGATGGATCAGAATTGATTCTTCTCAGGAAGGAAATACCGCTCTCTACGCCATAGCTGTCTTCTCCATCGACATTTGCGCGTCTGCCGCCCTGCAGACCGATGGCAACATAGAAGGCCTTGTAGCCCTGTTTACGCAGCTCAGGAATGGTGACATCCTTGCCGACTTCAACGCCGCATCTGAATTCCACTCCCATTTTTCTGAGAATTTCAATTTCAGCTTCAACATATTTCTTTTCCAGACGGAAATTAGGAATGCCGTTGATTAACATGCCGCCTGGTTTCTGTGCCTTTTCAAATACAGTAACAGGATAACCTTCCTTGCGGAGATAATAAGCAGCTGTCATACCAGCTGGACCGGCACCGATAATAGCAATCGGATACTGATCCCATATTTCTCCTTCCGGATTTTCACAAATTGGAACGAAGGAATCCATGTTGTTCATTTCATGGAGTGTTAAGAACTTCTTGATTTCATCGATGGCAACCGGCTGATCAATCGTGCCTCTTGTACATCTGTCTTCACACCTGTGGTTGCATACCATGCCGCAGACTGCCGGGAACGGATTGTCCTGACGGATCAGCTTCACAGCATCGTTGTATTTGCCTTCAGCTGTCATTCTGATGTAGCCCTGTACGGCAATGTGACTTGGACATGCAGTCTTGCATGGAGAAGTTCCCTGCGGCCAGCAGTTGGTCTTGTTCGTATCTCTGTAGTTGCGATCCCACTTTTCAGGACCCCACTTGATTTCATCCGGCAATTCATGCAGCGGATAAATTGTTCTGGAACCATCTTTGTGACAGAGTTTCTGTCCTAACTTGGCAGCTCCAACAGGACATACTTCTACGCACTTGCCGCAGGCAACGCACTTGTTCATGTCAACGTGGGCTCTGTAGGCAGAACGGGACATATTCGGCGTATTGAACAACTGGGAAGTACGCAATGCATAACAGGAACCAGGCGAGCAGTTGCAGATGCCTACGATCCTGTTTTCGCCGTCGATATTTGTAATCTGATGAACATAGCCTTTGCGCTCAGATCTTTCCAGGATTTCTCTGACCTGATCTTTAGTGATGTAATAAGCATCCTTGCCGGATTCTACTAAGAATTCTGCGATGTCTCCTACACCGATGCACATATGGCCTTCGATGTCACCGACGCCTTCTCCTCTGACTCTCTGTGCTTTGCGGCAGGAACAAACCATGGCACAGAAGGTATCGTATTTATCAATCCAATGAGACAGGTGTTCAACGGAAGCAGATTCGGTTTCCATGGAAATTGCTTTTTCAACCGGAATGACATGCATGCCAAGACCTGCCCCGCCCTGCGGTACCATAAAGGAAGTAATGGAAACAGGCTCCTGCGGTACCAGATTGAACATGGTTGCAACTTCAGGATGCTCTTCCACCAGCTGCTTGTTCATCATCATGTATTCACCGGATCCTACTACCCATAAAGGAATCAGATATTGTTTATGATGATCAGCGTTGTCACGATTCTGTTCCAGAATACCGATCCACAGAAGATGCTTTACCATTTCTTCCGTACGATCGATGGTCATTTTATTCATTTCAGCTAACTGGGTCATCGTATATGGCGTTCTCTTCTTCTTGAAGCTGAGCATGAACTTCACTTCTTCTTTTGTCAGCAATCTGTCAAGAATCCAGAAATCCACGTTGTTTTCATGGACCGGGCCAACCTGACGCGGAATATAATCCGTGATCATTTTTGCCAGTTTCTTTACCAGCTTTGCTTTTTCCGGATCGTCGCAATGATAGTCCTCCAGCGGGAAATCCCTTTCATTGACCAGTAAATTCGGGTCGTCTACTCTAGGCATATTATTTTTTCTCCTCAAAACATCTTTGTTAATTCAATAACAAGATAATTATATAATTTTCTGAATGGTTTAACCAGCTCTAAAAGACAAAGAAAAAGAGGATATTTTCCTCTTATTCAATGAATATTGTGCTTGTTCATCTTCTGCTCGAAGATGCCGGTGATAATTGTTCTGAGTTCTTCTCTTTCCTTTTCAGGCAGCTCCCCTTCTCTTTTAGCAGCAGCATAGAGATCCGGGTGTTCCTTGGCAATCTTTTCAATTGTCTTTGTCGTTGCGTGTCCTCTTACAAAGAAAGGAATTTTCTTAATCCATTCTGCCGGTACCAGAGCCAGGATTTTCTTTGCGGCTTCTTTGTCGGAAATAACTGCTTCTGACAAGCCTGCTTTGATCTGTTCTTGTTCGTTTTCCTTAAAATCACTGATTTCCATATGCATTTCCTTTTATGATGCAGTTACTATAGAACATCCCATTTGTTTTTTCAAAGAAAAAGACCGGGATTTCCGGTCTCACTGATTTATCAGTTATAAGTTCTTACCGGTAAGATCAGGTGCAGAACAGACGGATCATCATCACAGGTAATGATAATCGGCTTCATATAGCCGGTGAAGTTGACATTGACAGTATCACCATGCAGAACCTTGCATGCTTCCATGACATATGGTCCGGTGAAGCTGATATCAATCGGTTCGCCTTCATATTTACCATTCAGTCTTTCGGTAGATTCACCGATTTCCTGCGACTTGTTGGTCAGAACAAGTTCATCAGCGGAAAGAATGAGTCTGTCGACAGTGATGTTATCTGTCTTGATGAAGATTGTACGGTCGATGGCATGAATCAGATCATTTCTGTTAATGGTGAGCTTCTGGGTGAATTCACTTGGAATCAGGCGGTCTGTTTCCGGATACCCGCCGTCCAAAAGTCTTGTCTGCAGAACCATGTCTTCGCTCCAGAACTGGGCCTTCTTGTCGTTCTGGGCAATTTCAATATTTTCTGCATCTGCTAACATTGTGCTTCTGACTTCATTCAAGGACTTGCTTGGAATCGTGATGTTGAAGTCTGCATCAGATTTGAAATCAAGCGTCTTCTTGGCAAGACGATAGCTGTCCGTTGCAGTGCACTTGAGAACATTGTCTGCCAGATGGAAATTCACACCAGTCAGAACCGGCTTTGTTTCCTTGGTGGAAGCAGCGAATGTTGTCTGATCAATAATTTCCAGAAGCAGGGATGCCGGCATAGAGATAGAAGACATCGGCTTGGAGAAATCGATCTTCGGATAATCATTGGTATTCATCCCGTTGATCTTGAAGACTGCTTCACTTCCTGCAAATCTTGTCAGGGAACCATCGATGATTTCAACTGAGATAATATCTGCGTCCAGTTTCTTAACAATTTCATTGAGATAGGAAGCTTCCATCAGGATAGATCCTTCTTCAACAATATTCAGTTTGTTTTCATCATCCGCAATGACTTTCTTCTGAATGGAAATATCTGCATTGGATCCGGTCAGGACCAGTTCATTTCCACTTGCTTCAATATAGATGCCTCTCAGGTATGGCTGCGGAGAGCTTGAACTAACGGCATGGCCGACAATAGCCAGCGCGTTTCCAAACGCCTGTTTTGAGATTGTAAAATTCATTGGTTTGCGCCTCCTGCGTATATATATTTATTTAAGTTTATTGTTATTAGAGCTGTGGATAAGGTGGATAACCTTGGAAAACAGCTGTAACACCCCTAAATTTTATCATTTTTCAGTGTTGATTCCTAGTGGAAGAAAATGTGGAATCAGACGTTGAGCTGCTTCTCCAGGTCCTTTACGGCATTGGCATAGGACACATCTTTTTTAATCTGGTTTTCCACTTTTGAACAGGCACTGATGATTGTGCTGTGGTCTCTGCCGCCGAATTCATCGCCGATCTTGACATATGGAAGATCCAGTAATTTCCGGCAGAGATAAATGGAAATATGACGGGCTGTCGCAATGTTCTTGGTACGGGTCTTGGAAGTAATCTGCTGTCTTGTAAGGCCATAGTAATCTGCGACTGTTTTTATAATCTGCTTTGGAGAAAGGCCGGTTTTATCAGAAACAACTGATTGTTTCCTGAGAGCGTGCATGACTGTTTCAAATTTGATCGTTCCGCCGCCCGGCTGGAATTCAATGGCATAGAACAAAACCCGGTTCCAGGCGCCTTCCAGGTCTCTGACATTGCCTGAGAAGTTGGATGCGATATAGGCAAGACCTTCTTCATCAACGTCTTCAATACCATAGCCGTTGTGTTTGATCTTCATCTTCAGAATTTCGAGTGAAGTTTCAAATTCAGGTGAATCAATGCCTACAGACAAACCGGAAGAGAAACGGGAAATCAATCTGTCTTCCAGTCCTTTGATTTCCTTCGGCTGCCGGTCGCAGGCAATGCAGATCTGCTTTCTGTTATTCACAAGTTCATTGTAAATGGAGAAGAATACTTCATGGCTCTTTTCCTTGCCGGCTAAGAACTGAATATCATCAACCAGGAAAAGATCTACGCTGTACATGTATTGTTTGAAAGCTTCAATTTTTCCTGCCCGGATTGCATTGACAACCGTTTCAACAAACTTCAGGGAATCTGTATAGTAGACCTTCTTGGAAGGATCATTCTTCATGACATAATTGGCAATAGACATTAAAAGATGTGTTTTGCCAAGACCTGAATTGCCGTAGATAAATAACGGGTTGAAGAACTTGCCCGGGGACATGGCACAAGCCATGGCAGCTGCGTGGGATTCCCGGTTGCAGTCGCCGACCACAAAGTTTTCAAAAGTTCTGTCCTTCTGAATTGCCATAGATGCAAAGTCCTTGTCATAGGCAGCAGCAGAAACCGGTACGCTGATTTCCTTATGAGTAGGCAGTTCATTCTCCATACAGACTTCAACCATGATTGGATGATTGACGTTCAGAACGTCGACAAATCCTGCTGCAACAATCTCATTCTGGCTTTGTACAATGGATTTTGAAACGATGTTAGGTGCCTGGATAAATGCTTTTTCTTCAGTAAGTTCATATAAAGAACAAGGCTTGAAGAAGTTATCAATAATCTCTGGTTCAATCGTGTGATTTGCATGGAAATATTGAATTACCTGGTTCCAGACTTCAACCAGGTATTGTTGTTTATTCGTAGTCATATGTGATACCTCGGATTGTGGAAAACTCTTTGTTTCTCAATTATTGTACTAAGAAATCCTGTAAAAAAAAGGCGCAAAATGTGGAATATTTATTTATCCACATATGTAAATTTTAAGAAAAACGGCACTACATAAAGCAATATGAAACTTATCCACACTTATCGACAACTTTTTGAATGGGGATAAAATGGGGAAAAGGAATCCACACTGTGCATAACCTGAAAAAATATGGAAAACAAAGAAATCACACAAAATAATTCAGAGTTAACAACACTGAAAAAAGGCTTTGTTAAGCAAAAAAATGAGAATTACACAATAATTGACATATGTTGACAACATAGTTATCAACGCAGTGGAAAATGTGTTGAAAGCGGTAAAGTGCCTGTTAAATGAAAATCAGGAGCAGGATAAATGGTCAGAAGAAATCAACAATGAATCCGAAAAAATAACAAACGTGGATAAATCTGTAATTTTGAAATTATCCACACTTCTGATAAACAGATCTCTGATATACAAAAAAATTGTGGACAAATTATGATCATTCATGAAATAGTATTATTTTGTCATTTTGAAATGAGTAAAACAGAAAGGAAACGATGAAAGCATCAGAACATTAAATTTCCTTCTGTTATGGTGTTTTCAGGAAACCTTATCATTTTTCTGTCACTTTGAAAAAGTGAAATTTTCCCACTTTTCGATAGTTGTTCATATAAACTATCCGTATTTTCATAACAGCGCAAATAAAAAAACAGGTGATCATTTTTCTGATCATCTGTTTCTTCCTTCTTATTCAGCTTCTTCTGTTTCTGCTTCTTCAGCAGGTGCATCTTCTACATACTTGATGACAATGTGTCTTGCATTGCCTTCGCCTTCAGATTCTGTAGAAATGTTGTGCCAGTCAGCCAGAGCCTTGTGGATTGCTTTTCTTTCATCATTCGGCATTGGATCCAGAGCTGCATCAACATGAGATCTCTGAACCTGCTTGGCTGTACGCTTGGCCATGGAACGCAGTTTTGCGTATCTTTCTTCCTTGTAGTGGTTGACATCAATCAGAACATCAATTCTCTTCTTGAATTCTGCATTGACTGCAGCTCTGGCGACAGTGTTGAAGGCAGCCAGGGTCTTGCCCATCTTGCCGATCAGAACAGCGTTGTTATCAGCGTTGAGGTTGATAATAAATCCATCCGGTCTTTCTTCAATGGCAACTTCGATATCCAGATCAATGCCGGTGAAATAGTCACCCAGGTAATCAAAGAGGAATTCCTTTACGTCATCCATTGTGAATGCTTCAACAGTAACGGACTTGCCGATGCCTAAGAGGCCGCCGTCCTTTTCTTCCGTAACTGTGTACTGAAGATCTTCCACAGCACAATTCTTGTCTTCTGCAGCAGCAGCGAGTGCTTCTTCCAGAGACTTGCCTGTATACTTTGTCATTACTGATTACCTTCCTTTGCTACATTCTGCTTATCAATGTACTTCTGTACAAGATATGTCTTGGCGATATTGACCAGAGAGTTGATAGCCCAGTACAGAGCCATGGCAGCCGGCCACATCAGACCGAAGATCAGGATCATGCCCATCATGTAATACTGCATGATCTTGTTCTGGGTTGACGGCTTTTCAGGTTTCTTATGGTGCTTGGCAGCTTCCTGTTCAGCCTTCTTGCGGGCTGTCCACTGCGGCAGCATCATGGAGAAGAACTGGCAGATGCCCATGAAGACAAACAATACGAGATACATCCAGCCGGAAACATCGCCGCCGATTGCCTTCTGTAAACCGGCAAGCGGTTTTGTCTGCAGATCCATGCCCATGAAGGTACCGGTTGCAACTGCATAAGATCTCTGTACAGCCATGTACATAGCCATGATGACAGGGAACTGAATGAATGTGACTAAGAGAGAACCGGCAGGATTGATATTGTACTTTTTGTAGAGAGCCTGCATTTCAGATGCCTGACGCATCTTGGATGTATCATCATCTCTGCCTTCATATTTTCTCTGAATCTTTTCAAGTTCAGGCTGGATCAGCTGCATCTGCTGCATAGCAACTGTAGACTTGAGTGTAAGCAGAGCCAGAACACCATTGACAACGATCGTAACAATGGAAATTGCCAGACCGACGCCGACAACCGGAGACATCTGGTTGATCCATTGTGCCAGCGGCCATACGAAGATAGCTGAGAACCAGTTTTCTGAACTCATGGTTTCAGAGAATGTTGTTGTTGTTTTAATCAGGACAATCTGTCCATCTGCATCACGCGGAACTGTGCATCCTGATACAGTGAGAACGACTGTCAATACAGCGAACACTGTCAGGAATTTTTTCATACGAGGGGTGAGCTTCATTTTTCCTTCTCCTTATAATATACAAGCTACTTAATTGTAGCCTTTACAAGTAGTTTTTCCAAGTTGTTTTTATTGTCGGCATAAGACAGATCCTTGTACCCGAAACGCACAATCATGACTGCATCTTTAGGAGACAAATTGAAATCAACAATATCCTGGCACATCATTCTGACCTGTCTTTTGATTTTGTTTCTCTGAACGGCATTGCCGATCTTTTTGGAAAGAGAAATACCGATACGGGCTTCGTCTTCTTTCCTGTCTGCTGTATAAAGAACAAAAGACTGGTTGACGAATTTTTTACCGTGGTGAATGATGTCCTGGAATTCTTCTGCTTTTCTGACGCGATTCTTTTTCTTCATGCAAAAACCTCTGAAAGTGAAAAAAGAACCACCGAACGGTGGTTCTTAAGCAGACAGGACCTTTCTTCCCTTAGCTCTTCTTCTTGCTAAGACCTTACGGCCGCCGACTGTAGCCATACGGGCTCTGAAGCCATGCGCAGCCTTGTTCTTGTGCTTGCTTGGCTGATAAGTTCTCTTCATTTTGCTACCTCCATCTTTTCTTTATAGAAAACAAACGCGAAGTTATAATAACGGTTGATGAGACAAAAGTCAATGTATTACACAAAAAAACAGCTGAATATCTGTGTTTATTCCATGATAATGTCTCAAGTGTTAGAAAGGGAAAATGTCCCAGGCAGACACAGCCTGAAACTGACAGTTTTTATTGCCAGATTGGCTTCCTTCTGAGACGCTGTTGCTATGCGCATATAACAGCCAGGAGGACTGAATGAGAAAGGTA
>OMXQ01000006.1 GCA_900315065.1 uncultured Erysipelotrichaceae bacterium
GACATGGCCCACTGCTCTACCTACAGAATAGTACGCAACGCACATTTATTCATCAAACGTTTGTGAGGGCTTAAGCCCTAATGGAGGAAAATATGAAAACAGGTCGTTTCTACTTTTATTACTTTTTCAGATAAGGCAGGCAGTTATAGATAACTGCCGTTTCATGTTGAAGGCGTTATCTAAGTGGAAAGGATTGAGACCATGTGGATAACACCGCATGGTCTTTTATTTTCAGAAAAGGGGGAGCCATGATGAAGAAGATTGAGGTACACACGAAAGAAAAAACCTATCCCATTTATTACGGACACGGCATTCTGAAGAATGCCTCTGAACTGATCGGAAGAAAAAATGTATTCCTGGTCAGTGATGACGGCGTACCGGAAAAATGGAGAAAGATGCTGCAGGATCAATTCCCGCAGGCACAGATGTATGTATTCCCCAATGGGGAAGCACATAAGAATGTTGAAACTCTGCTGGGTATCTTAGCATCCATGCAGAAGGTTCATTTGTCCCGCAAGGACACCGTGATCGCTTTAGGGGGAGGCGTTGTCGGTGATATGGCTGGTTTTGCAGCAGCCATCTATATGAGAGGCATTCCTTACATCAATATTCCGACGACAACGATTTCAGAAATTGATTCTTCCATCGGCGGCAAAACCGCAGTGGATTTCAACGGCGTCAAAAACAACATCGGTGCTTTCCATCAGCCGGATATGGTTCTGATTGATCCGGAAGTATTGACGACTTTACCCAAAAGGCATCTTCATAACGGGCTTGCCGAAGCTGTGAAGGCTGGTCTGATCCGGGATCCTGCTCTTTTTGCCATCTTTGAAAAAGAAAACTGGAAAGACCACCTGGATGAAATTATCCTGCGCTCACTTGAAATGAAGCGGCAGATCGTTGAAAACGATGAGAAAGAAACGGGCGAAAGAAAACTCCTCAATTTCGGACATACTTTCGGACATGGCTTTGAAGCTTACTTTGATCTGGATACATATCTCCATGGCGAGTGCGTTGCCATGGGAATGATGAAGATTCTGAATAACGAAGAAATCAAAGACAGATTGAGAAAAGTACTGAATCATCTGTCACTTCCAACCGAATGTGATTATGATCCGGAAGCTGTTTATCAGCTGATGCTCAATGACAAGAAAGCTGCCCATGATCACATCACGATGGTTCAGGTAGATGAGATCGGCAAAGCATATCTCACAGACTGGAGTCTGGAAGATGTCAGAAAGAGGCTGGGTTTATGAAAAATACCATCGGAAATAATCTGACTGTTACCTTATTCGGGGAATCCCACGGTACTGCCATCGGAGCTGTGATTGACGGGATGCCGGCTGGTGTGAAAATTGACTATGAGCTCCTGGCTGAAATGATGGGGCAGCGCAAAGCAGCTGGGGCTGTTTCTACTGCCCGTCATGAAGAGGATCTGCCTGAATTCCTGTCAGGCATTAAAAACGGAGTGAGTGAAGGAACCCCGATCGCCTTTGTCATTCCCAATAAAAATGTCAGAGACAAAGATTATTCAGAACTAGAAAATATTGCGCGGCCGGGACATGCCGATTATACAGGTCATATCAAATACCGGGGCAATGAAGATGCCCTGGGCGGCGGCCATTTTTCCGGCAGACTGACAGCTGCCCTTACTGCAGCCGGCGCAATCTGCTACGGCATGTTAAAGGAAAAAGGCATTGCAATCGGTACCCATATTGCAAGACTCAAAGACATTGAAGATGATCCTTTTGATGAGACGAAACTCAATGAACAGATCGAACTGCTCAATCATAAGAACTTTGCGGTTCTCAATGATGACAAAGGAGAAGCAATGATCGCTGCCATTGTTGAGGCGAGAAGTGAAGGCGACTCACTCGGCGGCATTCTCGATACAGCCATTACTGGTCTGGATGCAGGTGTCGGCGAACCGGAATTTGATTCCCTGGAATCTTTGTTAGCTCATGCCATGTTTTCAATTCCTGCTGTCAAAGGCATTGAATTCGGGGCCGGTTTCCGCTTTGCGGATATGTATGGTTCTGAGGCGAATGATCCCTTTGCAATGCAGGATGGCAAAGTCGTTACCACGACAAATAACAACGGCGGCATCAACGGGGGCATTTCCAACGGCATGCCGATCCGCTTCCGGCTTGTGATCAAGCCGACGCCTTCCATTTCCAAGCTGCAGCATACGATCAACTATGCGGCAAAAAAAGAAACAGAATTGTCCATTTCCGGCCGGCATGATCCGGCAGTGATTCACCGGGCAAGAGTTGTTGTAGAAGCAATGAGTGCCATTGTTCTTGCGGATGCTTTAATCACAAGATATGGTTCTCTGTATTTCGGAAAGGAAAAAGAAGTATGAAGCTGGGTCTGATCGGACATCCTTTAGGGCATTCCTGGTCGCCTCAGATTCATGGCTTTCTGATCCATGAAAAATACGGGAAATGGGATATTGAAGAAAAAGATCTGGATGATTTCTTTGCGAAGAAAGACTTTGACGGCATCAATATCACAATTCCTTACAAGCAGAAAGCAATTCCCTATATGGATGAAATGGATCCGGCTGCTAAAGCAATCGGTGCCATCAATTGTGTCGTCAACAGAAAGGGAAAACTGAAGGGATACAACACAGATTATCTTGGTTTCCGGAATATGCTTGTCGCAAACGAATTTGATCCCAAGGGCAAAGTCATTGCCGTACTTGGTACGGGCGGTGCTTCCAAAGCAGTTTCCAAAGCTCTGGAAGACATGGAAGGAAAAGTTGTTCATGTCTCGCGCAAGCCGAAAAACGAAAAACAGATTTCCTATGAAGATCTGTATCAAAGAGCTGAAGAATTCAGGTGGATTGTCAATGCGACGCCGGTCGGCATGGCACCGGACACGGAAAAAGCACCGGTGGATCCGGGAAAGTTCCCGCATCTTGAAGCAGTGGTGGATATCATTGCCAACCCCCTTTGTACAAAGCTTGCCTTTGATGCAAAGGTCAGAAAGATCCCGTATCTCGGCGGTTTTGAAATGCTGGTGAGACAGGCACTTGCGGCAGATGAAATTTTTCTGGATCAGAAACTGGATGATGATCTTGTAAAGCCATGCATGAATGCATTGCTGAAGGAAAAGAGAAATCTTGTATTGATCGGCATGCCGACCTCCGGCAAATCGACAATCGCAAAGTATCTACATGAAAAAACCGGGCTTGATGTCATGGAAATGGACGGGGAAATTGAAAAAGAACTGGGCACAAGCATCCGGCAATGCTTTGCAGAAAAAGGAGAAACATACTTCCGGCAGAAAGAAACGGAACTTTGTGCAAAGCTGTCCAAAGAAGAAGGAAAAATTATCTCCTGCGGAGGCGGCGTCATCAAGAAAGAAGAAAACATGCGGCTCCTCAATCACAACGGCCTGATCATCTGGCTGAAGCGGGATCTGAGTCATCTCTTTGCGACTGATTCAAGACCCCTGACGGGAGATGAAGCATATATGAAGCGTCTTTATGAAGAAAGACGCGGACTGTATGAAAACTACAGCGATATACAGGTAGATAACAACGGCCGGATCGAAACGGCTGTCAATGA
Organism: uncultured Erysipelotrichaceae bacterium; assembly: GCA_900315065.1. Lineage (GTDB taxonomy): Bacteria > Bacillota_I > Bacilli_A > Erysipelotrichales > Erysipelotrichaceae > Bulleidia. The sequence goes on from OMXQ01000006.1 coordinate 3,573, forward strand.
AATTTTGAAAAGAACAGGATGGAAATGAAAAATGATTATTACTTTGAAGAAAAATGCACCGCAGAATGAAATAGAACATCTGCATCAGGCCCTGGAAGACAGAGGCGTTGAGATTCATGCCATTGAAGGTACCGACTTCAACGTATGGGGATTGGTTGGTGATACCGCTGAATTGGATGAGCGTGATATTCTTGCCAATGAATGTGTTGCCAATGTACAGAGAGTATCTGCACCTTACAAGCTTGCCAACCGCATGTTCCACCCGGATGATACGGTAGTCGATGTTGCCGGTGTCAAAATCGGCGGCAAAGAACCGATTGTTGTCATGGGCGGTCCGTGTTCCATTGAAGGCAAAGACCAGGCAGTCAGAATTGCCAAAGAAGTCAAGGCAGCCGGCGGCAGAATTTTCAGAGGCGGTGCTTACAAGCCGCGTACTTCTCCATATTCTTTCCAGGGCTTAGGGTATGAAGGCATTCTGGATATGGTTGAAGCCAGAAAAGAAACCGGTCTTCCGATTGTTTCTGAATTGATGAGCGCTGACAAGATTGATGAATTTGTCGAGAATGTTGACCTGGTTCAGATCGGTGCCAGAAATATGCAGAATTTCGATCTTCTGAAGGCAGTCGGTCATATCAATAAGCCGATTCTGCTGAAAAGAGGCATGAGCGCAACGATTGAAGATTGGATCATGAGTGCAGAATATATCATGTCTTCCGGCAACCCGAATGTCATTTTGTGCGAGCGCGGCATCCGTACGTTTGAAAAGTACACAAGAAATACCATGGATCTTGCCGTCATTCCGATCATCAAGGAAAAGACCCATCTGCCGATTGTCATTGATCCATCTCACGCTACCGGTGACTGGAAGTATGTGGAAGCAGATGCGCTGGCCGCAATTGCAGCAGGTGCTGATGGTCTGATTATCGAAGTTCATGATCATCCGGATCAGGCATGGTCTGACGGTGCCCAGTCCCTGAAGCCTGAAAAGTTCGCAAGACTGATTTACAAGGCAAGAAGAGTTGCGGCTGCCGTTGACAGAGACCTGTGATGAAGAAGATAGTTTATCCTTCCTCTCTTCATAATGCAAAGATTGAACTGCCTGCGTCCAAGTCGCTTTCTCATCGGGCATTGTCAGCAGCTTCCTTGGCAGAAGGTACCAGTATTCTGCATCATGTCGTTGATAATAAAGATACGGAAGCTACCATTTCCGTATTAAAAAAAAGGGGAGTTGTCTTTGAAAAAACAGATGCGGAAGAAACCCTGCTGGTCCATGGCATCGGGAAAGAAAATCACTATGATGGTTCTCTGCTTGATTGCAATGAATCCGGCAGTACGCTCCGCTTCATGATTCCTCTCTTTGCTTTATCCAGAGGCGTCACAAAATTTACAGGACACGGCAAGTTGATGGAAAGACCCCAGTCTGTGTATGAAGATCTTTTTCATAAGCAGGGTCTGCAATTTGAAAAGAAGGACAGTATCCTCTTTGTGGAAGGGCCTTTGAAAGCCGGCACGTATCATATCAGAGGAGATGTTTCTTCCCAGTTCATTACCGGTCTTTTGTATGCGCTGCCTTTATTGGAAGAAAGCAGTACATTGATTGTAGAGCCGCCGTTTGAATCTGCTTCCTATGTTGCGATGACCATCTCCTCATTGAAAAAAGCAGGTATTGTCATAAAACAGAACGGATTGGAATTTGATATTCCGGGCGGTCAGATTTATCAGCCTTTCGAAGATACGATTGAAGGCGATGCCAGCCAGATGGCTTTCTTTGCAGAGGCTGCCTGCCTGTCTGAAGCAGAAATTGAGGTTTCTACTTTGTCCCATACCAGAATTCAGGGGGATGAAGCAGCGGCGGATATTGTCCGTAAACTTGGCGCAATTGTAAGAGAAACTGAAACAGGCTATATCTTCAAAAAGGGAGACATGCATGGTGGTGTCGTAGATCTTGCGGATTGTCCGGATCTCGGCCCGGCCTTGTTTGCCTTGGCTTCCGGCTGCAAAGGTACGACAACCTTCCTCCATGCCGGCAGACTCAGAATCAAGGAAAGCGACAGAATCGCTGCCATGGAAACAGAAATGAGAAAACTGGGCTGTCATATTACTTCTGATCCGGATACAGTAACCGTTTCTTATACAGAGAAGATCAGAGGCAATGTGACCCTGGATGGCCACAATGATCACAGAATCGTCATGTCATTAGCAGTATTGGCATCAGCTGCAGATGGTCCTGTTGCGATAGAGGGAGCGGAAGCAATCACCAAGAGCTATCCTTCTTTCTTTGAAGATCTTGAAAAAACCGGAGTGAAAGTACAATGATCGATAAAAATACAAAAATTGCCGTAATCGGCTTAGGTGTATTGGGCGGCAGTTATGTACAGGCTTTATCCGCAAAGGGATATCATTGCACCGGCATTGATATTGATGAAAATACGATTGCGCTTGCGAAAGATAAAGGCTGGATTGAAAAAGGCGGCAGGGATCCTCAGCTTGTTAAGGATGCAGATCTGGTTGTCTTTGCTTTGTATCCCCATGTCTTTGTGAACTGGCTGAAAGAAAACCAGCAGTATCTCAAAGCAGGGTGTCTGATTACTGATGTCACCGGCGTCAAGCGGGAAGTGATCCGCAGCGTCAATGAAATCCTGCGCAAAGATGTTGAATTCATTGCCTGCCACCCGATGGCCGGAAGAGAATCCCGAGGCATTCATTTTGCGGATGCATCACGGTTTGAAAAAGCCAATTTCATTATTGTTCCGACGGAAAACAACACTCAGGAAGCAATTGAAACCATGAAGCAGCTGGCTTCATTGCTTGGCTTTACAAGAATCTCCCAGCTGAGTGCAGAGGAACACGACCGCATGATCGGTTTCCTTTCCCAATTGACTCATGTGATTGCCGTATCCTTGATGAATGTTTCTGACAATACGCATCTGGTGGATTATACCGGTGACTCTTTCCGTGATCTGACCCGGATTGCCAAAATCAATGAAGATATGTGGCCGGAATTGTTTATTCTCAATAAAGATAATCTTGTCCGTGAGATCAATGATTTTTCGGATGAATTGCTGCGGTTCAGGGACCTGCTGGTCAATGAAGATACCGAAGGCATGAAGCAGAAGATGATCCAGTCCACGGAAAGAAGAAAGAAGTTTGACAGATGACAAAGAAAATTATGGTTCTGAATGGACCGAATCTGAATATGGTTGGTATCCGGGAACCGGGTATCTATGGTTCCACTTCCTACAAGGATATGATTGAAATGATCAGAAAGGAAGCAGAAAAAAGAGGCGTGGAAGCTGATTGCCGCCAATCCAATCATGAAGGTGATCTGCTTGACTGGATGCAGGAAGCTTATTTCCAGAAGTATGAAGGCATCGTCATCAATCCGGGTGCCTATACCCATACCAGCATTGCTTTAGCCGATTGCGTCAAGGCCATTGCCCCGCTGCCGGTTGTGGAAGTACACATTTCAGATATTTCCAAGCGTGAGAAGTTCCGCCAGGTTTCCTATGAAGCGCCTTATTGCAAAGCACAAATTGCCGGGGAAGGATTGCAGGGATATGTCCATGCCATGGATGTCATCCTCGGTAAGTGAGGGATTTTTCATTCCTTGACGCGTGTGTTATAATGAGCGCGCTATGAAGAAAAAAGAAATTATTATTACGATTGTAATTGCCATTGCCGGCGTCATATTAGCGGGTTTTACGTATTTTTCCAGAGTGAAGAAAACACAGAATACAGCTGCTTCTTCTTCCGCATCTGAAACCCAGGAAGATCCGGATGCAGTCCCGTCTGAAACCCCGAAGGGATCCTGGATTGCCATCATTCATCGCAATCATGTTGCCCAGTGGTTTGATTCGGGAGTTGACGGGGAATATGATCTGACCGGTGACTATGGTGCTTTCCATGTATTGGTCAAGGATGGAAAATGGTGCGCCCATGATGTTGAGTGTCCGAACCACAATTGCGAACAGATGGGCTGGGACAGCGTTGAATCCCCGAATCTGATTCCGATTACCTGCATCCCGAATAACATAGTGATTGTCACTGCAGATATGGCAGAGAATTATCTGGAGACAGTACAATGAGAATCGATCAGACCAGGCATTTTACTTATCTGGCTTTGCTAAGTGCCATGGCAATTACGCTGAATTTATTGGAAACAGCGATGATTCCGCCTTTATTTGGCGTGTTCAGAATTGGTCTGGCAAATATTATTGCCCTGGTTGCGCTGAAAATCCTGGGCGTCAGGGATATGGTCATCGTCAATGTCATGCGTGTCGTGATCGGCAATCTTCTTTCCGGAAGATTCCTTGGATCCACGTTCTGGATCTCAGCCGGCGGCGTATTGATTTCGACGATTGTTCTGATCATCATGGACAAGCTGAAGAGTTCCCTGATGTTTACGTCTGTGCTTTCAGCGATCGGCCACAGCTGCGGTCAGGTCATGGTTGTCATGATGTTCTATATGCAGCCGATGATTGCGACGATCCTTCCGTATTTTCTGGTGTTGTCCATTCCGACGGGGCTGTTTACAGGCTTCATCGCAAAGATTGCCAGTGACAGAGTAAAGCCTTTGCGTAAAGGCGGAAATTGAAAAAAGAAAAACAGTAAGCGAAGCAGTAAATCTCTGGAGAAAGATCCGGAGATTTTTATTTCGGGCAGGAATCAATGATTCATTGAATATCCGTAATATACTTATTGAAGATATCAGGAGGCAGGGAAATGAAGAAACGGAATCTGATCGAAGGAGACATAAAGAAACAGGTATTGTTGTTCACCTTGCCGCTTGCCTTCAGCGGTATCCTTCAGCAATTGTTCAATGCGGCAGATGTTGCTGTGGTAGGACAATTCGTCGGCAAGGAAGCCATGGCTGCTGTCGGTGCCAACAGCCCGGTTGTCAATATTCTGATTACTTTGTTTACCGGTGTTTCCTTAGGTGCCAATGTTGTTATCTCCCAGCTGACTGGTCAGCAGGATCATCAGAATAGTGAAAAGGCAGTTCATACAGCAGTGCTGGTAGCTCTGATCAGCGGCCTGATTGTACTGGTGTTCGGCCAACTGGCTGCCCAGGGAATTCTGACCATGATGAAAGTGCCGGCAGATGTCATGGATCTGGCAGTATTGTATCTGCGCGTATATCTGATCGGCATGCCGGTAATCATGTTGTATAACTTTGAAGCAGCGATTTACCAGTCACAGGGAGATACCAGAACTCCTCTGATTGCATTGGTCGCAAGCGGTCTGGTCAATGTGGTATTGAACGTATTCTTTGTCGTTGTCATCGGCAGAAGCGTAGATGGTGTCGCAATCGCAACGGTTATTTCCAATGTCATCAGTTCGCTGATTCTGCTGGTCAACCTGGTCAGAGGAAAGCTGCCTGTACGGGTATACAGGAGCGGATTGAAAATAGAACCTGTGCTTCTGAAGAGAATGCTCAGAATCGGTTTGCCGGCAGGCATTCAGGGCATGGTATTTTCCATTTCCAATATCATTATCCAGACAGCTGTGAATTCACTTGGTACTGATGTCGTTGCTGGTTCCAGTGCTGCCTTCAATATTGAAGTCATCGGTTTCTTCTTAGTTGACAGCTTTTCCCAGGCTTGTACAACTTTTGTCGGTCAGAACTATGGAGCAGGAAAACAGAAGCGGTGTCATGATTCCATAAAGTGGTGCCTGATTGAAAGTTCCATCATCGCGGCAATTGCCTCAGTTGTATTGATCGCTTCCGGCAGATTTATACTTTCTTTCTTCAATAAAGATCCGGGTGTAATTGCATATGGCATGATGCGCCTGACTGGTATTCTCCCGTTTGAAGTATTGAACGGGGCGATTGATATCCTTTCCGGGGCAATGAGAGGATATGGTGAATCCATGAAACCTGCCATTGTAACTTTGGTCGGTGTCTGCGGCGTGAGAATTACATGGGTATATACCTACTTCCAGGCACATCGTACTTTTGATGTTGTATTAATGGCGTATCCGATCAGCTGGGTGGTGACGTTCATTATTCTGGTCATACTTTATATCAGTATGCGGAAAAACGGATTGGGCGAGATGAAATAAGCAGCTGCAGAATCAGATTATTACAGGGAGAATTGATCGTCAGTTCTCTCTTTTTCTTTGGCAATTTGTCCTCTTTGTCTGAATTTATATAATTAATTAAATCATTTAATTAAATAGGACGTATAATGTAGCCAGAGTTACATAAGAGGAAAAAATAAAATATGTATGACGTATTAAGTGCCGGGATTGCGACCTGGGATACGATCTTTTCGGGTATCGATGCGGATATCATGGAAAAAGACGGGCAGACGGCAGAAGGATACTTTGCGGCAAGCGGCGGGGACGCGGTAAATGGTGCCGTTTCTTTAGCAAAGTTCGGGATGAAAACGGCTGTGTGTGCCTGCGTCGGTATGGATGAATCAGCAGGTCTGATTGAAGAAGATCTTCGCAAAGCCGGAGCAGATCCATATCTCTATCATGATCCGGATGTTCACACGGCTGCCCCGGTTCTATTGCTGGATGAAAAAGGAGAAAGACACATTATCCGGGTGCCGGATAACGGCAATCTCTTTTTCCGGGCGGATATGATTCCTGAAGAGCTGCTGAATCAGTGCAGACACCTGCACATCGCCAGCGTAAACATGCTGGCAAAGCTGGACGGAAAGCCTCTGGCAGATTTATTTGCAAAGTGTCATGAAAAGGGCATTACGACTTCCCTTGATGCAAGCTATGACAAAAAGGGAAAATGGCTGGAAAACGTGGAAGGGGCATTGCATAACTGCGATATCTTCATTCCTTCTTTCCAGGAAGCCAGCATCTATGCACAAAGTAAAAACATCGATGACATTATTGCTTTCTTCAGAAAATGGCCGCTGAAGATCTTCGGCATCAAGCTTGGTGCTGACGGCGTCGTGCTTACAGACTTCCGGAAAGTAATAAAATTACCGGCTTTGGCAGACGGAAAGGTTGTGGATACAACCGGAGCAGGAGATGCATTCATCTCTGCCTTTGTGGCAGCCTGGCTGAAAGGCTATGACCTGGCTTCTTCGGGTCTATTGGCAAGCGGCCAGTCAGCGATGGTACTTGGTTCCATTGGAGCCAACAAAGGTGCCGGTACTTTGGAACAGGCAGCTGCGATCGTTGAGAAACACGGATATTCCTTAACAAAAAGATAAATTTTGTTACGCATATGTGTAAGCGCTTACGAGGCTGACTATGAAATTGATCAAAGACAAATTGAAAAACATGCGGATAACGATCGGGATGGGGACGAACAATTTCACCATGAACCGGGGCAGCTTCCGCTATCGTCAGAAAATTGAAAAGAAAGTACCGCTTTATTGTATAAAGACGGAAGAAAACCCTGATGAAATCAGAATGATTTTTGCGGACAAAGAAAGAACAGAAATGGTAAATGCAATCTGCCGCAAAGCAGAAGCAGGATGGCAGATTCAGATCACCTGTCCGGATCAAAGTATCAACCGTTTCTGGCTGACAATGAAGCAGAACCATGAATCTTTCTACGGGTGCGGGGAAACCTATAGTACCTTGAATCTCAAAGGTGAAAAGATCCGGATCTTTGTCGCCGAACATCAGAATACCATGCGGATCGGAAAGAAACTCATCCGCACAAAGCTATTGGGAAAGCATCCTGAACATGTTGACCGCCTGACGGGATATGAATCCTATTATGCCCAGCCTGCTTTTGTATCAAGCGGGAAGTATTTCGTGCATTGCGATGTCAGACAGTATTGTGAGTTTGATTTCCGCAAAGAAGATTCCTTCACCATGTATTTCCAGGAAGCGCCTTCTTTCCTGATGGCAGAAGCCGGCAGCTATGAAGCTTTGTCTTCTATATTGGCTGACAAGCTTGGTCATCAGCACGATTTGCCGGATTGGATTGATGACGGCATTATCCTGGCCATCCAGCAGGGAACTGACGTTCTGAAGACGAAACTGGAAGAATGCAGAAAAGCAGGCATTCATGTCAACGGCATCTGGTCTCAGGACTGGTGCGGCTGCCGGAAAACGGGATTCGGCTATCAGGTCATGTGGAACTGGAAGTATGATGAAAGTCTCTACCATGATCTGCCGTCCTTCATACAGGAACTTCATCAGGAACACATTCACTTCCTCGGTTATATCAATCCTTTCCTGGCATTGGAAAAAGATATTTATCAGGAAGCAAAGGCAAAAGACTATTGCGTGAAGAACAAAGACGGCGAAGATTATCTGGTCAAAATCACGACTTTCCCGGCTGCCATGATCGATTTCACCAATCCGGAAGCGTATGCCTGGTACAAGAATCTGATCAAAGAAAATATGATCGGCATCGGCATGGACGGCTGGATGGCTGACTTCGGTGAATACCTGCCGCTGGATGCAGTTCTGTACAGTAAGGAAGACCCGGCGGTACTTCATAATCAATGGCCGGCAATCTGGGCAAAGCTTAATCGGGAAGCAATTGTTGAATCCGGTAAAGAAGGACAGGTTTTCTTCTTTACCAGAGCGGGCAATACCGGAACAATTAAGTACAGCGATATGATGTGGACCGGCGACCAGCACGTTGACTGGTCCATGGATGACGGCCTGCCGAGTGTGATTCCTGCTTCTCTTTCGCTTGGAATGAGCGGGTTCGGGATCTCACATTCTGATGCGGGCGGCTATACAACCTTGTTTGATATGAACCGTTCCAAAGAACTTCTGCTGAGGTGGCTGGAGATGAATATCTTTTCGCCGCTGCTGCGGACACATGAGGGCAACCAGCCTGTCAGAAATGTTCAGTTTGATACCGATGAAGAAACCCTCCGTTATACAGCATTCGCATCTGCTTTGCATAAAGCATTGAAGCCTTATCTGAGGGAAGTCAGAAAAGAATGCATTGAAAAAGGAACGCCGATGATGCGGCCGCTCTTCTATCACTATCCAGGCTTTGAAGATGAAAGAGAAGAATACCTGCTGGGCAGGGATATCCTGGTAGCTCCCATCATCAAAGAAGGTGCCTTAAAACGGGAAGTCCGTCTGCCGGACGATACCTGGATAGAAGCCGGTACCGGTAAATTGTATACAAAGGGAACCTATATAATTGATGCTCCTTTGTATCATCCGCCTGTCTTTATCAGGCAGTCATCACAATGGAAAGATTCACTGATCACAAGTATTCAGGGAAAGGAAAAATTCTATGAAAAATAAAAACAAAGAAGATAGTCTTCTCGCCAAAGCCGGGTATGGATTTGCGGATGTTTACGGCGGCGGTGCCTTTGTCGTCATTTCTACTTTCTATACAGTCTTTCTGACCAAAGCACAATCCATGCCGGTTGCTTTAGCCGGGACAATTCCGTTAATCGGCAAGATCTGGGATGCGGTAACCGATCCGATTATGGGCAACATCGCGGATCGCACAAAATCAAAGTTCGGGGCCAAGCGTTTCTATATCCTGATCGGCAGTTTCGTGTCAGCTCTGACATTTGCTTTGATGTGGGTGCCTTTCAACGGCAATATGACAGCCCGCTACATCTTCTATGTAATGATGTATATGTTGTTCTCAACCGGATTTACCATCGTCATGGTTCCTTACAACGGCTTATTGCCGGACATGGTAGATGATTACAAGAAGCGTTCTTCCTTTACCAGCGTCAGAATGATCTTCTCAACTTTCGGCGCTATTCTTGCCGGTCTGATTCCGACTTTGTTAATCAGAGACAATACCAATGCGGCTCAGTATATGAGGGTCGGTCTGATCTTTGCAGTTTTATTCCTGATTGTGATTCTGCTGACCTTTGCTTTGACTTGGGAAAAGCAGAAAGAACCAGTCAGAATGAGTATGGCTGAAAGTTTCCGCCAGTCTTTCTCCGTTTACAAAAGCAGATCCTTCCGTCTGTTTATCGGCATCTTCCTGACTGGCCAGGCAGCGGCAGATTTCTTTACCGGCTTAGCTGTGTATTACGTAGATGATGTTTTGAATGCTTACGGCGGCGGCAGGTTTACGATCCTGATGGGAGTATTGCTGATTGCCCAGTTTGTCGGTACCATTTTATTCTCATTGATCATTACGAAGAAATCCAAGCAGTTCCCGTTATTGATTACTTTCCCTTTCAGAATCATCGCAACCGCTGCACTTCTCTTCTTCTCGCATGAAGGGACTCCGTTTATTGCTATTCTGATTTTATCCTTCATGATCGGTGTTTCCATGGCAGGTACGACAACAACCATTTATGCCATTCTGAGTGATCTGGCTGATGTGGATGAATTGATTACCGGCGTATCAAGACCGGCTACAGTTTCTGCGATGGCAACTTTTATCCGCAAGGTTGCAACCGGAGCAGCATCTGCCGTGATCGGCGTATTGTTATCAATGGTCGGCTATGATGAAGTACTGGCAAGTTCCGGACAAAGACAGACAGCCTTTACCCAGCACGGCATTGCGCTCATCTTTGTCATTGCCCCGATCATCCTGAATGTCGCCGCGTATCTTTTTACGAAGACCTTCCCGATGAAGGAAAAGGAATTCGCGGTGATCAAGAAAGAAATCGCCAGAAGAAAAGGCGAAGATACAAGTATTGCGACAGAAGAAGAAAAGAAGATCTGTGCAGCTGTAACAGGCTATGCATATGAAGATCTCTGGCAGAAAGAAAATATAGAAAAGAGGACAAATTGAAATGACGAAAATTGGTTTTGTGGGACTTGGAATTATGGGAGAAGCCATGTGCGGCAACATCGTTCGTAAGAATGACGGGCCTGTTTATGTCTTCGATTTCGTAAAGGAGAAGGTGGATAAGCTGGCAGAAATCGGTGCCATTGCATGTTCTTCTTCAAAGGAAGTTGCTGAAAAGTGCGATGTCTTTGTTTCCATGGTACCGAAGAGTGAACACTCAAGAGCTGTGTATGATGAAATTATCCCGGTATTGAGAAAAGGACAGCTGTGCATTGACATGAGTACCATTGATCCTTCTGTTTCCGTAGAAATTTCAAAGAAAGTAAAGGAAACCGGTGCAGAATTCATCGACGCACCAGTCGTCAAATCCAGACCGGCAGCCGAAGCAGGCAAGCTTGGCATTTATGTGGGCGGCAGTGAAGAAGCATACAGACAGGCACTTCCGATCCTTTCTTTCATGGGAGAGAATGTTATCCGCATGGGTGATAACGGCAGGGGCCTGGTCATGAAAATCTGTCACAATGCCCTTGTTTCCCAGATCCAGAACGGCGTCAATGAAACCAGCACCCTGGCCGCAAGAAACGGCATTGATATTCAGACTTTCGCTAAGGCAATCAGCTATGGCGGCGGGCAGAACTTCTATCTGGATTCCAAGAAGGACGTCATTGAAAAAGAAGACTTTACAACTGCTTTTTCCATTGCCAACATGCACAAGGATGTTCATATCTGTCTGAAGCTGGCAGAACAGACCAATACAAAAATGCCTGGTGAAGAAAACGCTGCCCGTGTCTATGACAAGGCAATGGAAGAAAACCTGGGCGGGGAAGACTTCGCGGCCACAATCAAGGTTGTCAGAGGCTTGAAATGACCCTGCTGGAACACCTGCAGGCATGTAATACCATGCCGGTTTATGATGCTCATTCTGATGCCTTCCGTTCTTATGGAAGATTTGTCAAAGGAGACTATTTCAAAAAGGAGCTGGAAGTATTGGAAACCATGCCAATTCCTTCGGAAGGAAATCAGTACATTCCTTCAGTAAAAGAGCTGGAAATTCCTGAGATCAAAGCAAAGATTGAGAAAGAACTCTACGGCGGCATGGAAATCCAGATCGGTTATTGCAACGGCCGCAATTCAACGATCAATGGTTTTGAATACCACAAGGGCAGTGAAATCAATGCGGCTGCCTGTGACTTTGTCCTGGCACTGGGCCATGTCTGGGAGATCGATGATCTTCATTATGACATCTCCAAAGCAAAGCTCTTCCTTTTCCGCAAAGGAGACGTCTTAGAAATGTATCAGACAACTCTTCATCTCAGTCCGATCAAAGTTTGCGACGAAGGCTTCCGGGACCTGGTGGTATTGCCGAAAGGAACCAACACGGATCTTGAAACAGAGAAAACAGCCCATCCGGAAGATCCGGAAACCAGACTGCTCATCAAAAAAAACAAGTGGGTGATTTCTCATCCGGACAGAAAACCATTAATCGACCAGGGTGCTTATCCTGGTGTCATGGGTGAGAATTACGAACTCAAGTACTGATCATGATTGTGTTTGCATTGATTGTGCTGATTGCCAATATCATCCAGGGTATTACCGGTTTTGCCGGAACCATTCTGGCCATGCCTTTCTCTTTGTTAACCGAAGGACCAGGCATAGCAATCCCGGCTCTGAACTTTTTCGGCCTTCTGGCTGGCATTCTGGTGGTCGCAAAGCATTGGAAAGATCTTGACTGGAAGGAATTTTCAAAAATCATTCTGTGTGCGCTGCCATCCATGCTAGCAGGCATTGTGATTCAGAAACAGATGGCTTCTCACGCAGAGGTCATGTATAAAATGCTCGGCATCCTGGTCATTGTCATTGCGGTATGCGGTATGAAAAATATCCAGTTCGGCAAACACCGTGAGTGGATGATTCTCGCTTCCGGCGTTGTACACGGCATGTATGTGTGCGGCGGACCCTTATTAACAGGGTATCTCACGACAAGGATTCATGAAAAGCAGAAGTTCAGAGTGACAATCTCAGCAGTATGGATCCTTCTCAACGGGATGCTGATGATCTCTGAAGCAAGACAGGGAATGTGGAAGGCGGCAAGCATCAGAGCAACTGCATTGACGACTCCCTTCCTGGTTGCAGGCATGTTCATCGGCGGCAGACTTGCGGAAAAAATGAGCAGGGAAACTTTTATGAAGATTACCTATATTCTGCTGATCATTGCCGGCATCTCTCTGCTGGTCAAATAGCATCAAGATAAAATACAAAGTAAGAAAAAGAGGAAAATTATGAATTTTCAGGCAGCTTATATACCTGTGGGCGTCGGCACCTTCCATATGGAAAGCGCAGACAAGGCCATGCAGGAAAGCATTGATACATTAAAGGCAATTGATCCTGAGGTTGCAGTACCTGAGGAAAAACTGCTGACACTGGATCTTCTGCGGAAATATCTGGCAGGTCTCTCACCGGATCTTCTGGTCTTTCAGAATCTGACCTTCGCCAACAGCGCATACATGAGTGAAGTCATGCATGCATTCCCGGATGTGCCGTTAGTCATCTGGACTTTGCGGGAGCCGGTCATTGACGGCGGCAGACTGCGGCTGAATTCTCTGACAGGTGCCTACAGCGCAGCCAATCTGGTCCGTGCTTTTACGGATCGCAAATTTGTTTATATCTATGGAGCAGCCACAGAAGAAAAGGTAAAAACAACCCTTGCCCATGCCGTATCTGCTGCCAGACTCAGAAAAGAAATGCAGAGTCTGACCATCAGTGCAGTCGGTCATACCCCGGAAGGATTCGGCTTCGGCAGAGCCCTGGACCAGGATCTTCTGAAGACATTCGGTGTCCGTCTTTCTTCCATTGAAGCAAGAGAACTGATTCATACTGCTGAATCCTATTCAGAAGAAGAGATCAGACCATATCTTGAAAAGGCATGCAAGGCAACGGTTGCCCTGGATCAGATTCCGGAAAAGAACCAGCTTGGCTTTGCGAGATTATATAAAGCCTACAGCGACTATGTCACAAAGAATCACATCGGTGCCCTTGCCTCGAGATGCTGGCCGGATTTCTTTACTTCCTTCGGTACGCCTGTATGTATGGTACTGGCCATGCTGAATGATATGGGAGTTGCGGCAGCGTGCGAAGCTGATACTTATGGAGCTTTGTCCATGTGGTGCGGCATGAAACTGTCACATCAGGCTGTCTTCTTCGGTGATCCGGTAAGTCTTGATGAAGAGAAGAATACCGTGACTTTCTGGCATTGCGGGACGGCTGCCTGCTCTTTGGCAAGAGAAGATACCGGGGCAAGAGTCGGCGTGCATTGCAACCGCAAGATCGGACCAACGCTTGAATTCGGCACAAAGCCAAGCAAAGATGCAGTGATCTTCCGCATCGGCAGAAAAGCTGACGGAACTTTCCGCTTCCTGATCGCAAAAGGATCCTGTCTTGATATGCCGCAGCAGTTCTACGGTACTTCCAGCGTAATTCAACTTCAGACAAGTGCAGAAGACTTTGTCAAAGAAACAGTTCAGGACGGCTGGGAACCTCATTATGTGGTAATCTATGAGGACACAGCTGAAGAGCTGAAAATGCTGGGGGATATGCTTGGCATTGAAGTAAAAGAATACTAAACACAACAACAAAGAAGAAAAGGAGGAGAAGCCTATGCGCAGCGGTATGAACATGAGTGCCATGAAGGAAACAAACAGACGTGCGATCCTGCAATGCATTTATGAAGAAGGACCTATGTCGAGAAAAGACCTGGCTGCTGCAACCGGTCTGACCCAGGCTTCTCTGACCCAGATCAGTTCTGCTTTGATCCAGGAAGGCATCCTGGAAGAAAGCGGGGCAGTTTCCAATCAGAAAGCCGGCAGAAAAAAAGTTCTGCTGGATATCAATTGTGATTACGGTGTGATTGCAGTTATGAATATCGATCGTGAAAAGACGGTGTTTTCTATATGCAATCTCAAAGGCAATGTCCTTGATGAAAAGCAGATCCGTACCTTGAAAGCAGAACCGGAAAAATTCCTGCAGAAAGCAGGAGAAGAAATGCTGGCAATGATACAAAATTGTCCTGCAGATATTCTGGGCTTAAGCGTCGGTATTGCCGGCAGTGTCAGAGACGGCATCTCCCGGAAAGAAAACGGCATCTGGAGAAAGAATGTCAATGTTGCAGGGATCCTGACTGCTGCAACAAAACTGGATGTCATCGTTGAAAATAACGTCAGTGCATTTGTCATCGGTGAAAAGCTTTTCGGTACAAAGAAAGCAGAAAACCTCTTAGCTGTAAAATGGGGACCGGGACTCGGTTCTGCAATCATGATCAAAGACCACCTTTATGAAGGAAAGGAAAGACCGGAACTCGGCCGCTTCCTGGATCAGAAGGGACAGAGACTGGAAAATAAAGTATCTTTGGAAAGTCTCAGGAAGATTGACGATTTCTCACCGGATACTTTCTATCTTCATTGCACAGAAGAAAAATACAGCCCTGTCTTTGATGCTTTGAGTACAGCGGTTGTCAATGCAGCATCTTTGTTAAGACCGGATGCAATCGTAATATACGGGGATCTTTGTCAGGAAGAAGCAGTCAGTGACTGCCTGATTCATGCCTGCCTGGCAAAGGATGCCGGCACTGGAAAGATCATGTATCATTCCTCTTTGCTTGAAAAAGAAAACTATATCGGACCAGCGGCTGTCTATATTGAAAGGCGTCTGTTCTGATCCAGCAGTAAAGACAAAAGGCAAAAAGAAAAAAAGTGAATCAGTCAGCTGTCCTTAAAGAGGCAGTCTGAACTTTGTTCACTTTTTCTTTTCTGCTTACTGCAATGTATTCTTCGCTCTTGTCATTCTTCATGACTGTTTCATCTGTATCAGTAATACCGAAACAGAAGGCAGCCAGAGCATTTCTAACAATGTCCTTCATCTTTTCTTCCTCTTTTCGTCCTTTATCATAGACGCAATTTTCATGTGTGCAAGAGGGAAAAAATAATCAAGCGCTTACATTGCGACAATTAATTAAAATTGTTAATTAATATTGAATCAAGGTCAGTAAATTCATCTCATTCTTAGTCTTTTTCTTAGTCATTTCGTTTCTTTCTTGGTCATTTTATAAAAAATGACTAAGAAAGGCTGAAGATGACAAAGAAAGAAAATTACACATTCCGCATCAGAATAAGTAAAATGATGATGCGAAAGCGAACCGATTAAGGAATGTCATATTCCCCATTCGACGATAATTATTGGAGAAACAGAAATGCATAAACTTACTGATAAACAATATGAAGAGTATCAACGTCTGTGCTATGCCCGGGACCACGGAAGATTATTGACACCGGATGGACTGCGGTTTATCTGCGAAGCCTGTGAGTATGATCCTGAAAAAATAGGAAAACATTTTCTGGAAGTGCTGCCAAAGATACTCTGTGAAGATAAATAAGAAGCAGATGACTTATACATTGGCGGATGAATGCCTGAGAGGATTGGAAAAATTCAGTCTTCTCTTTTATTTATTCTGCTGTTTTTCTTCAGCCCGTTTTCTGGCTTTCCATTCTTCAATCTGACGTTTTCTTTCAGCTACTCTTTTTTCAACACCCTGATCAGAAGGGTTGTAGTATTTCTTGCCTTCCAGTTTACCCGGCAGACATTGAAGGGTAGTCAGGTGTTCCTTGAAGTCATGGGCATATTGGTAGTTTTTTCCATAGCCGAGTTCTTCCATGAGCTTTGTCGGTGCATTTCTGATCTGCAGCGGTACCGGCTCGCTTAAAGTATTGCGGGCATCTTTGGCAGCTGCTTCATAAGCCATGTAGAGAGAATTGGATTTCGGTGCCAGGGAACAAAAGACAACTGCATGGGTCAGATGAACAGAACATTCCGGCATGCCGAGAAACTGGCAGGCCTGATAAGCTGCGATTGCGATCTGAAGAGCACGGCTGTCAGCCATGCCGATATCTTCAGAAGCAAAGCGGACAATGCGTCTGGCAATATAGAGAGGGTCTTCGCCGCCTTCCAGCATTCTTGCCAGCCAGTATACTGCCGCATCTGCATCCGAGTTTCTCATAGATTTATGGAGGGCACTGATGAGGTTGTAGTGTTCTTCCCCGTTCTTGTCATACAGCAGCATCTTGCCGCTGATGCACTGCTTTACAATTTCTTTTGTTACTTTGGAAGCAATGCTGGAAGTCTGACCGGACAAGACAGCTAATTCCAGAGTATTCAATGCTGTTCTTGCGTCTCCGTTTGCATATTCAGCGATCAGATGCAGGGAGGCATCATCAATTGCCACGTCCATGTTTGCAAAGCCTCTCTGGTCTTTCAAGGTTCTTTTAAGAAGGTCATAGAGGTCTTCTGTATCCAATGGTTCCAGGGTAAAGACCTTGCATCTGGAAAGCAGAGCGTTGTTGATCTCGAAAGAAGGGTTCTCCGTAGTAGCACCGATGAGCGTAATCGATCCTCTTTCTACATAAGGCAGAAAGGCATCCTGCTGGGCTTTGTTGAAACGGTGGATTTCATCAATGAAGACAATGGTCTTCTGACCCATTTCACGGGCAGATTCGGCCTTGTTCATGACTTCCTTGATTTCTTTGATACCGCTGGTAACGGCAGAGAAAGTGATGAATTCAGCTTTGGTATAACGGGCTATGAGACGGGCAAGAGTGGTCTTGCCGACCCCCGGCGGACCCCAGAAAATCATGGACTGGACTTCATCGCGTTCAATCATAGTACGGATGATTCTGCCTTCGCCAAGCAGGTGTTTCTGCCCGATATATTCATCCAGTGTCATCGGCCGCATGCGGTCTGCCAATGGTGTATCAGCTTCATTATGGAATAGAGATGTCTGCTTCATAGTTGATTTCTCCTGCTTTCATTATAGTGGAATTTACCCTGTCGTTTTGAAAAAAAAGGTTGCACGGAACATACCCGCTATGATAATATATTCGAGCACCATTGATGGCAAGTTGGTGAAGCGGCTTAACACACCGCCCTTTCACGGCGGCACTCACGGGTTCGAATCCCGTACTTGTCACCATTTTATTAGGGGTATCGTACAATGGTAGTACATCGGTCTCCAAAACCGCTGATGGGAGTTCGATTCTCTCTACCCCTGCCATGTGAACCGAAAACGAACTCCATATATGGCGTTCCGGTATATATAGGTGCCGGCATAGTCTCGATCGTGAAATATTTCGATCGCGCCAGAACCGCAAATTAAGCCCGTACGCGGGCTTTTTAATTTATATGGGCAATTCTCCGTCCGGCGTGAATATCAAGCGCTGCCGCTGAAATCTGCCGGCACTATGGCCGCAAAATAAAAAAAGCCGGCAAGCTGATTACCTGCCGGCGTTCTTATACTGCTGTTTTCTTTGCCATGATTTCATCGTGGATCTTGTCACCGGTATGGTTGAACCCTAAACCGTGATAAGCCTGCCACAAGCTGTCCATTTCTTCCTGTGTCCGGACTGGTACTTCCTCAGCATCACGATACTGATCATAAATTTGAAACATATCGTTGCGGAGAAGTGCACCGAGCGCGTCGTGCTCTGCTTTGTTTGCCGTTTTTACCTGTCTCAGCCTTGCAGCAAAGTAGCCGAGTAGTGCCGATACGACCGTGGACCATATCGGTGAGAGTAACTGCCAAAAGTTCATTATTCAGCACCACCGTTCCCGTCGTACTGTTCCTTTTTTGCTTCCTCGTAGGCTTTCACGCTCATGCCGATGCATGTTGCCACGAATCCGCCAAGGGCACCGCAGATCGTCGTCGCGACTGCAGTATGCTGCCAATTTACTGCGATCCCAACGACACCGATAAAGGTTGTCAGGCCGGGAATAAAATAAATGGCCAGCCATTTAAGAAAATCATAAACTTTGTTCGATAACTTCATAAGTATGTCCTCATGCTTTCTTGATATCTTTCAAATACATTTCAGCCCAGGTAATCCTTTTCCCTGAACGCTCCGCCTGCAGAACAGCTTTATCTCCATTGATTTCGGAAATATAGTAAACATTATCGTACTGCGTCAGTCTCACGCCTGAAGTGTTTACCAGATTCACCGGCACCACCTGATCGCCAACTTTGAATGATTCTGCAGATGATCCGTTCGACGCGGTTGTAACGTAAACGTCATAGCCTGCAGCTTTCAGGATAGCGGCAGTATTGTTCGCATTGCTTTTGATCTTAAACGCGCCGGTCTGCACTTTCCAAAGCCCGCCGACATTTACCAGATAAGTGCTGTATCCGTCAGCCTTCAGTTTCTTTTCAAGTGCCTGGGCGTTTGCTTTTTCTTTGAAGGCTCCAACCTGAACGCGGTAAAGAACATCTGCAGCCGGCGTATCTGATCCAGCCAGTTTCTTATTTACCTGCTCAACAATGTACGGAAATTTTGCTCCGAGATAAGGGCCCGGGCACGCTGTTGACGCATACCACTTATGCATATGCAGGTTGGATCCGGCCTTTGTTCCGTCGAAATACAGCTTTTTGATTCCGTTTCTCTTGCAGATATCTGTCACCAGCTCAATGAGCCGGCGCATGACATAATCGGATACCGGCCAACTTCCGCCGTTTTCGCTGTTTGATACTTCGATCGTGATTGCGCGCTTGTCAATTTCCCAGCTTGATGTTGTCCACGGTCTCATGCTTTCATCGACATACTGGCCGATCCGGCCGTCCGATCCGATACCGTAAGTGCACGATCCTGTGCGTCTCAGCAATACATTTCCGAGTGTTTCCAGGCTCAGAACTCCGGCGCAGTGATGGATAACAATACGATCGATCTTGTTACCCTGGCGGCTGCTGCAGTTTCCGATCAGCCGCCTGTACTGTACTAATGAACTGTTACTCATGGTCTGGTTCGTCGTCTCCTCTCCCGTTTTCAAATTCTTCGTAATCTTCAAAATCTTCTAATTCATCCGGCATCATATGTTCTTCTCCTTTCTGCCTGCAGATAAAAAGCCGGGACTTTCGCTCCGGCTTTCAATCTCATTTATTCTGTTTTCGTATTCATCGATGGCTCTGAATTGTGCCAGTTCCAGCATCATTTGCTGATTCAGCTGCAAAAGCTCTGCCGATAAGTCTGCATAAAACGCCGCAATCGTTATCCAATAGCTATTCGCCTGTTTCTTCGGATTCCGGATCATTGTACGGCTTGCCTGTGATTTCTTCGTACTGTTCCGGTGTGATCCATGCGTTAGGTTCTACTGCGGCGCGTAATGATTCGTCATTCAGCCGGCCAGCGTTGTAAAGTCTTTTCAATCTTTCAAACATCAGAATAACCCTCCCATAAGAATTGATACGGTCAAGTCGTCGATTGCTTCGTTCATTTCGGCCATTTCAGCTTTGTGCTGCAGCTGGTACTCCGTGATTGTGATTTCCCGGCTTTCGCATACCCATTCGGTATATGCTTCCGTGCCGGCGTCTTCATCAGCGTCGTGTACCACCGACCGGATATTCCGGCGCTGAATTAAAAAGCCGTCCGCGATCGCTTCGACCTCAGCCGGCTGCTGTGAGCAGTGTTCCTCTTTCCATTCTGTCATGCTGTTTATTTTCCTTTCTGTCCAGCCGTGAAACAAGCTGTTTCAAACGTTTCACGTTTATGAATGGCTTTATATGCTGCAGATAACATGCGTACGAATCGGTGTATGTAAACCAGCCCATGTACGAAATCATAGCCTGCGC
This sequence comes from uncultured Erysipelotrichaceae bacterium, assembly GCA_900315065.1. GTDB lineage: Bacteria > Bacillota_I > Bacilli_A > Erysipelotrichales > Erysipelotrichaceae > Bulleidia. The sequence goes on from OMXQ01000006.1 coordinate 23,888, forward strand.
ATGTCTCTTGAATATCCGGCCGCCGGATTCTTTCCTGCGGCGGATCCGCTTTGCCATCCGTGTTGCTTTTAACATGATCCGCTTTCGGATCGTTACTGTAAAACGCCAGAAAATGAAGCCCATAAAATCAAGGGGCTGTCCTTTTTCTTTATAAATGAATTTATTCACCTGGTAATTGTTTTTTAGCTTTAAGCGGAAGCGTCGCCCGATCAGCTTTTTGATTTCAACGATCAGGGCATGCAGCTTTCGCTTGTTTGGTCCGAATATCACAATGTCGTCCATATACCGCAGATAAATATCAAAACCGGATTCCGTTATAAACCGGTCCAGCGGTTCCAGCAGGTAATTGGCCAGCCATTGCGACAGGTAAAAGCCCAGAACTAAGCCGCGCCGGAAGCCTTCGTAGCATTTCCGGATGATATACAGAAACCAGTCGTCTTTTATCCGGGTCGCCAATTCCCTGATCATGATATCCATCCGGATACTATCAAAAAAGTGCCGGATATCCAGCTTGGCGAAATACTTAATGTTTTTACCTTTAGCAATCATCCGGCGCAGCTGGCGCATGCCATAGTGCGCGCCTTTCTTCGGCAGCGATCCGCAGGAAAACGGATATGCTGTCCGTTCAATGATCGGCTGCAGAACAATAGCGATAATATGATGCAGCCATTGTTCGTGGATCTCCGGTTTGTACGTTGTGCGCCACTTTCCGTGTTCGTAGCGTCGTACCGCTTTATGTTTTGGCGGCGTGAATGCTTTTTCCGGTTCCGGCACTTCGCATGGCCTGGTATTGTAAATCATTTCCCGCATTGCCTGGCGTTCTTCTTCGTAATTCAGTTCTATATTGATAATCTCTGGCCTGTTGGTTTTATGCCGGCGCAGATTCTTAAAAGCCAGATCAATGACATCATTGTCCAGCATTCTGCGCCATAAATATTTGTATTGTTTGTTGCTTTGGTTCATTTTCATACAGTGATTTCTTTCTATCCTCTACCGGAGCGCAGGTGCGACCGCTTTACGTCCGGCCCTGTATCGAGTTTATTTCCACTCATCTTTCCAATAATGGCGAGTAAACGGCGTTTCAGCCGTCAGTGGTGTAGGATATCGAGCCGCATTTAATAGATTTCAAGATAGAAAATAGGGCGCCGCGCCATTGTTCCAGTTCGTATTGCCGGCCGTATTGTTCCAATTGCGAGCACGCGGCCCGCCATTTGCACCATTGTTGCAATTAGCAAAGCGAAGACAGACCGCCGACAGGCGGACAAGAACCCACTACGGCACGGCCCGATACCCCTACACAAATATTCAATTTTTAAAAATCCAACATTCCAGTGACAAGGGGGAGAGCCCCCTTTGAACCCCCCGATGCGTCACGCTGTGACGCCTACAGGTGGAAGAAGAACGGGCGCCGCGCCAAAGATCCAGGCCGCATTGCCGGCCGCAACGCTCCAATCGCGAGCACGCGGCCCGCCAGAAGCACCAAAGGCGCAATTAGCAAAGCGAAGACAGACCGCCGTGATGGTATTCTGATTTTCCGACGTATACGTACCGTCGCACGATGCCAGGGAAGTGCTTCCACGTCCGCCGTTAATTACCGGCACGCTTCCGTATCCTGGTATTGTTTTGAAAATGTGCGCATATTTCCACCCACTTGTCGGCGTTACTCCATCCGGAAAAACATCGATACCCGTATCAACATACGAAGCGCCGGTCGGATCATAGTTGTAATTCAGTCCTACCTTTACACGGCCGTTTACAATCACTTCGTACGGATCGCGCATATACTGATTCTGCGTGATCGGCACAATACTGTGGAAAACCTTATTCAGGGACTTATTGTCATTTGTTCCATAAAACATTCCCCCATTTACTACGGCATTAACCAGCATACCGTGCGTAGCCGTATCCGAACTGTCGTACCCGTTCATATTACCATGACCGTATGCGCCCTGTAAGCCTGAAGTTTTTGCAAACATCATCAGAAGATCGATCAGTGTTTCCATAAGCCCGCCGCCAAGAAAATGTGCACGGCTTGAGAAGTTCTTAATATAAGTGTTCTGCGTTGCTGTGTTATGCGACATATCAGTCAGCAACCCGGAGATTGATTTCAGCTTGGAATCAACCAAGGCGCCGTAAAACATCGGAAGCCATACGCCTTCCAGCTCGTTGCCGTCCGGATCGATAAATCCGACTGCTGTAAATCCGGGCCTTTTTTCGAACGAAAACATAACATACCGGTCATTTCCCTGCATTACCTCGCGCTTATAAATTTTCGTGATCCAGGAAAAAGCGCCGCCGTCATATTCTGTATTCGCTACGTCGGAATTTCCACCGGCTGCCTTCTTTGAATAGTCGTTTTCATTCAGCTGATAATCTGGCACGCCATTACTGTGAACCATCCACGGCTTGCAGGCCGTGATCAGTGGGAAAGCCGCCCAGCTGTTAAGCTCGCACGTACCGGTCGAAAGATCCACGCTCAGCGGTGTATATGCGGCATTTACGCCGATATACTCAATGCGCTGCGCCGGTGCCAGAGTTTCGCAGTGCTCAATGAATCCATAAATGCCGTTAATTTCCGGAATGCCCAATCCGCTGCGAATGCCGCGCAGCTGTTCGATGAGTTCGTCCATCTGGTCATGATCCGGAAGCGGTAATTCTTTAATCAATTCTGCCATATGCTTTTATTCTCCTTCCTTATATCGCATGTACATGATTCCGTCTGCCGCCTTTACATAAAAGCTGTAAGAAGCGGCGCCGGCATAGCCGGCCGCGTCGTCCCTGAACTGTTCAGCTTCATCGCGATATTCTTTAGCCTGATTTTTGTAGGCCAGAGCATCACTTGCGCTGCCAGCTGCCGCCGATGCACTGGACGAGGCTGCAGCTGCTTTTTCGGTTGCTGTCTGTGCTGCCGCAAGTGCCTGCGCAATATTTGCCACTGCTTCCATTACAGCCTGCATATCAGAATCAGAAATTACTGCATCATTTAGCGGCCCCGGTTCTACCATCATGATGAAATTCGCGGAACCGATGATTTCGGATCCGTTTTGCAGCATGACTTCCATAATAACAGGGCCTGGGCATGCGCTCATCTGTTCCTGCATGCCAATCGTTACAGCTGCGGATTCTGTATCCACGGTCCCTTCATACGAGAAGCCTTTGCCGTCCGCCTTTTTGCCGTTCACCAGAGCCACGGTTCCGGACGGAATAGTAAATTCCGATCCGCGGGCATGCAGCAGAAATTTCAGCTTTCGCCAGGTCTTATCAGTCTGCGAAACGTGGATCACCGGCACTACTGCGCCGGGTATGATATCCAGCTTCAATTCTATTGTCTGTGTTGCCATGATTTCCCCTTTCTGTTTTATTTGCCAAGTACGGCATGGCCGTTCCCGTCGTTGACGAAACCGAGCCCGTCGTAACCACTGCCGTTTATGTGAATACATAGCCCTTTGGCTGAATCGATTCCAATTGATGTATTTCCAAGCCTTAATTGTACCAAGCTATCCGATATCGTTAACTTTGCGTTACCCCTGGTTATGGTTATTTCGCCGGTGGCTGTTATGCTTATCGTTCCTTGAGAGATCATTGAAATTCCGCCGGCGGCTTGGAACATCAGCTTCGCCGTTTCTGTTAGGGCGACATAGCAGGATCCTCCGGTATCGTTGGCGATATATAACCCGGGGTTCGTGCTCGCTTGGTTATTATTTCTGTTATCGATGTGGCGTGAAGAATTGCCAAACTGAATATTTAAACGATGATCGTTCGCTGTACCGATTCGTGCCGGCAGATCTTGGCTGTAAAAATTGTAGGATCCGTTAACAAGCAAGGCAGTATTATAAGCGTCAGCGTCATTCTTTGCGTGTATAAATAACCCGTAAATCGTTTTGGTTTGCTGATCAACATAATCGTAAATACTAAAATGCCCGCCGTTTGCGCGGACCGGAACCGTGGACAGATTGAAATCAAAAGTGAATCCTGACAATATTCCGGCGAGTATGTATTCCGCATTTATATAAAGCTGTCCGTTCTGCATAGTGATACCCTGCACGGTGCCGTTATCTGTCAGTCTATTAAACACTTCTTCACTGTCGAGGGAATTATCCAGCGCGGTAACGGCTGAATCATCGGTATATTTGTTCAGCTTTTGCCAATCAGCTGCAGCATACTGTGCGCCGGCGGCTTTTGCGGTCGTACACGTCAGGATGTCACCGCTTGATCCCGTACACCAAAGATCACCTGTATCGTATGGCGGCACCGGCCTTGTTATGAATACGCGGCGTTTACCGTCTGCGGTGTCTTGAGCGTCGGAAGCGGCCGCCATTGCTGCGCTGATATCTTCGTCTGATATCCGGGTCCATACGTATGATCCGTTATCGAGCATGAACCGGTAAGCGTATCCCGTATCTTTGTCGTAATAAAGATCACCTATATGGTTGTCTTTATCCGTCGTTGTCGCCCACTGTGATGCCGGAAGATTCGCCAGTGTTGGCGCTCCTGTGTAATACCAGGTCGTTATATTCCCGTCGATCTGGTTCTGCAGGTCCGCAATATCCGGATTGTATGTAGCTGTAACGAAATCAGACAATGCCGCAGATGATGCTGCGGCCGCGATCTGTGCAGCCGTCTGGTTTCCGATCAATGTACCGGGTGCCAGCCGGAATTCGCCAGTGTCAAGGTTCCAGTAATTGTTTTCCTGCGCGTCCTGAATGATTCCGCCGATGATCTGTGCCGCATAAATGCGTAGCGTGTTCATCAGTTCCGTGGTAAATGATCCGTCCTGCATCCAGGCTGATACATACGGACCGTTTATACCGTTATGAGAATATGCGATGCCGTTCAGATTTTCCCGGCGGATATTGACCGCCGTTTCGATACTGTCGGTATCCAGCCAGTATTCTTCCTGAATGCGGCCGAGCGCGTCACGGACTATATATTTATGACCGCCGGATATACCTGTCATCATATCGGTGTTTTTCTTTATTGCCGTTTCCATAAACCCGAGCGCGCGTTCTGTTTCCTTCGTGATCTGTTCCTGCGTCTGCGCTATGGTCTTTGCCAATGTGCTGCGCACATTTCCCAGGTGAATGGAAATATACCGCTCTTTCAGAATGTCGTACGTGTATTCCGTCACACGCGCCGACGCTTCAATATTCAGCGGTTCAAAGTTCACATGTACCGTGTCGAAAAGGTTCACCCGTTCCAGCGGCGCGATGTTTTTGTACTGTTCCGTCTGCCATAAAGCGACGAAAGAAACATCGATCGAAACTGTCGGCTTGTCCAGGTTGCTAGCTTCAATATATGCACGGCATCGTTCGTCGATCGCCGCCGGCGTGATCGTTGCGTCCTGGTCGAAATATTCCGAAAGATCCAGATTCAAAACACGCGGCTGATCGCTTGGCATGATCGTCTGCAGATTGCCGAGAATCGTTGTAGTGCTCTCGCTGTTCTGCTGAATGACATACGGCATTACAGCTGTGTACATGTTTTCGATGCTTTCTTCCTGCTTTATGTCTGTCAGATTTTTGCCATACGAAATACGCACACCGTTATCCTGGCCACGGTGCACATGGTGCCGCACGGTCAGGTTATCCCACTCGTATTCCCCGCCGAATAAATCCAAGATAGATCCGGATACGCCACCCAGGCAAGCCCGGAAGCTCTGCGGTATCTGCAGGTTAAACTGTGCCGTGTTATTCGTGCTGCCGCTTATCAGGTCGAACGGGTACAGCTCGGCATTTACCAGGTGCGACTTAATGCCGGCGCATGCCGCCTGTGCTCCGATCGCAGTAAACGGAAGCACCGATGTTTTGGCTAGGTCATACGTAATATGCTGGCACTGGATCTCTATTTTGCCATTCATCGGCTTGGAGATCTTTTTTATGCGGAATAACTGCAGGCTTGCTGTGTCGTTTGGCTTTGCCTTAATGATTCCGCCATAATGTAAATCATTGAAATGCCGACCACTCACCGGATACACAAGCGTAACCGTGTATGCGCCGTTTGCCACTTCATTGCATTCTGCTTTTAAGCAGTCAAGCCGGCCGAGCCCGTTTGTCTGGTCCTGTGACAGCTCCGCCAGTGATTTACTATCGTCCATCAGTATTGGTTTCATATTGTCCACCACCTCGGTTTAATCTGTAAATTAACCGTATTTCCTGCAAAAATGTAGTTCTCGCCAGGTACCAGCTCCGGAAACTTGTATCCGGAAAAAGATACCGCGCTGTTTTTGTTTGTCGTTCCATCGAAGCATTCCTGTATCTCGCTGTCGATTGTTATAGACCCGCTGTTTTCTGCGACCTGTGCCGTTACATCATTCACCTGGAAGGTTCCTGTTCCGGTTACGATTATTTCCGGCTTTGCGGTATATTCACACGGGTTCCAGATCTTCATTGCTTCCCCGGCGTTTACCCTGAAAGCAATTTCACCGGATTTAAGGAAACGCTGCGGCATACAGTCGAATTCAAGCGTGAACGATCCGGAAGACACGGCATGCACTTTCGGATCAAACGGGCCGGCGTACGCCGCCATCCTGAATTCATCCGGATGATATGTGTCTTCCAGTCTCTGATAACCGGCAGTCGATAGCAGAAAAGCGCGAAGCGCTGCAATACTGTGGTCAAAGTCTTCCGTGATATATGCTTCGTATGGAATTGTTATGTTTTTGAATTTTCCGTTATCGATTAAAAGGTCCCCGGATCGTCCGGGAACCTCTTGCTTTTCGATATCTCTTTGCGGCGCGGCGAATGTTCCGTTTCCGGATATCTTCGTATTGAATTCGAGCGAAGACCGGCCGTTATATGTGAAGTAGTGAAATGGTATACTCATGCGAATACCTCTCTTTCTTCGCGGATTCGTTCGTTCACTTTATCCGCCGCCAGTTCTGCGATTTCCTCAGCGTCCTGCCCTGGCTGCGTATAAATGTATACGTTCGTATCGCCGTATGTGTTCGTGATTGTCGGTGCGATCGCCATTCCGGATATAACGCTGTGGAAACCTTCAAGGACTGCGGACTTAATCATACGCGCCAGCGAAGAAACGCCGACAACGGCTTCCGGTCCAGCTTCCCCGCCGCCCAGCAGCGTATTTCCTGCGGCTCCGAATATGGTTGCGTTTTTCAGGATCGTGCCGCCTTCCATAGCTTTGCGGTACCAGCTGATTGAAAAATGCGGAACGCTTGGCGGTACCAGGGAAAAACTTCCGGATATTGAAACGTGCGGAAGTTTCAAATGTGGAAGGCTCCACGAAAAATTGAAAAAGCCTTTGATCCTGTCAATGGCTCCCTTCACAAAATCGCGCGCAGATCCGAGCTTTGAACTGATCGTATTGTAAATGCCGCCGAAGATATTACCGACGGTCGTTTTTACCGCATTCAGTCCGTTGGCCCATAGCGATTTCACCCCGTTGATCGTGTTCGATGTGAAGGTTTTTATGTTGTTCCCGGAAGTAGTGAAAAAGTTTACCACGCCGGTGATTGTGTTCTTTGTAAATGTGCCGATGTTTTCGACGCCGGTATGCAGCCAATCAAGTACAGCGTGCACGGCGTCACGGAACCATTCGCATTTGCTGTACAAAAGGACAAACGCTCCGATCACGGCCGCGGTAACTGCTATAACAGGATGCGCCATTATCAGCCCAAACAAACCGGAAAGCGCGCCTTTTGCCGCTCCGACGAATGTACCACCAACCGTCTGAATGGTTGTTATCATTCCCGGGATTGCTTTTGCTGCCGTCATGATCGTGCCAATACTGGACACGACTTTGCCGCCGAATATAAGCAGCGGGCCAGCCGCCGCCAGGAATGCCCCGACGGTCACAATCAGCTTTTTGGTACCGTCGTCCATACTGTTGAATTTATCGACAATGCCCTGCACCCATGTGATGCCGTCCTGCACGTACGGGATGAGCTGCTGGCCAAGTGATATGGCAAGCTCTGAAAGGCTTGATTTCAATATAGTCAGCTGGCCTTCCGTCGTGTTCATCAGTGTGTCGCTCATCTGCTGCGCTGCTCCGTCTGATTCTGCGATATATCCGGCCAGTTCGTCCCATTCCGTGCCGCATTCGTCAATTAAGAACGATGCGCCTTTCAATGCTGCGGTATCAAATATCTGGCCCATTACGCTGTTGTAATCTTCCTGCGACAATGTGCCAAGCTGTCCGTTCAAGTCCTGCAGGACTTCCTGCAGGGGTCTTGCCGATCCGTCGGCGTTGTATGCAGATACTCCCAAACTTTCCAGCGCTTTGGCTCCGGTGCTTGTCGGCTGGTACAGATTTTTCAAAACACGCTGCAGCATGGTGCCGCCTTCGGATGCCGCAATATTGTGGTTTCCAAGAATTCCCAGTGCCACACTTACCGTATCCAGACTCTGTCCTGTGATTTTCGCCTGGCCGGCAACTGTAGACATGCCAGCACCGAACGATTGCACGTCGCCCTTGGCTTTGCTGGCCAATGTTGCGAGCTTGTCGGCCACTTCTGTGCTTTGTTCAGTCTCAAGCCCGAAACCGGCCATTGATCCGGTGGCAATGTCCGCCGCTTCTGCGATGGAAATATTACCGGCTGCCGCAAGGTTTAAAACATTCGGCAGCGCGTCATAGATCTGCTGTGTATCCATTCCAGCCATGGCCAGAATGTTGATGGCGTCCGCCGCTTCCGTAGCGCTGAATTTTGTTTCAGATCCCATCTTTCTGGCCAGCGATCCGAGCGCGTCCATTGTATTGACTGTCTGACCGTTCAGCTTGGATTCTGCATCGGCTGTCAGTCCCATTGTTGCCTGTACCTGCGCCATGCCGCTTTCAAAGTCCACCGACGCTTTAAGCGATGCGGTGCCGGCTGCCATGATCGGCGCCGTCAAATACTTTGTGGCCATGCCGCCGACGTCCTGCATTTTTTGGCCTACGCCCTGCAATTTTTCGCCGGCTTCGGCCACGGCATTGCACCAGGTGTTCAGCGGTCCGGTGTCTTTGAACTGTCTCTGCAGGTTATTTAATTCTGTTTCAGCTTCCGCAAGCGCCTGTTTCATTTTCAGCGTTTCCGTGGCGCTGGATCCTGCTTTGCTTTCATAGTCCTGCAGGCCCGCCCGCAACATATCGACACGCTTCTGCTGATTCTCTACGGCTTTGCCTAACAGCTCGTGCTGTTCTTTGTTTTTCTTTATGCTTGTTGCGTTTGTGTCATAGGCGGAAGATACTTTCTGCATTTCGGCGTTTAACAATTTCTGCTGCTGAATGATATTATTCAGTGCCGACCGGTATTCTTTCTCGCCGTCAAGCCCGATTTTCGGGCCAATGTTTACCGCCATGTTTCCACCTCGTTTCTTACGTTTTCATTTCAGGGCGATGGCTTCCTCATAGGTCCAGATTTTCTTTGGCGCCTTGTATTCCATACGCCCTTCATCAATTAAAAGGCAGGCGATCATATCCCGCATTTCACCGATGCGGGTAACTAAGATCTCCTGCCTTTGCATGTTCAGCTTCCGCCCATAAAACAAAAACCAGGCAAGGTTTAACTTAATCGGCGGTTTCTTTTTTCGTTTTATTTTTTTTTACCGGTCTGCTCAGGCTCTTTCGTTTCCACGGTTACGGCTGCATCTGCAGTCATTACCTTGGCAAATTCCGCTTCCAGCCTGGTAAGGTCCGGCACAAGGAAAAACTTAAAATCCGCTTCCGTCAGGTATTCCGGGTGGTAGTGCGGATCGAAATACGCCTTGCGGTCTTCAGCGGCCCGGTTCAGGATAAGCGCGATTTTTATATCGTTCTTCATTCCTTCCTGCCCTGTGCCGGCAAATAAAGAATCCAGGTTCTTTACGTCGCCGTCTTTGCAAAGTTTGCCGATTTCATCCGCGGCTTCCACTGTATAAGCGAATTCTCTTTCTTTTCCGTTGATAATCATAATTTCCTCCTGTGGCTTATTGCCTTTTATGAATGTGATACGCCGAATTTTGTTTCCAGCTGTGCGATTGCTTCTTCTTCGGTTGTCCAGTCGTCGCCGATGAGTTTCCAGTTATGGTTCGCATCGTCACCACGGAACAGCTGAGCGTTTAAGCTCTGGCTCTGCCAGTCGATTTCTTCTTCCTGTGTGGCTGCCGCTGTCTGAATCGGATCGTATTTTGTTTTGCACAAAATGTGCGGCGTGAAAATCTCCTGATCATTGCACATGTAGCGCACTACGTAACCGGTGCCGAGATATGGCGCCTTCTGGTCGTCGCCGTATGGTGTCCAGCCGTCTTCGGACGCTTCCGGCAGGCCCATCATCATGCGCTCCGCGTCAATGAATAAGCCTTTAACGGTAAACGCCGCCGTGCCGCCCGTGAACTTTCCGCCGGCGCTTTCAGACTGCTGGTTGTCTGTGAAATATTTATTGTCTTCGGATGCTTCCGGAGACAAATTAACATCAACGGCACCGGAAGCCACACGGCCATTGCTGTATGTAACCACACCAGCATTCGCCGCATAATTCGCGACCATGAAATGAGAAAAGCCTGTAACGACTTTCCCGGTTTCGGGCATATTTGTTACTTTGCTCATATCGTCTTATCCTTTCATTATCTTTTTGATTTCTTCATCGAGTGTATCGGACATTTTCTGCTCAGCTTCGGCGCGTTTCGATGAAACGGCCGGCGATATGACCGGCTGCTTACTCCGCCAACTGGTGCCCGATTCCAGGGAACGAATGATCAGCGCGTTTGGCTGTCCATTCGGGTATTTCTTCGTCCGGGTTCGGTTGTACCCGTCCATGCCTACCTTTACATGCAGATAACCGTTTTCGCTGCGCGCTTTCGAAATGCCTAAACCTTCAAGAAGGCCGGCGCGCTGTACGCTTGTCAATCCGGTAACAGGGTCCTCAGATGTTCCGAGTTTGCTGTCTGAATGTACCGGCACGGCCGCAATGTTTTTGCGTATCTGATCGGTGATAACACCGGCGCCGGGATATATCGCTTTTCCCAAAATTTTAAGCGTGTCCGCTTCCAGCTTTACCAGCTGGTCGACATATTCCTGCGCGCCTTTTCCGACTGTGAACTTGGCCATGCTGTTAATGGATCCAGAATTCCCACTCGTAATGGATCAGCTCCGTTTCGTCTTCGTACTGCGTGCTATTGAGCCGCCAGGCGATCCGATCGGCGTTATTGAGCGCCGTTTGCACATCGTCCGCCAGTGTATCGAATTCGATACGGGTAAACAGATCCACCGTGCCGTGAATTTCCTGTTCAGATTTCCGGTTATTCATGTTTGCACTGCTGCTTTCTTCCGATTCCTGCCAAACGATATACCGGTTGCCGGCGTCGTTTCCTTTGGTGTAGTGATACACCTTTCCGGAAGTCTGCAGAAGTGCGTCGCGTACCATTTTCAGCTTATCGGATAACGTCATAATGGTTCTCCAGTCTGGCCAAGGTCATATCGTAAACCGTCAGGCCGTCCTCGTCCGCCGTCAGTGTGACATTATCAACGCGGTACTGCGTTTCGTTGTCCACAATGACATAATGGCCGATGCGCGGCCGGATATCTTCCGCCCATATCCGCACAAGCAGGTCCACCTGTTCGTTTACGGATTTCGCAGCATATTGCCGGTTATATCCGATCGTCCTTTCGCCATACCACTGCTGCGCCAGCGGGTTTAATTTTTGCAGCGGTTTATTGCCGGGTTCGGCAATGTTCACCAGCTCGCAGATTGTCAAAAGCCCTGAATCAAGAAGCATCGGCCTTCGCCTGCGCTTTCTCACTCAGTACGCGATTGTTTAACCGATACCGCAGATATCGCGGCATCTTGCTGTCGTCGCCGTCTTTCGCGCGTTTCCTGTACAGATAGGCGGCATACATGGAAACGGTCAGCAGATCGTCGGCGCTTTCGTCGTCAATTGTGACGCCTTCGCGTTTGATCTCCGTACGCGCGGAAGAAATAAGGCTCTGCAGGTATTTTTTCTGCAGAGCCGGCATATTCTCCGTTTTGCCGAGATCAACCATCAGCAGTTCGAGTATTTCGGCGTCTTTCTCGTTAGTCTCGGCCATAATGCGTCACCTCTTAGTCGCCTTCGTTCGCTTCATCAGCCGGGAAGGTTACAGATGTTGTCGGGGTATTTCCGTTAATGTTCAGGATACCGAAAGCCTTCGCAATTACCGGTTTGCCATCATAGCGGGCAATGCCGCGGAATACGGTACGGTTTTTCAGGAAGCGAACATGTTCGGACTGGCCGACGCTGATTCCTTCACGCTCAGCCATGAGATATGCGCCGAGATATCCGAAGGCCACGTCTCCGTCAGCCATGAACGGAAGCTCGACAATGCCACCGCCAAGAACCGGCATAGTGTCGTTTACAGCCGCGACGATTGCAGCGTTTGCGTTCTTGTCCATGGATTCAGCCACAAGTTTGCGGTGCGTCTTTCTGTTGCAGATATATACCATTTCGTCGCTGAAATAATCATTATCTGCGCAGCCGGTTTTTTCCACGATTTCCTTAAACAGTGCCAGGCCTGTTTTTCCGGTAATTGTGATGATGTTGGATGTATGAAGGTCTTCCCACGGCTCTGCAGCTGTCGGATATCCTGCAGGTTTTGCTGTCTGTGCCAGACGGGTAACAAAACCTGTCGGCATCTTTACGCCTGTGCCGTACACGCCGGCCTTGTCGTATGCCTTGCCGATTGCTTTTCCGAGTGCTTCAAGAACAATGCCGGCCAGGTCTTCGTCGCTGTCCTGCAGTGTCGCGTTGCATACCTCGAAGAAACCTGCGCATTCATAGGCATCCACCTCTGTTTCATTGAAACCAAGGGACAGCTCGTTAAGCTCGCCGCATACCTCTGTCCATACAGCTTCCGGAATGTCGCCCATAACGACCTGGCGTGTAGTTCCGCGCACGTTCTGGTTGTTGAAATATGCGTAGAGCTTGGAAGTTACGGTGATTTCCTGGCGGAGCATTGGAAGTGCAACATCCGGAATGTTCAGCCCTGCATTTTCCAGCGCTCTGCGTTCCCTGATGCAAGTGCGGATCTGTTCCAGCCAGCCCTTGACTTCGTCGCGCTTTACAAAAGCGGCGCGCTGTTCGAATGTCATGTTTCTGTATCTTTTTGCAGTCATAAAATTTCTAGTCCTTTCTTCACCTGTTGCGGTATCTGTGTTTGTTGCTTCCGGCTCTGCCTGCTGTGCTGCAGGCTGTGCCGGGCGCGGTTCGTTTGCGGCTTCGATTTCCTGCAGTTCCGCTTCCATTTCATTGATTGAATTCTGCAGATTTTCGGAAGCCTTCGCGTTGTTGTTCACTTCGTTATCGAAGTTTTCGACCTCTGTTTCCAGTGTCTGGCGGTCTTCGTCTGTCAGATCGGTGCGCGTTTCAGCTTCGTGAATCGCTGTTTCCAGCTCTGCACGTCTGGCTTCGAAGGCCTGCGCTGCTGTTCTCAGCTGTTCCAGCTGCGCGTTTGCAGCCTGAATACGGCTGCGCAGTAAAATAGCTCTAAGGCTCATTCTTCTGTTTCTCCTTTCAATTTGTTGAGAAGTCTTGCCGCCCATGTCTTGCGCTGCTTGTTCCGGATTTCTTCAAGATCGCGCTTTCTGGCGGATACGGCTGTACTTTCGTACGCCGGGAATGTACATATCGAAACTTCGTAGAGCTTCACTTCTTTGATCGTCCAGTGTGCGGATCCATCCTCGCGGAATTCGGCTTCCTCGTCGAGAATGTCAAAGCCGAAAGAGCACTGGTTAACGTCGCCGCGCTCAACGCGGGCCAATGCGTTCATGGCGTCGCTATCGTTCGGATTGATGATGACGCTACCCCATAAGCCGTGCGAATCCACCCGGAGTTCACCGGTATGCGCTGCGGTTCTGCCTAAAACCAGCCTCGTTTCGTGGTCGATCAAGAAGCGCACGTCGTCCGCGATCGCGTTGTCAAACGCGTGCGGGTCGATGCTTTCTGTCAGCCCTGGCCACATTTCGTATGTATCGCCGAATACAGCGAAGTAGCCCTCTATGCGGCGCTCTCCGTTTTCTCCGGCGTTATCCCTGATCTGAAACTGTGACGAAACCGTGCGCATCTGCCTTCCGGTTCTCGCCGTAATCTTTTCCTGTTCTCTTGGCATTTGTTTATTCTCCTTCGCTGTCCTGAATCAGCTTTTTCTGTTTCCCGCTCATTGCTACCGGGATATAGTTTTCCAGCACCTTGCGTTCGTCCAATCCGTCAACTGGTGACATACCCAGACGGTCGCGTACTTCATTTCCGGAAACGTCGCCGCGGTCCTGCAGCATGCAGAACACTTTCGCGATTGTTTCCATATCGTAATCAAGCAAAGACAGCACGTTGAAACGCAGGTACCAGTTCGGCGAAAGTATCAGCTTCCTGGTCATTTCCTGCTCGATCGTCTTTGCCAGCGTCCGCAATTCTGTGTTTACAAAATTGTTCCATTCTGCACGGTTAAACTGCCCGATTCCCAAAACAAAAGGCGGCACGCCAAGAATGGCCGCCACCGTTCTTTTGTCAAGCTCCACGGTGTCTTTTATTGCCAGGTCCGCCAGGCTCAGCGGTCTGATCTGTTCGACGCTGAACTGATCTGCAGGAATAAGCCACGGCTCGCCGGCTTCTGCCGTATCGATGTAGCTTTCCAGCAGCTTTTTGCGGCCTTCCGGGCTTGCGAATTCTTCCGTTAAGCCGTCCACCTTCACGATAACGGAAGGCTTCCACTTGCTTTCCATGAATCCTTTTTCTGTAGCCGCTGCCTGTCGCAGATTTCCGGCCACGTCTTTAAGTACCACCTGCATGCCACGGCCGCGCCATGGCTGGTATGGATCCGGATTGTAAACGAAATGCAGAATGTCGTCCGGATCACGTGCCACGCCGTCAATGTTTACAGTATAGGCATATCCGGAAGCGTCCGGCACAAGCGTGACACGGTTCGGCGGAATTGGATCCATGCTGTCGAGTAGTCCTTTTTTTGTGTTCACCCTTACGATGCTGTTACCTTTTCCGTATAGCAGCATGTTCATAATTACGATCGTCATAAAATTAACCCGGGTCATATACTTGTTCGGGTTTATGTCGATCATCCGGGAAAGCTCGTTCTGTATCCGGATGTCGCCGTTGTCCGTGTTGCTCATCAAGTGAATAGTCATAGATGCCAGCAGGGATGCCTTTTTATAACAACCTGTTACGATTTCCGGTATCTGGTCCAGCCGCGTGTATCCGGATACGCAGAGCGTTTCGTATGCTTCCTTTGAAACAAGGAAACCGACCGAGTTTTTGGCGGCTGGTGTCGTCACTGTTTCCGTGTCTTCTCGTTTGTTGTATTTTCTTCTTCTTTTGCTCATTCTTCACCCCACCAGTTTTTCGCGCGACTGCTGCGCGCCATATTGTCCAGGTATCTGCAGCACCCGAATACCGATGCGTCGAAAAGATCGATGCGGTCATGCTCTCCGATTTTCTGGTATTGCACCATATCGTCGGTTTTTTCGATCGCGTGCACGTTCGAAATACAGTATTCGAATGCTTCGGAATGTAAATAGTAAAAGCGCCCGTCTTTTACGCGCTTCTCAATATGCCGGAAGCCTTCCGATTTCACGTAATAATATTGCGGCTGGTCTACCGTTTTGAACCCTGCGGCTTCCATGGCCATATAGAATTCCCGTGCGAATTTCCGGTCATGGCCAAGCTGCACAATTTTAAAGCCCAGCTTCCGCATGAATATAAACCAGTTCACAATATCAGAAATGTTCACCGTGGCGCCGCCGCAGATGGTCAGCCATCCATCATCCTGCCAGCCGAAAAGCGGGATATTATCCTCGTCAGCTTTCCGCGCCGCTTGTGTAACCGGGAAGAATCCGTGCGTTATCACTATGTCGACGTCTTCCTTTTCGTAATGTCCATAAATCGCGCCGGCTGTCAGATCATAAAGTCGGGAAAGATCGGCGCCGCCGTACCACTTGATCGGCAGTTTCGCCAGCTGTTCAATGGTCCAGCTGTATTTCTGATCACTGGCTTTGAATTCTTCGAGGTCAAACCATGCCCGCATCGCGCTTGTATAAATGTCCAGGCTTCGTGATAAGAAGTCCTTCCGCTGCTGCGGGTCATTCTGCGCCTGCAGCGATTCCTGCAGCATGTCTGCCGGCCTGATCGTCACGCCATAAGACGGGTTCGCCTTTTCATGCTGTGCCGGGTCCGTATAGTCCACATTTCCCTTGTCGTCCTGATCTGCTTTTGACACAAAACAGAAAAGCGAATCATCCTGCACCGTTCCGTCCAGAATCTTTTCAGCATACTGCAGACGGCCATAACAGAAACTGTTCACATTGTCGCCGGCCGTAGTAATTCCGATCATCAGCTTGTTGGTATATGCCTTCATGGCTTCCTTGAATCGGTTGTATTGTGCCGGTTTCTTCATCGCCTGGATTTCGTCAGCGATTGCGATATTACAGTTAAAGGAATCCTGCGTATCCGGGTTGGCTGCCAGTGCTTCGATTTTTATTGAACCGTCCGGTCGCCCTTCGCTGTCATAAAACTGATACGTTATTGAATGCTCCGCGTTGTTATTCAGCACCCGGAATTCGTCAATAATACCCTGATATGTCAGCGTGTACAGGATCGCGTCGAATGATTCAAGGGACTGCTTTAAAGCGGCCGCAACAATGTAGATCGTGGCTCCGGATTTTCTTTCCAGCATTGCCAGACCAAAAGCCAGGCCGGCCACGAATGTGGTTTTCCCGTTCTTTCGCGGGATAAAGATAAAGGCTTCTTTATATCGGCGTTCCTTCGTGCCTTTGTAATAAAAGCCCACAAGGTTGTAAACGATAAAGCGTTGCCAGGGCTGCAGCATCAGCGGCTTGTTTACCAGCGGCGTGCCGTCCAGTGCTTCGCCTTTCTTGTGAACCATGAATTTCTGAATAATGTTTATCACAAGGTCCGGAGAACTCGGCCGCAGTTCTATGTCGTCGCGCTTCAAGTCTTCCAGGAAGCGCCGGCACTCTCGCACATTTCCGCCGGCTTTGATCTTTCCGGATACTACGTCCTCAGCGTACTGTAGGACTTCCTTTTTGAAAGATTTAGCAGTCATACGGCTGCACCTCATCGAAAGAACGATCAAACGATATAATGCCGTCGAAAATTTCTTTATACCAGTGTGCCAGTTCTGTATCTGTCGTGATTACTGTCTGCTCTGTTCTCGGGTTTGTATTTACGTTCGCGCTGGATTCTATAACGGCGTCAAAACGATCTCCAAGCAAAACCATGATCTTGGAATGATTCCGGAAGATGCACAAGCGGCCGCCGTATTTCTTTTCCAGCGCCACAACGGCTTCATATTCTGCCGTGTATGATCCGCGGAAGATTTCGCCGCAGTAAAAATCCACGCGGTCGATATATCCGTATTTCAGCCAGTGTTCTATTTCCGTTACGTCTTCCATGGCCATACACCACGTGGATATAAACGCGTACCGGATGTGCTGCTGTTTTACGACGGCCCTAAAATATGTCAGGCTGTCAACGTCTCCCCAGCTCATGCAGTGATATGAAACGCCAGGCTCAAAATGCCAGGGCAGTTCTTTTTCCAGATTGGCTTCGGATAGTATGCGGCGCATTTTATGGCCGGATATTGTTTTCTTAACCTTTACGCTGCTGTTTAACTCCTGTTTTTGTAACGGCGTCAGCTCGTCGCCGTCGTCTTTCTTTTCCGGCTCGATCTCGTATGAGGTTCCGCCGGCGCCATCGTTGAATATGTAATTATCCAAGGAAGGCGCAGTATTCAGAAAATCATCCAGCGACGGGATGATAGCTTCTTTCTTTCTGCTCATTCGCTCAGGTCTTTAAGGATATCGCCAAAACCGCGTTTCTGTTTCTTCATGCTGTTTTCGTCGATCCGTTTCAATCCGGCAGGAGTTAAGCCGAGGTCGCGCCAGTAGGCCAGCGCTGTTTTCTCGCATGCGTCGATAATCAAAAGTGCCGGATTTCTTTCCAGGTTCTTGGCACCGGCTTTGTTTGTATGAACAACCACCGGTTTTCCGCCTGTCTGCTTGTATTGTTCCAGCGCGTCGTCGCGTCTGGCTAGAATGTCCGCCAGCTGCGCGATCGGTATATCAAAGTACGGCCTGTAGGTTCCGGCTTCCTCGCATGCGGCTTTTATTTTCTTTTTCCATCCGTTTTTCTTCATGCCGTCCCCTTTCTGTTGTTTAATTTGAGTTAGATAACCGCCGGACGATCTCTTTTTCCCGCTCGGATAGATCCCACTTGTATGCCGTAGCCTTTTCAGCGGCGGCCTTTTCAGCGGCGGCCTTTTCGGCGGCGGCCTTTTCGGCGGCGGCCTTTTCGGCGGCTTTCTGTTCAGATATCAGATAACCGTTTCCGAATATGGCCTTGCCGTATTCTTTCTGCATGTCCAGCGCGCTGATCCGCTCCGTTTCTGATAAGCTGGCGGAAAACTGCACGCCGTGTTTGCTCAGGTATTGAAGGCCGGCAGCTGTCACTACATAATCCGGATATGAATATTTCGGCAGCTCCGTTCTGTTCTGCTTTCGGTTTTCTTCGTCCGCAGCCTTTACAGCTTCGTAAAGGTCCGGCGCCGATCGGAAGCGTTTCCCGTCTTCCAGGTTTGTAATAAATGATGTTGCGACGACGGCTCCGTTTTCATATGTAACCGGCGCACCGACGACAACGGCACAGGAAGAAGAAGAAGAAGAAAAGATGGTCAGCGACGGTGCGAAAAGAAAAAAGCGGATATTCCGCTCCGTGTAAAATCGCACGATTTCCGCCAGAATCGAAAACGGCGGATTGTCCATCACGATGCAACCAGGCGGGTATTTTTCGTTTGTATAGTCCCCCCCCGGATAGAACGGCCGTATGAACGTCGCCGGGTTCACATTGTACTCATTCTGCACCCATCCGGATATTGCATTGTACACGATCGCCGGCGTATAACAGTCGTCCGTTGTTTTCTTTTGTTCGAATTTATCCACGAAATTGTTATATTCTTCGTTTCCGTCTTCGTGGCTTTTTCCTTCCTGTTCTCTGTCTTTGAACCATTCGTTATCGGCCTGCAGTTTATCCGGATCGAAAGCGAAAAGGCTCATATCGATATCTGTTATTTCCGCCAGTTCTTCGCCAAGCAGCTGCAGATCCCAGCAGGCAAGCTCTGCCGTTTTGTTATCGGCAAGCCTGAACGCCTTTATCTGTTCATCGCTCAGATCGTCAGCTATGACGCAAGGCACGGTTTTAAGTCCCAGCCGGCTAGCGGCTTTTAGCCTGGTATGTCCGGCAACGATTACATTGTTCCGGTCAATGACGATCGGTACCTTAAATCCGAATTCTTTTATACTGGCGGCCGTCGCATCCACTGCCGCGTCGTTCTTTCGCGGGTTTTTCGCGTACGGTATAAGCTCCGTAATATTTACGTCGTATATCTGCATTTCTGGTCCTTTCTCAGCCAATACCCCCTCGGCTTCAAAATCCGGCGCACTTGGAAATTTTGACCCGCGCCATTAAGCAAGCCGTTTTAACTCCGCCGCGGGGCGGGGGGGATACTGTTAGAAGCGGCGCAAGTGTCCGCGCTCGTTCGCGGCTCTGATCTTCTCCGGATGTTGCTTGTTATGGCATGAATGGCACAGCGATATCAGATTGCTGTCGTCCAGCGCAAGCTCCGGCCATTCATCAAAGTGTTTTATATGGTGCACTTCCCACGCATCAACATGCCGGCCGTATCGTTTGCACAGCTGGCATTCGTAACCGTCACGGCGCAGGATAGCACGGCGTTTCGCTTTCCATTTTGCTGAATTATAAAATTCTTCAGCTGCTAAACTTTTCATGTTTTCACCTATCGAATTAAAAACACAGCCGGGCGTGATCGCTGTTATACGAAAGGAGGCGGCTTGCAGAAAACTAATAAAAGACAAGCTCTTTATTTATTCACTCCCGGCTATGCCCGGCCAAAAATAAAGCCGCACGTTATCCCCTTCGTGCGGTTCTATTTCCAGTTACGCGCATTATATCACAGGTTTGTCTATTGCCGCGGCAACTTTTGCGTATCTCAGCAGGATATCGTTCTTCTTTTTCCGGATCGCTTCCTTCGAATAGTTCACGCGTTCTCCTATCAGCCAAAGCGGCAAGCGTTCATCATAATATGCGCACACGATCTCTATTTCTTCCGGCGTGCACTCACTCTGCAGAAAGCTGGCAAGCTCGTACAATACAGCTTCCGACGCTCTGTATTTAGTGGCCGTCTCTGTTTCTTCGCTTATCAGCTCCGCAATATTACAGTGATATATCACGGTGCCGCGCTGGTATTTTGCTTCTTCCGGATCGCGAATTGCAGGACTTCGCACCGTTCCTTTCAGCTGTTCCGCGATCTCGTCCAGCCTGTCGCCATATTTCAGCAGCATGCTGAAGTGATAGCTTACAGACCTGAATACACCGTCAGCGTACCGGATCATTTCCTGATCTTCATCCGTGTAAATCATTCGTTATTCCATCCTTTGAAATAGATCTCCACGTTGTCGATATCTTTACGGTTTACTGTTATCACCGTGCCGGAATCATCCGGAACAATAATGCCTGTGCCAGATTTCAGCTTGTCATACTGCGATAATTCTTTTTTCAGCTGCCGGATTTCTTCGCGATATCCTTCGTTCTGGCGGCTCAGCCTTCCGATCAGATGTTCCTGTTCTTCTGCATTCTGCACTTTTTCTTCCAGAATCCGGATATGTTCGGCGCGTGCTTTAATTTCCGTTTCCATGCTTTTAATTCTCTCGCGGTACTGGTTTATTTCCGCTTCCTGGTAAGCGATCGCCTGATCTGGCGTGATTATTCCGCGGCCGTGGCCGATTCTTCGCATGATCTCTGCGACGTCCATTTCATCCATTTTTCCGTTCTCCTTTACTTATGTCTTCAATCAGCACAATGGCAATAACGAATATCAGCCCGATGGCCATAATCAGGCCAAGCACCGCGCCCAAAACAAGCAGATAATATTCGATGTGTGATATTACCATCATGCTGATTTCCCTTCTATTGCGATTTTCGCCGGTTCCGCAACAAGCGCCACGTTTTCCGGCTTATTCATCGGCAGACCTTTCAGCTGTTCCCGGCGTGCCTTTTTAAGTCCTTCGTAAGCCTTTACGAATTGCGTTTTCTGGAATCCGTTAACCTCTGCACTGGTTAAATCGTACGCGAATGTTTTCATTTCAGCCGGCGACGTCACGGCGCGGATTTTTTCGGGCAGCTGTTCCCAGGCTTCACGCGCGCTTTCGTAAGATCCAAGTTGGCAGAATGCTTTCCGGTAGATTTCCCAGGCACGCTCCGGCGTGTCTTCCTGGTCTTCCAGCGCTATGGCCATCTGTTCGCGGATATCTGCAGGCAGCGGCGCAAAGTGCATCGTCTGCATACAAATTTTCACCGCCGGCATTACCATTTCGAACGGCTCCGGGAATAACTGCTGCCAGATTCTCGCTTCCGTGTCCACGTCTTCAGCCGTCAGCCCATTGCTTGCGGTAATGTGATACGTCGAACGGATCATAGCCAGAATCGTTTTCGTTTCCTTCAGGTTCATTTTTTTCTCCATTCATTTCGTTAATAAGTGCCTGAATATACGGGTTTCGCGTCTTTTGCGACGTTTCTTCGTCTTCCCAGCGCTTCCCGTTTATCCAGGTCGCAGGATACGGGATATACCGCGGATCGATGTTCTGCCAGTCCCGGCTTATGGCATTATTCAGCCCGGCCATGATCCGCCGGAATTCGTCGGCACTGGTGCATACCTTCCGGAACGCTTTTTCCGCCGCTGCTTTAGCCTTGTGCTTCGGGTAGACTGTCCAGAATTCTGAAAACCATTTTTCTGCATCAGTCAGCAATTCAGCGTCAACACTCTCACCCGTATATGTGTTTCTATTCTTAATACACTCTATTTCTTCATTGTTTCTATTAAATAAAGATGGGGTGCTTTCCGACTGCGGGATTTCGCCCGCATTAGCGCGGGATTTCGCCCGCGGTAAATCTTCCGACTGCGGGATTTCGCCCGCATTAGCGCGGGATTTCGCCCGCATTAGCGCGGGATTTCGCCCGCGGTAAATCTTCCGACTGCGGGATTTCGCCCGCATTAGCGCGGGATTTCGCCCGCGGTAAAATGCCCTGATATTGTTCATAGTTAAGTATGATAATTTTCGACATTCTCCCTGCCGGTAAAATCTGTATTTGCTGCAGCTGTTCAAGTTCTGTCAGATACTTGCTTATCGTTTTATGGTCCAGGCTGGTTTCTCTTTCGATTTCACGGCGCGACGTAACGAAAACTCCTCGTTCCGGTCCTTTCCATTCAGCGGAAAGAAGTAAATGCAGCCAAAAGCCAAGTCGTGACATATCGTGCCGGTATTCCCAGCCGTCTATTTTTCTGTCGATCTTTATATAACCTTTTTCGCTCATGTTGCTTTCTCGTAAGCTCCGGTGCCGCCTATAATAAACGGCACCGCGCTTTCCTTTACTTTCCTGCTTTCAGGTCTCTTTCAAGCTGGCGCTTTCTCCGGTTCAGCTTTTCCAGTGCCCTGCGCAGGTCCTGCCGGCGCTTGTGGCTGCGTGTCATTGCCAAGCCTTCCTGCGTTTCTTCGATCCGCTGCTTTATCATGTTCAGTTGTTCATTCGTAGTCATGATCAACCCCTGCCCGCAATATTGCAGGCACGACAATCATCATGAAGATGTTGCCGGCCACGAATCCGGCGGTGGCTCCGATCAATAAGCCTGCCGAAAATTTAATAATCTGCATTTCTAAGGATCCTCACTTCCTAAAATGGCAAGTCGTCCGGATTTACCACTTCGCCGGTTTCTTCATATGCCCAGCGTGCTATTTCATCCGGCGTTGCCGCCTGTACTTCCTGCCGCTTTTTGCTAGCAGACGGTGTTCTGCTTCGGTTCGCTGTATTTCCACTGCTGGCGGCTGTTTTTGTGGCTGTTTGCAGGACTTCCACGCGTTCTGCCACGATCTCCGTTATGGTTTTCTCCGTGCCATCTCTGCCGGTATACGATCTAACCTGTATACGGCCTTCAACACCGATCAGGTCGCCTTTTTCGGCATGATCGCAGATATAATCTGCAGACTGCCGCCAGGCTTGTACGTTAATCCAGTCGGTATCCTGTTCGCCTTCCTTCGCGTACGGCCGTTTGACGGCCAGAGAAAAGGAACATGCGCTCAGGCCGCTTGTGGTCTTCCTAAGCTCCGGATCGCGGCCAAGCCTGCCGGATATGCTAGCGTGGTTCATCTTTCAGCAGATCCTTTTCGTGCACGTATGACGTTTTCCCGTCCGGGAAAATTACGGCATACTTAGCTCCGGAGTTCAGCCCGGTAATGGTTCCGATTACTTCGGCGCGTACATACACGGTATCGCCGCGGTCGAATGTTTTCTTTGCTGCTTTTTCTTCCATGATCTTATTTTTCCTTTCTTCGTATGAATTTAGGCGCGTCCATAAGCCGGCGTGCGTCTGCAAGCGCCTTTCTGTATGCAAATGCATGCCTGCGTAATTCTTCGCTTTTACAATGCTTCGGTTTCTTCTTTTTGCTCATTCTCTTTTCTCCAATCTTCAATCAGAAATTCAGCCATATAACCGATTTCGTAATAGTTGGCTTCACGTCTGAACCACTCCCGTATAAATTCGAACGGGATCACGTCCGACGGCTTGATCTGCCGGACAACTTCCTGCGCATATACAATGGCATCGGCCTGCCGGATCGCTTCTTTGCTACAGTTGCACCCGCGGCGCTTTTTTTCGATTTTCTGCAGGATTTCCAGCGCTCTGGTGCGGTCTACATATTCGGCTTTACTCATTCTTATGGTTTCCTTTCCAGCGCAGGAATGCTTCTGTGGCTTGAATTATGAATTCAGCAGCCAGCATGCACGGCGGGATCATGATAACGGCGGTAATAGCCATCATTTCAAGCATGAACATGTTCTGGTTTCTCCATTTCTTCCGGGCCGTCGTATCTTATCAAGGTGTCAACATGCGGAAACGTTCCATACAGCTTCCGTACGTTCAGCTCGATAACGTGCGAATCGTCAGTGAAAGCTATATTGTTAAGCGAATCCAGGATGGATTTTGCTATATTGTCCGCGTCCGGCTTCACAACCGGATACACGCCGCCTTCTTTCCATTGCTGCCGCTTTTTCTTCGTCCAGCTTTTTGGAATCGGGAAATATGCCGATATCTCCGCCCGGATCGGCCCGGTAATAGGCACGTGGCGCGGGTATGTCTGCGTAAAGTACAGCCGCACAAGATTTTCGTATTCTGCAGTATCCTTCGGCGTAAAGGCGTGGCCGGTCTTTGTTACTCTTGGCCGGCCTTTGCCTTTCGGTGCGCCTGGTACGGTGAAAAACAGGCACTTTTCCATATCAGAATAATTTCCCCTGCCCCTTCGGCACGTTCGGATCTCTGATCATCCTTTCGCCGGTATCCTGATCGGTGTAAATCATTAACGGCGTATGCTGTTTCTTGGCGTTCTGCGTTTTTATCTCAGTGGATATCTGCGTTTTATAACTGCAAGCAGAATCGTCGAATACTACTGGCACATGAATAATCAGCTCAGCTTTCGCGGCATCGAAGCCAGGCCGTGCTGTATAGCTTTTTATCATCGTCAAACATTCGTCTGCGTTCTTTACGATTTCCGGATCTGCTTCCAGCAGTTCCATAAATGTGGCTTTTACATCAAAACTAATCATTTTTCGATTTCCCTTTCTTACAACAGGCTGTCGTCGCCTTCGATTGCTTCTTCTGCGGCCTGCTTTGTTACTGTTTCAGCGTCCTGGATCACTTCGCCGGTATCAGCGTCAATTTCGATAACGTCTGCCGGCACGGTCGTCATATCGTCCGCTACTTCGTGTTTAATCGTTTCGTCTGCAGAAACGGCGGCGGCTACGTCTGCAGTTTTCGGTGCATATTTCAGCAGCTGTTTTAATACGGTCTTCTTGGCCATGCTGTCGAACGCCGTATTCCATGGCGTCCGTGCGCTGGAAGCCTTTACGTACTGCTTGCGGAAGCTCTCCATTTCGTCTTTGCTCATGACAACAAACGACTGCCCGCCATTCACCAATGTATATGTGGCATAATATGCGATCGGCTCGCCGCGGTTCACCATAGCCGGCTTGTGTGTCAGCTTCGGATCAAGGCCAAGTTCATACTCGAAAACATCATTTTCGTATACCGTTTCAGCAGTAATCCGCTTGTATTCCTTCGTGCGGTAGCATAAATCGATAAGTCCCTGATATCCGGTCTGAAACTGGCATTCCATCCGGCCGTGGTTGTTGTACGGGATCAAATAAGCCTGCCCCAGCGGCGTATTAGGCTCAAGGCCCAGCTGTGCCGCCTGCATCATAGCCGCCAGAAAGCTGGTCGGCGTGCATGCCTGCAGATCTGCATTGTTTGAAATTGCCGAAAGCGTCATGCGTGTGAAGCGCTCCGGAGTGATTACTTTCGGCAATGCCTTTGCGATCGCGCCGCCTTTCATCATGTCGTTTACATATTTCTGCAGGGTCTTTTCCGGCGCTGTTTTATTCACCAGCGTATTAGTTACTTTTGCCATGTTCTGTTTTCTCCTTTTCCATGTCTCTGAATGCGTCAATAATCGCCGCATATACTGCTTTGTAAATGTCTGCCTGCGTCAATCCGGTTTTTACAAGATCAAGCTGCAGCTGTTCCGGATCACCGATTTTCTGCATGTCCTTTTCCGGCTCCGCCGGCTTTTTCATCTGTTCGCAATCAATGCCATATTTCTGCATGATCTGCTTTGCGATCGCTACGGCCATGCTGTTTCTGCTTATTGCATTGCTGATATAGCTGCTACCGCACCCAAGCTCGCGGGACAGGTCCGCGAAATTATTGACGCCAGCGGCGGCCAGCGCTTCTTTAAGCGCCGGTCCGTAAAATGTTACCTGTCTCATCCTTGCGGGACCTCAATCTTCCAGAATTTAATGCCGTTTGCTTTCATGAAGTCCGCCAGCGCGACGATCTGTTCACGGGTTCCCTGTACTTTCATGGCACGGGTGAAGATCTGCGGTTCCTGTGGCTGCTCGATCGGTGCTGCCGGCTCTTGCGGTTTTGCCGGTTTGGCGGCACGGGCTGCAGCTCGCTGTTCTTCATAAGCTCTGCGCTGTGCTTCGCGCTCCTGACGTTCTTTTTCCATTCTTTCTTTAAGCTCAGCGGCCTGCCGATCGGCTTCTTTCTTTTCTTCCCAGGCGGAAAGCGTCTGGCCAAGGTCTAAGCATTTCAGATATTCAGGCACGCAGAAATTAAGCTGGTCAATATCCGGAAAGTGTGAAATTGTATCCAGGTCACGGTCGATCTGCGCCGCCTTTTCCTGAAGCGCTTTCTGCCAGGCTGAATCTTTGCAACCTTTCAGCAGAAATTTTTCGTCAAAAACGGAATCAATCGGGATTTTATACAGCTTCGCGCCGTTTTCATCCCACCACGTTGTTATTCTTGCCTTCTTGTCGTCTTTCTCTTTCTGCTCGTAGGATTTCACCTGCTGATCTATGCCGTAGACGGCTTCATCAATTTTTGCCGTCAGCTGCTTAACCTGCGCCGCGAAATCGTCGTATGGCTCGCAGAATTCTTTCTTCAATTCGATCTTCCGGTCATTGATCGCTTTTTTGAAATTATTAAGGTTTGCACGGTCTTTCTTCGCCAGGTCGATCTGATCATCCGTATACTGCAGGTTTTTGTATTTCTGCAGGCGGGCATCCAGCCCTCTATTCAATTCTTCGAAATTCCAGGAAAGTAAGCCGATCCGTTTTTCGTAGATCTCCACTCCTAAAGGTTTGTTCGTCTCTGTCATTGTTTTCTGCCTTTCTTTTTCTTCTTCATAGGCGTATTCGAATAAATTGCGTTCGCCTACTTTTATTTCGTTTTTTCTCATGGCTAAATCACCGGAAGATACAGCGGCGGCTCTGTGTCTGTTTGCACATATTTGTTCCAAAAGTCCAGCACGCCATTCTTTACGTATTCCAGTTCACCGATAACGTCGGACCGTTCAATGTGATATATGCGCAGCTGGCTGTAATCGTCGTCGTATGTCAGCTCCGCGATCAAGTCCACGAAATCGAACCCGGTAACATTCATCCCGTGCAATACCTGAATGAAATAATTCTCGGGGATCTGATCTTTCCATTTTTCACGCTGCAGCGACATGATCGGTGTTGCTGTCTTTACTTCCAGAATTCCGCAGCGGCCTGTATCAGTTTCCTGCAGCAGCCCGTCAGGACTGTACAGCAGGATCGGATCCGCTTTGTTCTGCAGGACAACATCCGGCATGTAATGCACGTCAACCCGGCCTTTTCTTTTGAGCTGGTACAGCCGGCGGATGTGATCTTCTGCTTCCTGCCCGTAAATAACGCGCTCATTGTTCGAGATATCCGGCGCTTTAATCCGGTGTGTCTTCAGCTGCCACAACTCCAGGTTGCTGCGCCACGGATTCCGGTTTATGGCGGCGCTCGCGTCCGATCCGCCGATGCCATGCACGCGGCCTTTGAGCCATTCCGCACGATTTTTGTATTTATGGACGTCATAAACGGAATTATCGGCGTACAGTGATTTCTTGTATCTCAGCATTCTGGATCTTCCTTTTCCGGGTACGTATAACCGATGGCATGCTCTGCGTATCTGATCCGGTTTTTCAGCTCTGTAATTTCAATGGCCAGCGAAATGAAATGCGTGTCGTCCATGCCGGCTTTCGCGTTCAGCTGTTTCTTGTTCTGCTTTGCCAGCACTTCCACGCGCTGCATGCGTTTGTTCATTTCACGCATATACATGACAAGCACATACCATCCGCAAAAAACGATCGATATCAGCAGAAAATAAAGAATATATTTCAGGATCATGCCATTCCGCCTTTCTCGAACGGCCTATGCAGCACAGATATATGTCCGCCGTCTCCGCCGTTTTGTTCCACAAATTTAAACGCATCAGCCAGCACGCCCAGCACATCCGGCTTTTCTATGCAGATTGTTGCCAGCGATGCAAATTCGACGAACAATTGTTCGCGGTCGTTTTCCGGCAGTCTTCCATATACCTGCCATGTTCCTTCTCCTGTTTTCTTTGCTTCAAAAATCATCCGGGATCTCCATTTCTCCGGCCAGGATTGCCAGCGTTACCGGATCCACGTTCAATGCTTCCGGCCAGTCGTTGCGCAATTTAAGCAGATACATGCGGGCTTTGAACGGTCCCATGCCGAACGGCAGCGGTTTATATTCCGGATCGCCCAGGTCTGTGATTATGTTCTGCAGGAATTCCTGGCTTATCTTATAGGCTGGTACAAAAATGTAACCAGGCAGCGGCGTGACGCCGTATTCTTCAAGGTTGAGCGTGCAGACTCCGTACGGGATATCGTCGTCCGTGTATGCACTTATTGCCATTGTTTTGTTTGAGGTGTAAACCTCGACCCTATATGTGTATTTCATAAATCGATCCCCACAATAAACAGGAATACGCGCACATAGCAGTACAGGCCCATGAGAATGGCTGCCAGCATTTCGATACGGTCCAAGGCGTAGCGGATTTCCGGCCGTAAATGCCGGCACTTTGTTTTTCTAATTGTTGTCATTTTCCTTCCTTTCATTTCCTGCTAAAATGCAGGTGGCTTTTAATAAAAGCCGGTCAGTTCGGTGCTTCGGTCTTTTCCAGGGAATGAAGCGCCGTTCTTTTTCGTTCCGCTTTCCAGCGGGCAAATTCTTCCTGGATTTCCGGCCGGCGGAATTGTTCGCGGGTGATTTCGATCACCGCGCCGCATAATGCCTGCAGCTGTTCCGGCGGGATTTCCTCAAAACGGACAGGATCGCGAATATTTGCGTTCCTTTCTGCGTAATTTTCACGCGTCACAGTGTAAAAAAATAAACGCCGATTTCATCCTGCGGAATCTCAAGTGCGCTCGCCATCAGATGAATGTCCGATCGGCTCATTTCAACGGTGCCGGTAAGTCGCTGGTTTACCCACATGCGAGCTTTCCCGATTGCGTCCGCGAACGATTCCTGCGTATCGTACAATTCAGTGATCCGGCCGCGCAGTTTGTTGTTCTTGAATTCCGGTTTAAGCTGTTCGCTCATTGCGTTTCTCCTTTCTGCGTGATTTTCACGCATTCAAAATATACCTCTACGGATTAGCTATGTCAACACAAAAAGAAAAGAAAACCACGCAGAAAGTAAGCAAAAGCGTGAAAAAACGCGCTTTTCAGACAACATAATGCTATTATATTGGTGTAAAGGCGGTTGCGATAATGTCAATATATAGCGAAAAATTCGGGAAAAAGCTCCGGCAGATAATGGAAGAAAAGAACATCCGGCAAGCTGATCTGGTACAGCGTACCGGCATACATCATGGAACAATAACGAATTACTACAAAGGATTGTATATGCCACGCGGCGAAAAACTCACAAAAATAGCAAATGCCCTCAATGTCAGCGAAGCGTATTTATGCGGTTATTCGGATGAAGCTGCGCTGGATAATTACTTGGACAATCTTTCCGAAGGCACAGCCGGTATTCTTGTGAGCGATCCGGAAGAAACCGCGGTTATTCAAGAGTATAGAAAAGCAGATGAGAAAACCCGCAAGGCATTGCGCGTTCTGCTTGGCTTGGAATAGGAGAGAATATGACGCTCATCATTTTGGCGGCTATTGCCGTTGTACTGTTTATTGCTATCGATGCCATAATTCATCCGGAAAAGCAGGAAAAAGCACGTGCTGATATTCAGCGGCGAAAAGAAGAAAAGAAAAAGAAGAGAACGCCGGCTCCGGTCGTTTATCGTAAAACATTCGATGTCATTTCGGAAGACAAGAAATATGGCGTAATTGAATCCAGATTCGAAAAGAAGGAATTCTGGCAGAATGGTTTGTACCTCAGCAGTATGCGCGAATTGAATGATGCCGGGTATGACGTTGGCGACATTATTTACAAATGGAACATTCAGCCATTAAGCTGCCGCGCCGATCCGAAAGAAAACGGCGCCGACATTTACGCGTCGGCTGATGGATCAGTATACGAATACATCGGAGTGATTCCGGATTTAGACGAAAGAAACAAGGATCTGTTTGTAGACAGTAAATTAACTATAAAAGCCGAAGGTGGCACCGGTTACGAGATTCTTTACAATAGCAGCGCCCAGCGCCGGAAAAAAGGACCGGAGAAGTATTACCCCTGGCGGTTTTCCGTAAGCATAGAAAAGACGGTGGTTCCGGATGAGTAAGAAGAAACCTGCAGAAAATACCGCTGTTAAGATTCCGGCCGTCATATATGCCAGGTATTCCAGCTCTGGCCAGCGCGAAGAATCCATCGAAGGCCAGATCCGAGAATGTACCGAATACGCGGAGCGACACGGCTTCGTAATCGTGGAACATTATACTGATAAGGCATTAACCGGCCGTACAGACAAACGCCCAGGATTTCAAAAAATGATCGCCGACAGCGAAAAATGCACATTTCAGGCTGTTATTTGCTGGAAAACCGATCGGTTTGCCCGAAACAGGTACGATGCTGCCACGTACAAATACAAGCTGAAAAAGAACGGCGTCCGTTTGTATTATGCCCGGGAAGCTGTTCCGGAAGGCCCGGAAGGCATCATCCTGGAATCGGTTATGGAAGGCTTCGCGGAATATTACAGCGCCAATCTTTCTGAGAATGTAAAACGCGGATATTATGACAGTGCCCTGCAGTATAAAACCCTTGGCCATAAGGTGCTTGGATACCGGCGCAGCGCGTCCGATCAATACGAGATTGACCCGGAAACGGCGCCGATCGTTAAGCGGATCTTTGATGAATACGCCAGCGGCCGCAGCATGCAGGATATCATCGCCGATCTGAACGCCGAAGGATACAAAACCACCGCCGGCGGCCTGTTTAATAAATCCAGCCTGCGCAGAATTCTGCAGAACAAGAAGTATATCGGCGTATATGAATACCGCGACATATACGCCGAAGACGGCGTGCCGGCAATCATCGACCGCGATTTATTCGACCGAGTGGCGGAGCGTCTTAAACTGAAAGCCCATGCGCCCAGAGCACGCGAAGGCGTCCGCTTCCTGCTTACCTCAAAATTATTCTGTGGATACTGCGGCGAGCCCATGACGGGAGAAAGCGCACGCGGCGAACACGGCCAGACATATTACTATTACACATGTAATAACCGGAAGCGCGGCACATGCCGGAAAAAGCGAGTAAACAAGGAAGATTTCGAGAACTTTGTAATTTCCAGCCTGGTGGAAATTCTGCAGGATGATTATTATATTGAAACGCTGGCGGATCTCTGTTTGAAACAGATCGAAGAAACGCGGGACGACAGCACGCTGCAGATCATTGAGCGAAAGCAGAAGGAAAACCAGAAAGCAATCGACAATATGATAACGGCAATAAAAGCCGGGATCATAACCAGCAGCACGAAAGAAGCTCTGCAGGAATTGGAAACCGAACGGGAGCGCCTGCAGGTAGCATATGCCAAGGAAATAATGAAAACACCGGATATCGACCGGGACCAGATTATTTTCATTTTGGACAAAATCCGAAAAGGCGATCCAGCCGACACACGATACCAGGTCCGGATCGTTGAAACGTTCCTGAATTCTATATATCTGTATGACGACGGCAAAACCGTCATACATTTGAATTTCAAGGGAGATAACGCTACCGTAACACTGGCGTATACAGAAAAGGCGGCGGCCAAAGCCGAACCAGTCAAAAGTTCGACTAATGAGCCGCCAGCCCTGCCATTATATTTTTACGGCTTTGAAAAAAATACCTTGTAATTCTGTTGCAGTATGGTAATATATCAAAGCACTGCTGGCAAGTTGGTGAAGCGGCTTAACACACCGCCCTTTCACGGCGGCACTCACGGGTTCGAATCCCGTACTTGTCACCATGTATGATAAGATTCCGGTCTTATCATTTTTTTTGCTTATCAGGAACATAAAAGGGGAGACCTCAGTCTGACTGATGTCTCCCTGTTTTGTTTGTATTGGTTTATTGGTTTGTTGTTATTCATCCCATTGGGCATTGAACAAAGAAGCGTAGAAGCCTTTCTTCGCAAGAAGCTGTTCATGAGTTCCATGTTCAATGACAGTGCCATGCTGAAGAACGAGAATTTCATCCGCGGATTTGATCGTAGATAAGCGGTGGGCAATAATGAAGGTCGTTTTGCCTTTGCAAAGTTCCATCATAGCTTTCTGAATCTTCTGTTCGGTATTGGAATCTACGTTGGAAGTGGCTTCGTCGAGAATTAACATTCTGGCTTCTGATAACATGGCTCTGGCAATTGTCATCAGCTGTTTCTGGCCTTTGGAAATATTGACGCCGTCATCGGAAAGGACGGTATCGTAGCCGTCTTTGAGAGAAGTGATGAAGTCATGGATATCAACTTTCTTACAAACTTCCTCAACTTCTTCCCTGGTGACGTTGTCTCGTCCATATGCGATGTTCTGATAAATAGAGCCGGTGAACATCCAGGTGTCCTGGAGAACCATTGAGAACTGGGCCCGCAGGCTGTCACGCGTGCAGTGAACGATGTCATGACCGTCAATCCGGATGGTACCGGCATCCGGGTCATAGAAACGCATGAGCAGGTTGATGATCGTTGTCTTGCCCGCTCCGGTCGGACCGACTATGGCAATCATTTTCCCGGCATCTGCCTTCAGATTCAGATCATGAATGATTTCTCTGCCAGGAATATAGGAGAATCTGACATGTTCAAAGGTAACATCGCCTTTAGCGTGATCCAGTACATAAGCATCCTTGTCGTCTGCTTTTTCACCCGGTTCATCGAGTAATGCAAAGACACGTCTTGCTGCAGAAATCGCAGATTGCAGATCCGCAATGATTTCGGCAATGCCTGAGATCGGGCCGCTGAAGCGCTTGGAATACAGGATGAAGGAAGAAATGGAACCGATCGTAATTGCCTGATGGAGATAGAGCAGACCGCCGATACCGGAGATCAGAGCTAATGACAGGTTGTTTACGAAAGCAACCGTCGGACCGATCAGGGTTCCCTGATAATCTGCTTCGTAGTAAGTAGTGACGGCATCTTCATTTTTCTGATCAAATTTTCCAGTGATGGTTTCTTCTCTGCCATAAGCCTTGATCGTCTTATGACCGGATAACATCTCTTCGACAAAGCCATTGAGTTCGCCCAGTTTACGTGAACGCAGATGAAACAAAGGACGCACGACGGCTGCTCTGTGTCTGGTCAGGAAGATGATGAACGGCGTCGTTACGGCAAAGATCACACAGAGCGTCGGTGAAATCCGGATCATCATGACAAGGGAACCGACGACGGTAATCATGCTGGTTGCGACTTCAATCAAATCGGAAGAAAGCGAAGTGTTGATCGTATCGATGTCATAGCTGATGCGGGAAATAATATCACCCGCGGCAGTCTTGTCAAAGAAACTGACTGGCAATGTCATCAGGTGGTCAAAGACTTCCTTGCGCATTTCTGCAGTTACTTTTGAGCCGATGCGGATAATCAGCACCTGGGTCAGCCAGGCGCAAAGAGAAGAAGCGCCGACGCAAAGAGCCATATTGATACAAAGTGCAATGACCTTCTCAAAGTTGACATTGTGTGCTGTACCGATTGCATCAATTGCTCTGCCCGCAAAGGAAGGAATAAACAAGGCCAGGATATTGGAAAACAGGGTCATGGCTGCTGCTGTAAACAACAGTACCTTATGTCTCATCAGATAGGTCAATGTCCGCTTCAGTGTCTTCGCTGCTGAAGCTTTTTTTGTCTTGTGTTCAGTCAAAAAGAGCACCTCCCATCTGTGAATCTGCAATGGATGCGTAGAGCTTGTTGGAAGCTAATAGCTGTTCATGCGTGCCGATGCCGCTGATTTTGCCGTGATCAAGAACCAGGATCTGATTACAGTTCTTCAAAGAAGAAACCCGCTGGGCAATGATGATCATCGTAGTATCCGGATATTTTTCATTCAGTGCTTTTCTCAATAAGGCATCTGTCTGATAATCCAGGGCAGAAGAAGAATCATCCAGCAGCAGGAACGGCGGCTTGTTGGCAAAAGCACGGCTGAGCAGAATTCTCTGTCTCTGACCGCCGGAAAGATTGGTTCCTTTGGAGGTCAGATGATATTGGGTGGTATCTTCCAGCTGGCTGATGAATTCGGCTGCCTGGGCATTGGTAACGGCTTCGTCGATGTCTTCTTCCGGAACGCTTCTTCCAAAGCGGATATTTTCCGCAACAGTATCCGCAAACAGGAAATCATTCTGCATGACGATCCCGAACTGGCTTCTTAACTTCGCCGGTTCAATCGAACGGATGTCTTTGCCGTTAAGATAAATGGCGCCTTCATCCAGGTGATAGAAATGAAGCAGAAGGGAAAGAATGGTTGTCTTGCCGGAACCGGTAGCACCGATGATGCCGAGGGTTTCTCCTTTCTTTAAATGAAAGGAAATGTGTTCCACGTTGTCTTTTACCTTAAGGTAAGAGAAAGTAACATCTTTGAATTCCAGTGCATAGTCCGGATTGCCGTCCGGATAGTTTTCAATCTTCCAGTTTTTTTCAGTAGGGGTATTGAGAACTTCCATGATTCGTCTGCTGGAAGCCATGCCTCGTGAATACATGATAAACATTCTGGAAATTGCCATCAGGGAACGGGAGATCATCTGGAAGTAGTTCATGAAGGCAAGAATTTTACCCGTTTCACTCAGACCTGCATTGACTCTCCAGGCACCGATCAGAATAACGCCGATCATCCCGCCGTAAAGGAAGAAATTCATCAATGGATTGATAATAGCCATAACAGTATTGGCATGAATTTCCTTTTTCTTCATGTCCTCGTTTGTTTCAGAGAAACGGTTTTTTTCATATTCCGTTCTGCTCAGGGCTTTGATCACCCGGATGCCCTGGGCATTTTCTCTGGTGACCTGGACCATATCGTCACTGGCCTGCTGGACCTTGGAAAATAAAGGGACGCCTTTGGCCGCCCGGAAATAGACAATCAGGCACATAAACGGAATGACCGCAAGGAATACAAGCGCCAGAACCGGTTCCATGAAGAAACAAAGAACCAGACCGCCGGCTGTAATAATCGGGGCTCTGACACCCATTCTCTGCATCATGCCGATCATCCTGTGAACGTTGTATGTGTCACTGGTCAGTCTTGATTCAAGCGAAGGAATCGTAATTTCATCCGTCTTTTCACAGCTGAGATACAGGGTATGTTCAAACAGATCATGCCGGATTTTACGGGTAACATCTCTGGCTACCCGGGATGCATTCCGGTTGGCAAGAATGTTGAACTGCCAGGCACCGATTGCACACAGGATCATAATGCCCGCCCAGATCAGAATTCCTCTTTCATCACCTGCCGGGACAATGTCATCAATGATATGAGAAAGAATATCCGGTAACAGCAGTTCCAGGAATGCACCGCCTGCTTTGAATACAAAGCCGATGACCATGACGGCAATGAAAGGTCTGATATAATCACGCAATCTCTTGTTCATAGGTAGAATTATACAATTATATGAAGAAAAACCTACGTCTTTTCAAAAAAGGAAACACATATAAAAAACCGGTCTGTAACAAACCGGTCATCTTTTTCATGATGGAGCAGGCGACGGGAATCGGACCCGCGTGTTCAGCTTGGGAAGCTGACATTCTACCATTGAACTACGCCTGCGTGCTGTTAATGATTATACTACAACTGCCAGCTTTCGCAAAGACAGGTATAATAGGATCATGCAATTTGAAAGAGAAACAGCTGAGCATCTGGTCAGCTGGTACGACAAAAACAAAAGGAAGCTGCCATGGCGGGATACCGGCAATCCATATGATGTCTGGATTTCGGAAATCATGCTGCAGCAGACCAGAATCGAAGCAGTCAGAGACAAGTATGCCTTATTCAGGAAAGAACTTCCGACGATTCAGGATCTTGCAGCATGTGAAGATGACAAGCTCATGCGGATCTGGGAAGGGCTGGGCTATTATTCCAGAGCCCGCAACCTGAAAAAATGTGCGCAGATTCTGGTAGAGAAATATGAAGGAAAACTGCCGGCGGACGTTGAAAAACTGAAATCTCTGCCCGGCATCGGCCCCTATACAGCCGGAGCAATCGGTTCGATCTGTTTTGGTTTGCCGGTCTATGCAGTGGACGGCAATGTCTTACGGGTTCTGGCAAGATATTTTGAAATCCGGGATGATGTCCGTGATCTGAAAACTGTGTCAGAAATCAGAGATACGCTGCGCAGTATTTATGAAAACAAAGAACCTTCTCCTTTCTTTTCAGCCCTGAACCAGGGATTGATGGAACTGGGAGAAACTTTATGTGTACCGAATGGTCTGCCCAGGTGCGGGGATTGTCCTTTGAAGAATCGGTGCAGAACCCATGCAAAGGGATGCTATGAAGAAATTCCTTACAGG
Organism: uncultured Erysipelotrichaceae bacterium; assembly: GCA_900315065.1. Taxonomy (GTDB): domain Bacteria; phylum Bacillota_I; class Bacilli_A; order Erysipelotrichales; family Erysipelotrichaceae; genus Bulleidia. Next base: position 60,212 of record OMXQ01000006.1, read on the forward strand.
TCTCCTCTGAAGCCGAGAAAGATTATCAACAGAACACTGCTGGTCATCCGGGACGGGGATTCTTTCCTGCTTCATAAAAGATCTGCTTCCGGCCTGCTTGCCGGTCTGTATGAATTTCCAGGCGTCGATCAGACCTTGACGAAAGAAGAAGTGGAAAAGGAAACGGAAAAGATGAACTTTGAACCATTGTGCATCAAAGCACTTCCTGATTCCAAACACATCTTCACTCATCTTGAATGGCACATGAAAGCATATGAAATCACGGTGTCGGAGATCCATTCCAAGGGCAGCTCTTATGTGCTTGCCAACAAAAAAGAATTGTCACAACTGGCAATTCCTTCTGCGTTTAAAACGTATATTGACTGGTACTCGCTCAGAGATCAGAAGTGATGCTTAGGTCCCTGTCCCATACCGGCAAAGCGGACAAATGGTGCCTGAACTTCCTGGGCGGCTTTGACAGCGGCAGTTCCCTGCGGCTTGATGCCTCTCGGGTTGCGCGGATCCCTGCGCTTGGATTTATTGGAATTTGAAGCAGATGCAGATTTCTTTTCTGCATTCTGCTTTTTATTGTGCTTCGGATTGTTCTGCTTTGCGTGAGTTTCTTTCTTTGCAGCTGCAGAAGCAGACTGATTCTTCTGCTTCTTCTGATTGTTATTGTTCTTCGGGACAGCAGTTTTTCTGCTGTCTTTTTCGTTTCTGTTCTGCTTTTGAGAAGCAGCTTTCTCAGGTGTCTTTTTCGGAGTCTGTCTGTTTTCTTTGCCTGCGTGTTCATGCTTTGGAGTGCTCTTTGCAGGCCTTGCGTCTTTCTTTTCTGCTTTGGCTTTTCTGTTTTCAGCAGTTTCTTTCTTTGCCTTCGGTTTTCTGTTTCTGCCTTCGGCATGCCATGCGGCTTCATTATCACCGCCCCTGTGCAGTAAGAAACGGGCTGCTTCATTGGCATTGGCGAAAGTATAGGACTGGGTGAACTGGATTCTGCCGTCCTTGTTTTCAGAGAGAACGCCCTGGTCTATCAGAGCAGCGAAGAGAGTTCTCATCTTTTTCATTTCATTAGGACCGTAAGCTTTCATCATGGTGCCTGCCTGTACTTCGGTTTTCCCGTTATTATGGATCAGGGCATGGGCGGAAACGGTCGGAGCATTGAGAGTAACGATTGTATCTGTGATTGGATTCATGCGTTTTGTTTTCTTCTGTATTCCTTTCTCATGGGTGGAAATCCGGTAAGGCCAGATGGTCAGAATCTGATCTGCCATTTTGTCTGTACGCATCAGAATTTCCTTTTTATTCCATTGTTTCTTCTGCAGGATTTCCGTATTGAGACGGATGTGAAGAGTTTCCTGCAGAATCTTTTTCTTATATTGGAAGTCTTCATTGCCGATCTTTGTGTTGTCACTGACTGCACAAAGCGTCAGGTTGCCGATCAGGTTGACCAGCTGGCTGTATTCTTCCTCATCTGCTGCCCCGCTGTTTTTCTTCCAGTAAGCATTGGGGTTCTGCGGCATGATGTGTTCAATATTCAGGGCCCTGAGATCAACCCTGGCGGATGCACCGTTGTATTCCAGTCTTTCCAGTACCTGTCTGATTAATAATGAAGAATAGGCATTGATGGTTCTCAGCTGGCTGCGTACCTGATCATCTGCCGGCATTGCCGCAAACCTGCCGCGGTTGGCATCGATGAGATTTGCGCGTAAAGCTGTTACAACATCACTTTCATTCATGGATAAAAGTACATTCTTCAATAAAGCCGGAAAGTAGCGGTTCAGAGAAGAAATATCCATGCCGCATAAAGAACGGCGGACAAGATAGGAATCCAATAGTCTGACGATGGAAATCAGTTCCTGATCCGTAATTTCCTTTTCTTCATACAGATGCACCATTTCCATTAAGAAAGGAGCCGGCAATAAAGAAGAAGTCATCCGGAAATCCGCAAAAGCTTCTTCAACTTCAGGATCAGAAAAGTGTCCTTTATAGATCATAGAATAATATTGGCAATACTGGTTGATTTCCTGCATGGCTTTTTCATGATTCTGGATTTGTTTCCAGTATGCCTTGAAGCCTGCATAGATATTGCGTCTGTTTAACAGCCCGAATGTCTTTACGGCAAGATAGAAACGGAAGAATTCTTCCAGAAGGCGGGAAGACGCAAATTCTCTTTCCAGCGGCTTCCAGTACATTTTATAGAGGCGTTCCTGTTCTTCATCCTGATGATCCATCAGAATGTAATTGCGGATCAGATCCGCACTGGTTAAAGGAGCACCAGTACTGTTGATAGATTCGAATATCTGCTGGGTGTCGTCTCCTTCCTGCAAAGGAAAGGCAAGGATGTCCATTTGGGCGAAGGCTTTGAGAATTTCTTCCACCGAAGAAGATTTCAATTGTGTTCTGATCCATTCTGATATTTTCTGATAAGAAAGGAAAAGGTTGGTTTCCCTCTCATTGCTGCTCAGATCTTTTTCAGATCCATAGACAAGACGGGCAAATACGTCTTCTCCATCCTGGGCAGTTTTCAGACGCAGGGCATTGGCACCTGTATAGAGATAGTCTTTATCAATTTTCTTCCTGAAAGAAGGATCACTTTGATCACGCAGGGCAGTCAGGAAGAGAAAAGCAGTTGTCATCCGCTGCTGGCCGTCGACCAGCTGCAGCTGCTTATGAAAATAAGAAGTTCCTGCCTGCATATAAATGACAATACCGAGAAAATGCTCAGATTTCTGCTTTGTCAGAATTTCTTCGATATTATTGAGGAACGCTGCAGTTTCGATCTCCGGGCGCCAGGTATAGCGGCGCTGATAAACCGGAATAATAAACTGGGAACCTGCCTGGTTTTTTATGAACCTGGACATGGACAGCCGCATCGGCTGATTGAACATTGCATCACCCGCTTTCTGATTAATTCATGTGTGTAGTTTGAAGAAGATCTCTTCATTTTGGAAATTTACAGGGGAGCAGCAGGAATTATTGTGCTTTGTCTGTCTCAGAAGAAATTTCCCTTCGTGCGTCTTTCTTTTTCTGCACGGCAACGCAGGTATTATAACGACATTGTCACGACTTTGCAAAAATATCCGTGGAAATATTGTTTGTTAAGCGCTTTCCTGAATTGCCTTATGGTAAACTTATAGTAAGGCAGGTGACTGTAATGGCTAAAATGAAAATTACAAATGATATGGAATACTGGCAGCTCAAGGAAGACTATGCTAGAAGTCTTCTTGCCGTAAGAAATGAAGCAGATAAGAAAAAGAAGAAGCAGCTGGAAAAAGAATCCAATGAAATGAACAAGGTTCTTTCCAGCTATGAAAAGAAAAAGATCAAGGGTGCCCGTGATCAGCAGAAGGAAGAAGAAAAGCGTCTGAAGATCAGAGAAAAAGAAACTGCAGACAAGAAGATTTTCTTCGAAATATCTGCAATTGAAGCCAAGTACATTGACTATGCTTCTTTGACAAAGATCCAGCGCAACAAGCTTTCCGTCAAGAAGGAATCCATGATTGAAGCCATGAAGAAGGGCATGTATATCAGGCTCAAAGGAGATTCGGGCCTGTATCAGATCAAGCAGAGCGAAAAGCGGATGAACGGCATGCGGTATGTTTCCACTGTTGTTTATGGAGATGTACCGATTCAGGATGTAGCTTTGATTATCATTGCGTATTATTACGAAAAGGAAATTGAAACAGCCGGTCATCTTGTCAGTGACTGATGTTTCCGATGCGGACGATATGTCCGCTTTTTTTGTGCGTTGGAAGGAATCAGATAGAAAAAATATAAAAAAGCAAAATAATCAGAAAAGCCAGAAATATTTCAGCATTTTCATAAATAAATTCCGCTAATTAGAATAAAAACAGAAATTATATTGACGAAATACGTTTTAAAAACTAAATTTTATGGATAAAGGAGAAATTCATTATGAAAGTGCTGATTTCAGATTTTCCAGCTGCTCTTGCCCCGGACAGTGAAATTCAGAAAAAGAATCTGCACAGTCAGTTTCCCGATTGGCAGATTGAAATCTGGCCGTATAACGGAAACCAGAATGAATTGACAGATCACGTCAGGGACGCAGATGCAGTATTGACGGCATTTATGCCGATGAATGCAGAGGTCATCTCGGCAATGAAGCCGGGTGCCTGTATCTCTGTGGCAGCTACCGGCTATGATTCCATTGATGATGCCGCAGCTGAAGAACACAAAGTTGCCCTTATGGCGATCCGGGAATATTGTACGGAAGAAGTTGCAGAACACACGATTGCCTTATTGCTCGGCTTATGCCGGCATCTGAAGGATACGGATGCTGATCCGGCTGCTTATCAGACCCTGAAAGGAAAGAAGATCGGTATCTTCGGCTATGGCAGAATCGGTCAGAGAGTCGGCCAGCTGGCAGAAGCATTCCGCATGGAAGTGTATGTATCAGCCTTTGGCAGAGTGTCTTCTTATATTAACAGGGTTGTTGCGGATGCAGATACGGTTCTGAAAGAATGCGATGTCATTACCTGCCACATGCCGGAAACACCGGAAAATCATCATTATTTCAATTTCTCAAGATTTCAGGAAATGAAGAAAAAGCCGATCTTCCTCAATTGCGGAAGAGGCGGTCTGGTAGATACAGATGCGCTTGTAAAAGCACTTGAAGAAGGCTGGATCAGCGGGGCCGGCATTGACGTCATCGAGGATGAACACGAAGGAAGTGCTTCTTCCCAAAAGCTCAGCAGCTTTACGAATGTCCTGGTGACACCCCACAAGGCTTATGCATCTGAAGCTTCCTGCAAAGCTCTGCAGGATATTCCGGTGGATAACATCGTCGCTTATCTCACACATAAATATGGAAAGATCAACGCTTTCGTGAAAGGACCATACCATGATTGATACTGAAGCATTGCGATATGCAAAACAACTGGTTTCCATCAACTCAGTCAATAACACGGAAGGAGAAAGCAGAATTGCTGATTGGATCGAAGATACCCTGAGATCTTTTGCCTATTTTCAGAAGCATCCTGAGTATGTTATTGCTCAGCCTTTGAAAAATGACAGATACGGCAGAAAAAATATCCTTGCTTTTGTGAAAGGTGAAAAAGGAAACAAGCCGGATACATTGATCTTCCATGGTCATATTGATACGGTCGGCATTGAAGACTTCGGGCCTTTGAAAGAATGGGCCTGTGATCCGGATGCTTTGCAGGAAAAGATGCTGGAAAGCAACATTCCGGACGCTTTGCGCAAGGATCTTGAAACCGGTGATTATATGGTCGGCAGAGGCAGCTGTGATATGAAGAGCGGGGATGCTGTCAATTTGTCGCTGCTGCATGAATTGTCTGAAAATCCGGAAAGCCTCAGCGGCAATGTTCTGGTCATGTTCAATCCGGTCGAAGAAAATCTGCATACAGGCATGGTGGAAAGTCTTGATGTCCTGCTTGATCTGAAAGAAAAATACGGCTTTGATTACAAGCTTGCGATCAATAATGACTTTACCTGTCCGGGGGATGAATCAGATAAGAAAGTAACTCTCTATGCAGGCATGGCAGGCAAGCTGCTTCCTTGTTTCTATATTCAGGGAGCAGAAACTCATGTCGGCCAGCCTTTTGAAGGCTTGGACGCAGCCGAAACAGCAGCGCGTCTGGTTTCGCTGATCAGCCGCAATCCTGCATATGCGGATACCTGGCTGGAGGAAACATCCTGTCCTCCGACTGTTCTGAAGATGAAGGATCTCAAAGAACATTATGATGTACAGACATCGAAAGATGCCTTTGTTTATTTCAATTATTTTGTCCATAATGCTTCGCCTTCTGCTGTCATTGCCCAGTTGAAAAAAGCTGCCGGCAAGGTCCTGCAGGAACGGGAAGAAGATATGAAATCCTATGCATTTATCTGGTCAGGAAAAGATGCGCGTACCTTTGAACCATGTGTTTATTCTTTTGAAGAACTGGCAGCGAAGGAACCTGACGTGGATGTCAATGCAGAAATCCGGGCAGAGATAGAAAAAGGAACAGACGCAAGAGAAGCAGCCATTCCTGTCATCCGCAGATTGCTTGGCAAGGCCGGCATACATCAGCCGTGCGTGGTGCTGTATTTTGCCCCGCCGTATTGTCCGCATAATGTCATTGAAGACCCTTCCGTTATGGAAAAAATCATGGATGAAACGGAAAAGGAAACCGGTATTTCCTACCGGCTGTCTCATTTCTATCCAAGTCTTTCAGATTCCAGCTACATTGCCATGGATGATGATGAAAAAGAACTTGAAGTTCTGAAGAACTCTTTCCCGGGCATGGATGTCATATATCCGCTGCCTTTTGAAAAAATACATGCTTTATCCATTCCGGCAGTGAATTTCGGCTGCTATGGAAAGGACGCCCACAAGTGGACGGAAAGAGTAAACGTACCATATACATTCGGCATTCTGCCAATATTGATGCGCAATGCTGTTAAAGCGTTGCTTGAATAACAACAGAGGAGGAAACCCATATGGATAAGTGCATTGAAGTCAGACCGGAAGTAAAAAAAGTTCATGCTTCCATCATTCGGGAATTTGCAGCGGCTATATCGCTTCTTGATGACGGCGTAGATCTGACGCTCGGCCAGCCTGATTTTCCGACCCCGGAAAGAGTCAAGCAGGCGGCGGAAAGAGCAATGCTGGAAAACAAGACCGGCTATACGGAAGATGAAGGTCTGAAAGCATTGCGGGAAGAAGAAAGCAGGTATCTTGAACGCAACTTCCATCTTTCCTATCATCCGGAAAATGAAATACTGGTAACCGTCGGCGCCACTCAGGCAATTGACTGTACTTTGCGCACTATTCTCAAAGCTGGTGATAAAGTTCTGATTCCTTCTCCGATTTATTGCGGGTATGATCCGATCCTGCATTTTATCGATGCAGAGCCTGTGTATGTGGATACATCTTCCGCTGGCTGCAAGATCACCCCGGATCTTTTGGAAAAGGCATGGAGCCCGGAAGTAAAAGCAGTCATTCTGACTTATCCGAACAACCCGACAGGGGCATGTCTGAATGAAGAAGAAACGGATGCATTGGCTGACTGGTTTATGAAGCATGATGATGTATGCATTATTCTTGATGAAATCTATGCAGCCCTTCGTTTTGACGGGGATTATTGTTCCCTGGCTCAGTATCCGGAATTCAGAGACAGACTGATTCTGATTACCGGCGTCTCCAAAGCTTATTCGATGACGGGCTGGAGAATCGGCTTCTTATGTGCACCGGAAGATCTCATTCATGAAATCTTCAAAGTCCATCAGAATGAAATCAGCTGCGCCTGCAGCATTTCCCAATATGCTGCTTTGGAAGCTGTAAAAAAAGACGATGAAACACTCATGATGCGGGATGAATACAGGAAGCGAAGCACTTATATGTATGAGTCTTTCCGCAAGCTGGGCGTACCGGCTGTAAAACCGGAAGGGGCTTTTTACCTGTTTGCAGATATCAGTCAGTTCGGTATGTCTTCCTATGATTTTGCAAGATTGCTGCTGGAGAAATACCATCTTGGCTGTGTGCCGGGCAGTGCTTTTGAAAACAGCGGCGAAGGCTATATCAGATTATCTACGGCAGCTTCCATGGAAAAGCTTCGTGAATTTGTTTCGAGATTTGAAAGATGCGTCAATGACTTAAGGGGGAACAATTATGGCAACATTGCAGATGTATATGGATCAGAGCCGGATCAGAAATACCTTTGATTCGCCGGTTTACAGAGAAGTCTGGGGAAAAGGCTTCGGCGTTGACAATGCCGTTGGTGAAATTCAGAAAATTCTGGTACACCGGCCAGGCAAAGAACTGGAAGACTGGAAAGACGGTGTCTACGTGGAAGAAGCAGGCAGCCAGATTCTCTTTGATGAAAAGGGAAGAATCCGTTCTTATCTCAAAGGAAAGGAACCGATCAATCTGCCTTTGATGCAGAAGCAGCACGATGCTCTGACAGAAATCCTGCGCAGAGAAGGCATTGAAGTATTGAATCTGGATGATCCGACTTACCAGTGGACCAATCTGACTTTTGCAAGAGACGTTGCTCTGATGACCCCGAATGGAGCCATCCTGACCCGTTTTGCCATGTATTTCCATCAGGGAGATGCTGTCGCTGCCCAGAATTTCTTTACCAGGCAGGGCATTCCGATTCTTGGTGCCATTCAGGGAAGAGGCACAGTAGAAGGCGGTGCTTTCTGTCTGCTGGATCCGCATGTTGCAATCGTGACAAGAAGCGTCAGAGTCAATGATGAAGGCATTGAACAATTGCGAAATCTGCTTTCTTATCAGGACATTGATCTATGGGTACTGGACATGCCGGCTGCGTATATTCATCTTGATGAAGCATTTGTACCGGTTGACAAGGATAAGATCCTGGTATCCACCTTTATTCTGCCGGAGTGGTTCTTAAAGAAACTGCAGAACAGAGGCTATAAACTCATAGAAACAGATCCGCTGGATCCGCCTTTAACCAATAACTGCCTGGCGATCAGACCTGGTACGGTTGTCTTCAATGCCCATGGCACCCGTACAATTGAAAATCTGAAGAAAGCAGGCGTCAAAGTCATTCCGGTTGATATTTCCGAGATTAACAGAATCGGCGGCGGCATCCATTGCGCAACCCTTCCTCTGCTCAGAAAGTCCGTTTATTGATCAACAGAAAAAGAAAGACTGCAGAATCATCACTTATTTCATTAAAGTGATGATGCCGCAGTCTTTTTTCTATCTGCTGTTTTCAGAAGTGTTCGTAAAAAGGTGTCTTGTTGTATGCGTATAAACGGGAAACAAGTTCACCATCGGAAAGCTTGCTGATCGGGCCGATCAAACGATCCAGGTGAACCATAAATTCACCAAAGCTGCAGTCATTGAATGCTTTGTAATGGATTTCCTCAAGTAGTTCGTAGATATTCTGTCTGTCGCTCATATTCCTGCTCCTTTGTTTTTTCTATATTTCTGACGCTTTCGATTATAACACACTTTGTTCTGCTTACAGGAAAGCTGCACATTTCGTATAGTAAACCGGATGACAAAAAATCAGCAGAATCAAAATATAAGTAACAAAAATACAAATATAGGAAAAGAAATAAATAAAATTAACCGGTTTACCTTGAAAGAAATGAACACATTCCCTATAATTGAATAAGAAAGAACACACTAAAGGAGGAAATATGGAAAATATTCTCGACAAATTCAAACTTGACGGGAAAGTTGCCTGGGTAACAGGTGCTTCCTACGGACTTGGTCTGGCATATGCCACGGCATTTGCTCAGGCTGGCGCAAAGATTGTCTTCAATGACATCAATCAGGAACTGGTTGACAAGGGACTGGCTGCATACAAGGAAAGAGGCATTGAAGTATATGGCGCTGTATGCGATGTGACAGATGAAGATGCAGTCGCAAAGTTCGTGGCTGACGTAACTGAAAAATTCGGCGGCATCGACATTCTGGTAAACAATGCCGGCATCATCAAGAGAATCCCGATGATCGAAATGACAAAGAAACAGTGGGATCAGGTTATCTCTGTTGACCTGACGGGTCCGTTTGTCTGCTCCAAGGCTGTATTGCCTGGCATGATCAAAAAGGGCTCCGGCAAGATTATCAATGCCTGCTCTATGATGTCTGAACTCGGACGTGAAACCGTATCGGCTTACGCTGCTGCCAAGGGCGGCCTGAAGATGCTGACAAGAAATATCTGCTCTGAATACGGCCAGTACAATATCCAGTGCAACGCAATCGGTCCCGGCTACATTGCTACACCGCAGACGGCTCCTTTGAGAAAGAGACAGGCTGATGGTTCCATGGCACCATTCGATCGTTTCATCCGTTCCAAGACCCCGGCACAAAGATGGGGGACTACCGAAGACTTAATGGGTCTTGCTGTATTCCTTGCTTCCCCGGCTTCTGATTTCATCAACGGCCAGGTGGTTTATATTGACGGCGGCATTACTGCTTACATCGGCCAGGATCCAAGCCAGCTTGATGAATCCAAATTTGCACAAGTCAGAGAAGACGATACTGTTACTGTAGGCGACAAGTAATCCGGCCGAAAAGGAAAACAAAATGAGAATTGCATTAATCAATGAAAACTCCCAGGCAGGCAGAAATTCTGTTATCTGTAATGCTTTGAAGGAAGTTGCTGAGCCGATGGGTCACCAGGTTGTCAACTACGGCATGTACAGTGCGGATGATGCTGCCCAGCTGACGTATGTTCAGAATGGTATTCTGGCGGCCGTATTGCTGAACAGCGGTGCTGCTGATTTCGTTGTGACAGGCTGCGGTACCGGGGAAGGGGCAATGCTGGCGCTGAATAGTTTCCCTGGCGTTATCTGCGGCCACATCGAAGATCCGCTGGATGCTTATACATTCTCCCAGATCAACGCCGGCAATGCCGTTTCTATCCCGTATGCTCTGAAGTTCGGCTGGGGCGGTGATCTGAACCTGAAGTACATCTTTGAAAAGCTGTTCTGTGAAGAAGCAGGCGGAGGATATCCGAAGGAAAGAGCAGTACCGGAAAAGAGAAACAAGAAGATTCTCGACGACGTAAGAGCTGCTGCTTTCAAGGATCTTCCGACGATTCTGAAGGCTTTGGATAAGGATCTTGTAAAGGGAGCACTTGCTGGTGAGCACTTTGATGAGTACTTCAAGCGTGATTGCAAGGATCCGGCTTACTTGAAGCTGGTTGAAGAGCTGAAAAAGTAATACATAAAGAAGCGGTTATGGCAAATATAATCGCTTTTTTTTGCGGTTATGAGAAAAATGTGCGACAATATACAGGAGTATTGAAAAGAGGAGATCACACACTATGAAGAAGCCAGAATTTAATGATGAATTTGCAAAAACAAAACTGAGAGAACATAAGACTTTCGGCGGAAAGACCGTAGAAATTATGTACGGTGCCAAGGACGAAAACGGAAATCCGGTAAGCCCGAGGGATGGTGTGGAAGACGGACATGGTACATGGTCCGGTATTGTTGTAAACGGCGATGACTATCGTATGTTTGTATGGAAGCATTCCGCAGCTGAAGACGGCAATGTTGAATATGGTACAGACTTCAAGGAAGATGCCCTTGGACAGATGGAAAGCGACGTCCTGAAGAAGTGGGATCTTGCCAAGAAAGCTGAAAAGCTCGCAAGAGAAGGTGCCGGCACAGAAGAAGACATGAAGGCATTGCAGGATGAATTTGCAAAGCTGACAGTCTGGGATGTACCGACTGAAAAGACATATACAAAGCGTTTCGAAGCAGCTGTCGCTGAATTCGGACCAAAGATGGAAGCTTACAAGAAGAATGCAGAAGAAAAGAAGAATATTGTCGATCAGGCAAAGGAACTTCTGAATTCTGAAAACTTCAAGAATGCCCGTGCTTCCCTGAATGAACTCAAGAACAAGCTTTATGAAGTTGGTTCTGCCGGCAGTGACAAGGATGATGAATTCCGTGCTGCCATCCGTGAAGTAGAAAATACTTTGCGTGACAAGCAGAGAGATTTCTATGCAAATCTGGATGCCAATCGCCAAAAGGCAGCTGCGAAGAAGGAAGAGATCATCGCTGACACAAAGAAGCTGTTAGCTGATGTTTCCAACTACAAGGATACCAACGTCAAGCTCAATGCTTTGTTTGATGCCTGGAAGGAAGCAGGCAGTGCAGGTCATGAAACAGATGAAAAGCTGTGGAGTGATTTCAACACCCTGCGTCAGGAATTCTTTGATGCCCGTTCCAAGTTCTATGAAGACAGACGTGCACAGTGGAAGCAGTCCATTGATGCCAAGGAAAAGCTGATTGCTGAAGCTAAGGAAATCGGTGCTTCCAATGATTATTCCAAGGCAAATACAGAACGTATGAAGGAACTCGACAAGCAATGGAAACAGGCTGGTTATTCCGGCAAGGACCGCAACGATGCTCTGTGGGATGAATTCACAAGTGCCAAGGAAGTATTCTGGTCCGGCAAGAAGGCTCAGTTCACAAAGGCTGTAGAAGAAGATGTGAAGAAGGCTGAAGCTGCTGTCGAAAAGATGAAGAAGGAAATCGAAGACCTTGAATACAAGAAGGAAGTAGCTGCCAACCCGGCAATGGAAAAGGATGCAGAAAACGAAATCTACATCAAGAAGAGCCAGCTGCTTGACAAGGAAAAGACAGTCGAAGATCTCAAGAAGAAGATCGCTGAATAATCAATCCATGAAAGGAACCCGTGAGGTTCCTTTTGTTATGGTAAAATCATTCCTATGAAGAAACAGACAATTGGTTTGGTTGCACATGTCGATGCCGGCAAGACAACGTGCGCAGAAGCCATGTTATATACAGCCGGTGCCATCCGCAAGCTTGGCAGAGTAGATCACAAAGACACAGTCATGGACTATGACAATGAAGAAAAGGACCATGGCATTACCATCTATGCCAAGGAAGCTCACTTTTCCTGGAAGGATACTGACTTCTTTGTCATAGATACGCCGGGTCACGTCGATTTTTCGGCAGAAATGGAAAGAAGCCTGCAGGTACTGGACCTTGCTGTATTGATCATCAACGGCCAGGACGGGGTGCAGAGCCATACGGAAACCATCTGGAAGTGCCTTGCTTATTATCATGTTCCGGTTGTCATCTTTATCAATAAGATGGATATTTCCTATGTTTCCAAAGAGGATCTGTTAAATGATCTGAAGAAGAAGTGTTCTTCTGACTGCATTGCCTGGAATGAAGAAAGCACAATGGAAGAAGTTTCCCTGTGCTCGGATGACATGCTCAATGAATATATGGATACCGGTACGATCGCAATGAATTCCATCCAGGAAGCAGTTTATTCCCGGAAGTGTTTCCCGGTTCTTTTCGGTTCTGCTTTGAAACTGGATGGTATCGAGAGTCTTCTTGATCTGCTTTCTGCATTGACACCGCAAAGATCCTGGCCGGAAGAATTCGGGGCCAGAGTATATAAAATTTCTGTTTCCGATACCGGTGAAAGATTGACGCATGTCAAAATGACCGGCGGCATTCTCAAGGCAAAAGACAAGATTGACGAAGAAGAAAAAGTCGATCAGATCCGTCTCTATCAGGGACGCAATTATGAAATGAAAGATCAGGCAGAAGCAGGCGATGTGGTTGTTTTAAAAGGCCTGGAAAGCTATGAAACCGGAGCGGGTCTTGGCTTTGAAGAAGACGGGGAACAGCCGCTTCTCAATGCCTTTATGGACTATGAACTTGTCTTACCGGCTGGGGCTAATGCTTTAGCGTTAGCGGAAACTGTTAAGGAACTGTCAGAAGAAGACCCGCAGCTTGAAATTGAAACAGACGAAAAGACAAAAAAGATTCATGTCCGCATCATGGGTGCCATGCAGATGGAAGTTCTGCAGAAACAGATCTATGCCAAAAGCGGCATTCATGTCGGCTTTGATACAGGTTCCATTGTTTATCAGGAAACGATTAAAGAAGGTGTGGATGGGGCAGGCCACTTTGAACCATTGCGCCACTATGCGGAAGTTCATGTTCATCTTGAACCATTGCCAGCCGGCAGCGGCATTGTCGTTTCTTCCAATGTATCCACGGATGAACTGAATGGTACATGGCAGAGATCGATCCTCAATACTTTGGAAAGATACCGCCACCGCGGTGTATTGACAGGCTCCCATCTGACTGACGTGAAGATTACGCTGGCTGCCGGAAGAGGCAGCCGCAAGCACACTTCCGGCGGTGATTTCCGCCAGGCATCCCTGCGGGCAGTCAGGCAGGCTTTGATGAAAGCAGACAATATTCTGCTGGAACCTTTTTTCAACTTTACGCTTGTACTTCCGTCTTCTTATCTCAGCCGGGCTCTCTTCGATCTTGAAACAAAGAAAGCCAAAGTTGAAGGAACGCAGCAGGACGGGGACAGAATGATCATCAGCGGCAAAGGCCCGGTCAGAACATTGATGAATTATCAGAATGATGTCATTGCCTATACCAGAGGAACAGGCAGATTCAATGCAGACTTAGCAGGGTATGAACCATGTGAAGATCAGAAAGCCGTCATTGAAAAAAGCGGATATGATCCGGAAGCAGATCTGCGCAACCCGTCTGGTTCCGTCTTCTGCCAACATGGTGCAGGTACTTTTGTGCCATGGAATGAAGCAGATGAAATGATGCATATCCAGCTGAAGGACGGGGTTCCTGAATCTACCTACAAGCATGAAACCATGGCTGTTTCCAATGAGGATCTTGAAGCAATTCTTTCTGCTTCTGTTTCCAACAACCGCAATCTTCATAAGAAAACACCGGAAAAGAAAAAAGAAGAAGACAAGCCGGTCAAAGTAAAAGCAATGCGGAAACTGCCTGGTTTATTGATTGTGGACGGTTATAACGTCATCTATGACTGGCCGCATCTGGCAGAAATTGCCAAAGAAGATCTTTATGCGGCAAGACACGAACTCATCATGATTCTGGCCAATTACCAGGCTTATACCGGTGAAAACATCACGATCGTCTTTGACGGCTATAAGAAACAGGACAACAAGGGAACTGTTCTCCGCCAGCACAACATGAAGATCGTTTATACCAAAACGGATGAAACTGCCGATGCCTGGATTGAAAGAGCAGGCTATGAATACAAAGACAAATATGCCCTGACGGTTGCAACCAGTGATCGTCTGATTCAGACTGCTGTCTTTTCCCAGGGGGCTTTGCGGATGAGCGCACGCGAATTGCAGAATCGGATCACGATGGCTGAAGAGAGAATCAAAGAAAAAACAGACGCATTATAATAACTGCCGCATCATGTTTCACCGGAAATATGAGGATACAGAATTTTCTGTAAAATAAAGCGCTTTCGCTTATAATTATTCTATGAACACAAAATTGAGAAATGATGTACGCCAGGGCATTCTTCATAAGCTTCCTTATATCTGTCTTGAATTGCTGAATACGGAAAATCCTGAAAGCGTAGATTATATTATCGCAAGATATCTGGTGGAACATATTTATCGTCTTTCCGGCGTTTCCATTCAGGACATTGCGGATGCCTGTTCTGTTTCCAAGAGTACGATCTCCCGGTTCTGCCGCAAAGCAGGATTGGAAGACTTCCAGGAAATGAAGGATGAGTTGTATAATTCCCGTCCTTATCGTGATGTCATGTTCAACACACCGCTGGTTTCCGAAAACGGTGAGAGCTATCTGCAGTTAGTCGCAAAGCAGGCCCTGGCCCTGGACCAGGCTCTGGATTATAAAAAAATCAGCACTCTTGCCTCAGAAATCTATACTGCAAACAATGTATTGCTGATGGGATCCATGCAGGCAATGAACCCGGCTGTCAATCTGCAGCAGGACTTATTTGCTTCTGATAAAGTTACAAGAGCACCAGGCATGTTCTCCTTGCAGCTGGATGCTCTGACAAGAGCGAAAGCCGGGGATCTGGTCATCTGTTTTTCCAACAGCGGTTCTTTCTTTGAACGCCTGTTTATGACAAGCGGTGATATTCACAAGCTGGATCAGCTGAAGATATGGATGATTACCGGCAATGAGAATCTGCACCTGCCGTATATCAATGAAACGATTCTGGTACCGGATAACCATAGTTATGTGTCGCATCCGATGCAATTCAATCTGACTGCCCGTGTCATCGCAATTTCCTATGCCGAATATACCCGCAGGATAGAAAAGTGAGGCAGCCATGTTATTAAAGGAAATGTTAGTACGTACGAAGAATCCTTCTTCCCTGAAAGATTTTGGCAGAGATGCAGGCCTGGATGAAGGACTCAGCGTCATGGACATTGCCGGCAGAATTGCGGATTCTCTTTTGGCAGAAATGCCGGAAAGGATGCTGATCTTAAGAGACGATGATATCGCCTTTTTTGAAAATTCTCTTGCAAAGACAAAGCCTTTTGTTCCTGCCAAAGCAAATTATGCAAATGCAGACAGGATCCGCTATCTTGATTACGGCGCCGCAATTGACAAGGAAATGCACTTTGTGATCCCTGAGGATGTCAAAGAAACATATCAGAAGATCAATACACTGCAATGGCAGGACAAAAGAAGAAAAATCAGCTGGCTCTATGAATGCATGTCTCTGATTCCTTCTTTGTATGCAATAATCAATGTGAAAGACCTCTGTTCCTTATATCGTAAAAGACACGGATTTCAGGAAACAGATAAAGAGATCATGACGATGCTGCAGCAACTGCTGGATCGCAGAGAAGACTGTCCTGTTTATCTGGAGGGGGAAGATCTTGTTGTAAACGGCCTGAAGGAAACGGGTCAGGAAGAAAAGATCCGCAGACTTCATGAAAATATGCCGGCCGGCTTCCCGTCTTATTCAGAGATGAAAGACATTCTGGATAACCGATATCCAGCAAAGGAAAAGACATACCAGCAGCTGAAAACATATTTCCTGCATCAGATCAGAGTCCATGAAGATTTCATTGATGCTTTGATGGAAGCCGTATACCAGTTCATCGCCACCGGCAATACCTTCTCTGATACTTTGAAGATGATCCGCAATGAACAGATTCCAATTTCCAAAGACGATGAAAAAGAACTGGAAGAATATATGACCAGAGCATGGGACCATACACGCATGTTAATGTGCAATGGCCGCAGACCTTGTGAAATCATGCCTGGCAATACTTATATTTTCCAGCAATGAGCCGCCGATAACGGCTTTTTTCTTTTTTCCGGCCATAAGAAAACTGCTGTTGTTACGCAGCAGTTTCCAAATTGTTATTTTCCTTTGATTGCGTGATAGAACCACTTGCCGGTATCACTGAGATCATCTTCACTCCAGCCGCTTATCTTGTCACAATCCGGACGGATCAAAGCAGAAGTTTCATTCTTATTGGACAAGGACCAGGCAATGAAGGAAACCTGATTCTGATTGAGAAGATCCAGCCATGTCTGAGCCGAGTCATAATCTATGCCGCCGTTTCCCGATGCGTCACAGATGCTGCACTCACTGACAAAGACCGGAATGCCTGCATTGAGAGCAGTGGTCAATTTGTTGCGGATGTTATCTTTATGCGTACCTGCATAGAAGTGCAGGGTATAGAGAACATTATCGAAAGACAATGGCGAAGATACAACTTCATCCACATCCTGGCTCCAGGTATTGGTGCCGACGATGATGACGCTGTCCGGATCATTTTTACGAATTACCGGGATGATCGTTTCGGCATATGGCTTGATGACAGATGCCCATGGAGAATTCTGCGGCTCATTGCAGATTTCATAAAGTACGTTATCGTACTGACTGTATTTTTTCGACATTTCATCAAAGAAGGAAACGGCTTCATCCTGATGCTGGGTCGGGTTCCCATCTGAAAGAATGTGCCAGTCAATGATGACATACATGCCTTCCTTCGTCGCCGCCTGTACACCGGTATCGATCAGATTCTTTAACTGCTGCTGGTCGCCGCCGGTACAATAACCGCCGTTTTCAGCAGTATACATAGCCAGACGAATGACATTTGCACCCCAGTCATCATGGAGAGTACGGACCGCATCTTCATTGACAAACTGAGGGAACCAGGCAAGACCGTGTGTACTGACACCCTTGAGCTGCACAACTTCATTATCGGCGTTGACAAGGTGTGTTCCATCCACGTGGAGTTTTCCTTTCGGATTGGAAACAGCCGGTTTCTGAGGCCTGACTTCTGTGTTTGTCTGCGGCTTTTTTGCCTGCCTGATTGTCTGGCCGGAAGATTGGATCTGAATGTCCCTGATTGTCATTGGCTGATTGCCGGCAATGATCATGCCGATATCACCGCATGTCTGCCCGCTTTCAATCTTTGCATTATAGTCAGCCGGCGTTAAGACAAGTTCCTTGTCTTTTGTTTCAGCTTTGCAATTCCAGCTGTCTTTGACAGTAAAGGTATCCTTGCTTTCAAGAGATACAGTCCAGCTGGTAATTTCTTCTTCAATGTTGGAAGTCAGGGATAAGGAATACTGGGTAACTTTACTGCTGCCTTCATTCCAGGAATTTGCGGCATTGAGCACTGCCATTACCGGATCCTTATTTTCTGTGTCTGTTTCTTCTTCCTTGTCTTTTTCTCTTGTGCTTTCTTTTTCTGCTGTTTCTGATTTTTTTTCAGATGCATCGGAAAGACGCGGTGCATCCGGGGCTGCACAGCCTGAAATCAGTGCAGAAGACGCAATGATGATCAATAATTGTCTGAGATTCATATTCCACCTCTTCTTTCATTGTAAAACGATATTTTCCTGTTTCAATGGTTGTAATTGCAGAGGATAAATGGAAAATGGTCGTATAATACTGATGTTGAGGTAGTGAATATGAAAAAAGGTCTGATTCTTGAAGGCGGTGCCATGCGGGGAATGTTCACCTGCGGCGTTCTGGATGTATTTATGGAAAATCAGGTAATTCCTGATGGTGCAGTTGGTGTTTCTGCCGGTGCTTCTTTCGGCTGCAACATCAAGTCCCGCCAGCATGGGCGTGCACTTCGTTACAATCTGAAGTATGCCAGAGACTGGCGCTTTTCTTCCATGCTTTCCCTTGTATTAACGGGTGACCTGTACGGGGCAAAGTTTGATTATGAAATCCTGCCGAATGAACTTGACGTGTGGGATGCAGATACTTTTGCAAAGAATCCGATGGAATTCTATTGTGTCGCAACCAATGTAAAGAATGGCAAGGCTTTGTATCATAAGTGCAGCGACGGCGGTGAAAGAGACCTGAAGTGGATCCGCGGTTCTGCTTCTATGCCGCTTGTTTCCAGACCTGTCAAAGTAGACGGCTTTGAGCTGCTGGACGGCGGGATTTCCGATTCCATCCCTCTGACTTTCTTTGAAAATATCGGGTATGATCGCAATGTATTGATTCTGACCCAGCCGAAGGATTATGAAAAGAAACCGTTTGACAAAAAGATGCAGTTTTTGTTAAAGACAAGTCTTGAAAAGAAATCACCTGCTTTATATGAAGCACTTGAGCATCGGTATCAGAAGTATAATGAAACACTTGCATTGATTAAAGATAAAGAAGAAAAAGGGGAAATCTTTGTGATCAGACCGGAAGCACCATTGAACATCGGTTCTGTCTGCCATGATCCGGATGAAAAGCAGAGAGTATATGATGAAGGCAGAAAAGCTGCTTATGAAGCTTTGAAAAAGGTAAAGACTTTCTATCAGGATGAGAAATAAAATTATTATCGGATCATTGCTATTCAGTATGCTTGCAGGAGGATGCACACCGGCCATGAACAAAGACCTGAAGAATGAAAAAGAAGAAATCACAATTTTCCAGGCAACAGACCTGCACTATCTTTCCCCCTCTTTGAACGATAATGGAAAACAGTTTCAGGAAACCATGCGGGCAGGAGACGGCAAGCTGACGGAATATTCGGAAGAAATACTGGATACTTTGATCAAAGAAACGCTTGAAAAGAAACCGGATGCCTTGATTCTGAGCGGCGATATTACTTTCAACGGGGAAAAGAAAAGCCTGCAGGAAGTTGCAGACAAGCTGGAAAAAGTACAGGCTGAAAATATTCCTGTTCTGGTTATTCCCGGCAATCATGATATTGACTACCCGTTTGCTTATCAATATGACGGCGATTCAGTTCATCATGTCGATGCGATTTCTGAAAAAGAATTCCGTGAGATCATGGGACAGTTCGGCTATGACAAGGCAGTTTCCAGAGATACTTCTTCGTTTTCTTATCTGTATCAGCTGAGCAGTGATATGTGTGTCATGTGTCTGGATGCCAATACTGAAGAAGATGCAGGCGGATTAAGAAAAGAAACGCTTGCCTGGGCAGATAAGCAATTGGCAAAGGCAAAGAAAGAAAAGAAGAAGGTCATTACCGTTACCCATCAGAATGTATTGAAGCAGAGTGATCTTCTGTATGAAGGCTTTATTCTTTCCAATGCAGAAGAAACAGCTGCCATGCTTGAAAAATATGATGTTTCCCTGAATCTTTCCGGTCATTCCCACCTGATGCATAGATCAGTTAATAACGGACTGGAAGACATCTGCATGGAGTCAATTTCTTTGTATCCCCTGAATTACGGTGTCGTTCAGTTTGATTCTGACAGGAATTATACTTTCCATGCCCAGTCGCTTGGTATTCTGCAGAAAGAAGCGTATGAACGCTTCCATTCAACTTTGCAGGATCAGCTGAACCAGCAGCTGGCAGATAAGAAAATACCGGAAGCAGATAAGGAAAAGATGGTTTCCTTTGCGGCGGATGCCAATATTCTGTATTTCTGTAATGATACAGATAAGCTGAAAACCATGTTCGATGAAGAAGGCTGGAAATTGTGGCAGAAATATGCCCCGGACAGTTTCTGGACAACCTATATGAACAGTATGAAGGACACTTTCTAGTGTTCCTTTCATAATGTGCGAAGTATATGAAAATATGACAGGAAATTCACAATTATCAAAAGAATGATAGTTTTCAGCTTTCTTACATTCGGAAAAAATTTACATGATTTTCATGGTGTATCCTGCTTGTCTTTTAAAATAATCTATCTTATAGTCTAAGTGTTCAGACAAATAGTTGGATATCCAACTATTTCTATATATCAGACTATTTTGAGGAGAGTTGACTATGAATGTAATCAAGAGAAGCGGCGAAGAAGTCGTATTTGATGCTGAAAAGATCTCAGCAGCAATCCATAAGGCAAATGATGCAACGGAAGCATCCAAGCGCATCAGCGATGAGAAAGTGGATGAGATCGCCGGCCGGGTTGTAGATCAGTGCAGGTCTGTCAATCGTTCCATTGCGGTTGAAGAAATTCAGGATCTTGTTGAAAACGAACTGATGGGAGAAAAGGCATTTACCGTTGCCCATAACTATATTACTTATCGTTATGAAAGAGCTCTGGTCAGACGTGCCAATACAACCGATAAGAAGATTCTTTCTCTGCTGGAGCGTAATAACGAAGAAGCCAAGCAGGAAAATTCTAATAAGAATCCGACTGTCAACTCTACTCAGCGTGACTATATGGCTGGTGAAGTTTCCAAGGACATCACCAAGAGATTCCTGCTTCCTAAGGAAATCTGGGAAGCACATGAAAAGGGTATTATCCATTTCCATGATTCCGATTATTTCGCACAGCCGATGCACAATTGCTGCCTGATCAATCTGGAAGACATGCTGCAGAACGGTACTGTTATTTCCGGTACGGAAATTGACAAGCCGCATTCCTTTGCGACTGCCTGCAACATTGCAACCCAGATCATTGCCCAGGTTGCATCCAACCAGTACGGCGGCCAGACAATTACTCTGGCTCATCTGGCTCCATTCGTTGATATCTCCCGTCAGAAGTACAGAGAAGCTGTCAGAGCTGAAATGGAAGCAGCTGGTGTAGAAGTAGCAGAAGACAAGATCAATTCCATCGCTGAAACAAGAGTCCGCAAGGAAATCAGAGACGGCGTTCAGACCATTCAGTATCAGATCATCACGCTGATGACAACCAACGGCCAGGCTCCGTTTGTTACGATCTTCATGTATCTGGATGAAGTACCGGAAGGCAAAGTCAGAGATGATCTCGCTCTGATCATTGAAGAAATGCTCAAGCAGAGAATGCTGGGTGTCAAGAATGAAAAGGGCGTCTATATCACCCCTGCTTTCCCGAAGCTGATCTATGCTCTGGATGAAGACAACATTCATGAAGATTCCAAGTATTATTATCTGACAAAGCTTGCTGCAGAGTGCACAGCCAAGAGAATGGTTCCTGACTATATCTCTGCCAAGATCATGAAGAAGCTCAAGGGCGATGTTTATCCTTGCATGGGCTGCCGTTCCTTCCTGACACCGGATCGTTTTACCGATGCCGGCAAGGGCAATCTCGGCAACGCTGAAAACTACAAGGAAGGCGTTCATAAGTACTACGGCCGTTTCAATCAGGGTGTTGTTACCATCAACCTGGTTGACGTTGCATGTTCTTCCAAGAAGAATATGGACGCATTCTGGAAGATCTTTGATGACAGACTCCAGCTCTGCTACGAAGCACTGATGATCCGTCACAACAGACTCAAGGGCACGCCTAGTGATGTTGCCCCGATCCTGTGGCAGAACGGCGCTTTGGCAAGACTCAAGAAAGGTGAGACCATTGACAAGCTTCTGTACGATGGATATTCTACAATTTCTCTCGGTTACGGCGGCTTGTGTGAGTGCGTCAGATACATGACAGGCAAGTCCCATACAACACCGGAAGGTGAAAAGTTCGGTCTTGAAGTCATGCAGCACATGAATGACAAGTGCGCTGAATGGAAGAAGGCAACCAACATTGACTTCTCCGTTTACGGTACACCAATGGAATCCACAACCTACAAGTTCGCAAAGTGCCTGCAGGAAAGATTCGGCATCATTCCTGGTGTAACAGATAAGAACTACATTACAAACTCTTATCACATCCATGTCACCGAAGAAATCAATGCCTTCGACAAGCTGACCTTCGAATCCAGATTCCAGCGTCTGTCTCCAGGCGGAGCAATCTCCTATGTAGAAGTTCCGAATATGCAGAATAACATCCAGGCAGTTCTTGCCCTGATGAAGCATATTTACAATACAATCATGTATGCCGAATTGAATACCAAGTCTGACTATTGTCAGAAGTGTGGTTATTCCGGTGAAATCCAGATCGTTGAAGATGAAAACAAGAAACTGATCTGGAGATGTCCGAACTGCGGCAACACTGACCAGAATACGATGAATGTCGCAAGACGTACCTGCGGCTACATCGGCACCCAGTTCTGGAACCAGGGCCGTACCCAGGAAATCAAGGAAAGAGTTCTTCACTTATAAGAATCAGTGTAACAAAGAACCCAGGGAGAAGGTAAAAGGCCTGCTCTCTGGGTTTTCTCGACAAAGCACAACAGGAGAAAACACCATGTATTACGGAAATATTAAGAAATACGATATTGCTGACGGGGAGGGGGTCAGAGTTTCTCTCTTCGTCTCCGGCTGCACCAATCATTGCAAAGGATGCTTTCAGCAGGAAACATGGGACTTCCATTTCGGGAAACCATATACAAAGGATACCGAAGATGAAATCATCGAAGCCATGAAGCCGGAATTCATTGAAGGCTTAACTCTGCTCGGCGGAGAGCCGTGGGAACCGGAAAACCAGCTGGAACTGGTGAAGTTATTAAGACGGGTAAAGAAAGAATATCCTGAAAAGAACATCTGGTCCTATACCGGCTTTGTCTATGACAGAGATCTGCTTCCGGGCCAGCGCAAGTATACAGACGTGACGGATGAAATGCTGTCCTATGTGGATGTTCTGGTAGATGGTCCTTTCATGATTGATAAGAAGAACATTTCTCTTTATTTCAGAGGTTCCGAAAACCAGCGGGTCATCGATCTGAAGAAGACAAGAGAAAGCGGAAAGATTGTTCTGTATCATGACTGATCTGGATCCGGCTTTACGGAAATGCATTTTGTTTGAAGGCATTTCAGACGAAGACATCAAAGAACTGATCACCTGTTCCGGAGCGGGACAGGCGGCTTATCAACCCGGCCAGCTGCTATTTGACCAGGGCGAAGAACCTTTGTTTCTGCATGTTCTTCTAGAAGGCGCAGTGAATGTTGGCAAATACTACGCTGACGGAAGACAAGGCTATATGACCCGCTTTGATCAGCCGGGAGATATCTTTGGTGAAATTCTTCTCTTTACCGGCCAGAAGGAATATGACTTCTTTGCCAGAGCCGACGGCAATGTACGGGTATTGAAGATTCCGAAACTCTTTCTGACCCACCAGTGCGGCAAGGCTTGTCTTTTCCATCGGAGGCTGACGGATAATCTCATGCAGACAGTTGCAGAAAAAGCACTGTTCCTGCAAAGAAGAGTGCAGGTATTATCGGGTGCTTCTTTGCGGACAAGACTTGCCAAAGCAATTCTCTTAGAGACAAAAGGCGGCAGAATTTCGCCTCTTTCCATGAACCGGGAAGAAATGGCTGGTTATGTCAATGCGGCCAGACCTTCGGTGTCAAGAGAATTATCAAACATGCAGGCAGACGGCCTGATCCGGCTGGACGGCAGAAAAATCTATATTACCGATCTTCCTCATCTTGAAGAAATCAGCGAGTTATGATCTTTGTATGTTCTGTACAAAGATTTTCTTTTGAAAAGTTTTTACTCTGTATCATTTGTTACAGAAATCAGATAAATAACAACATATAGTATGTATGTAAACAAAAGGAGCACATGATATGAATGAGATCAGATTGAAAAGAATCTATGAAGCAGCAGAAGCAGAAGACGGCTACCGAATTCTGGCTGACCGTTTATGGCCGCGAGGCATCAAAAAGGCAGACGCCCATATCGATGATTGGGCAAAAGACATTTCCCCGTCCAATGACTTAAGAAAGAAGTTTCATGCGGATGATGACTATGAGGCATTTGAAAAAGACTATGCCTCGGAAATGGATGCCAATGAAAATATGGCTGCCTTTGTTTCGCTTGTCAGAGAAAAGCTCAATGATGGCAATGTAACATTCCTGACTGCTTCGAAAAATCCTGAAAGATGCAATATCAGTGTCCTTTTGAAATATGTTCAGAATAACTGAACAGAAGGAGAAACATACATATGGCAAAAGTAGGAATTGTATATTGGACTTCTTCCGGCAATACCGGAAAGCTTGCAGAAGCTGTCAAGGAAGGCGCTGAAAAGGCAGGTGCCCAGGTTGATCTGATCGAAGCAGAAGTATTCGATCCATCAACCACAGCATCTTATGATGCACTTGGGTTTGGCTGCCCGGCAATGGGCGTAGAGCAGCTGGAAGAAAGCATCTTTGAACCTATGTTTGAAAGTGCAGAAGGCATGCTCTCCGGTAAGAAGATCGCTTTGTTCGGCTCTTATGGCTGGGGCGGCGGCCAGTGGATGAAGGATTGGCAGGAAAGAGTTGCCAATGACGGCGGCAAGCTGGTTGACGACGGCCTGGCAGTCAACGGAGAACCGGATGCTGATGCCCTTGCAAAGGCAGAGGAACTCGGCGCAAAACTGGCATAAATACGCAGAAGGACGGCAGAATCGCTGTCTTTCTTTTTTTTCAGCTTCCGGGATATAATAGAAAGCACAAAGAGGAAAATATACATGCGTGATACGATCAACATTTATACACATAACGGCTTGTTCCATGCCGATGACGTCTTTGCAACAGCGCTGATTTCCATGATGTGTGAAAACATCAATGTGAAAAGAGGCGGCGACGAAGAAATTCCGGAAGATAAGGAAAACTGGATTGTCTTTGATATCGGCGGCGGGGAACTGGATCACCATACGCCGGAATGCAAGGAAGCCAACGGCTGTCATCCAGGTACGAATATTCCATACGCTGCCTGCGGTCTGGTCTGGAGAAAATACTACAAGGAAATTCTTGAAGCCCAGGATTGTCCTCAGCAATACGTTGAAAGCGTCTATACCAAAGTTGAAAATACTTTGATTCTGGGCATTGATGCTTCTGATAACGGCTTTGATCCAGTCGCAGATGCATTGAATCTGGTGCCGAATCTGCAGACGGAAACAAGAAAGGAAATCATTTCCGCTTCCAAAATCGGCTATACAGTATCTGCTCTGATCAAAGATTTTAATCCGACCTGGGAAAGCGACAGAGATCCTTATGAAGCATTTATGGATGCAGTTTCCTTTGCCAAAGACATTCTCTACAACCGCTTTGACAGTATCATCGATGCCCTGGACGGAAGAGAGTACATTCTGCAGAACATTGAATATTCTGCCAATCATCTGATGATTCTTGATCAGTTTGCACCATGGCAGGGGGTTGTGACTTCCCAGTCCCGTTTCAATCAGAAAGCGGCAGATATCTGGTATGTTGTTTCGCCTGCTTTGCGGGGAGGCTGGAACGTCCAGTGTGCGCTGGATGACCCGGATAACCGGACAAGCTACCGGCATCCGCTGCCGGAAAGCTGGCTTGGTCTGAGAGCAGAGGAATTTGCCAAAGCTTCTGGTGTGAAAGATGCCAAGTTCTGTCATCCTTCCGGTTTCCTGTGCGGAGCAGACAGTGAAGAAGGAGCCCTTGCCTTAGCTGAAATTGCCTGCCATAAAAAACACTGATCAAAATAGAAAGAAAACGCTATGTTCGAGCTAAGTGTTGGTCCCGGTATCTGAATTAGTCTCCGCAAATATGCCATAGTGGTATTCCTCGTAGGCCGTGCGGAGATCTATC
>OMXQ01000016.1 GCA_900315065.1 uncultured Erysipelotrichaceae bacterium
CTTACCTCGCTTACATATGAGAGTATAGCTGAAGGTCAGAGAAGGGCTGTACGTTCCAAGGTACAACGCCAACACTTAGCTAGAAAAGAGCGTTGTTTTATAACAATTTCCTCTGATAAAAACACCCGCTGCAATCACTGATCTGTGATTCACAACCGGTGTCTTTGATATTCAGAATCTTGTGATAAATTCCAATCTTCAATCAGTCTTTACATCTGAAGCAGGAAGCAGAAACAGATACTCCCAAAGTGCTCATTTTCACTTAATCTGCCGGTGCAGAATACCTCTTTGGAAGATCCGTCTTTGCATTGAATGTGAAGCTCTGGATACTGGAAAGAACTGTCATCCTGCAAATAAGAATCTATTGTGTTACAGCTTGCAGCATCCACAAATGCAGTAAAACTTGCAGAAGTCTGAAGCATGTCATTGATGGAATCATAACCGAACAATTCTGCACACAGCTGATTCAGGAAAAGAATCTTCCTCTGAGCATCTGCTTTGTATATAAGCATTGCAGCTGGTGAGGATTCAGAAAGATTCTTGGCGTTGAAACCAAGAGAATAACGGAAATCATAATCCATATCCGGAGCATATTTCCAGAACTTTTCCTTGGCAATCATCTTTGCATGATACAAGGCTGTATCTGCCATCCTGGTAAGAGCTGAAAGATCCTTTGTCTGATCCGGATAAGATGAAAATCCTGCGGAAAGCGTATAAGTATATAGTACATTTTCAAAATTAAAAGAATGCACACCATTGAAGAAATCATACGCTTTCTTCATCCATACCTTAGACGGGTTGGCAATTATTAATGTAAATTCATCACTGCCGCTGCGGCAAAGCAGATCCCCTGCCGGCACGAATTGCCGAAAATCATCCGCAAGTGCAATTAATAACTGGTCGCCGATGTGATGACCATAAATATCGTTGAATAATTTGAAATCATTTATATCAACGTCAATCAGAATCAGTGATGAATGGTTATCCAGAAAAACCTGAGCATCCTGATCAAATCCCCTTCTGTTCATCAGACGCGTCAGATTATCTTCACGGGAATCATGACGCAGAACATCATTATTTTTCAGAAGGTTGTCGTTATCTTTCTGCAGCCCCTGGCTATATTGCATAAGAGATGCATTGCTGGCACGTAAGGAATCATTGTTACGCTTCTGCTCATCATAGTCAGACTGAAGAGAATCTCTGGATTTCTGCAATTCATCATTTCGATTCTGCAGATTTGTATTGCTCGCTTTCAGAGAATCATTATCTGCCTGAAGTGAATCGTTGTGTTCCTTCAAAGATGCATTATCCTTTTCAAGACCTGCATTATTCTCAGTCAATACAGCATTGTCAGCTCTCAAGCTGTCATTATTTGTACGCAGATTCGTATTGCTCAATTTCAGATTATCATTATCAGATTGCAATGAATCATTATGTTCTCTGAGGGATGCATTATCTTCAATCAGAAAAGTATTGCTGGCACGTAAAGTATCGTTGCTGCGTACCTGCTCATCATAATCAGACTGCAGAGAAGTATTGTGCTTTTCAAGTTCATCGTTTCTTGACTGCAGATTGGTATTCATTGACTTCAGAAAATTGTTATCTGCTTCCAGAAAATCGTTGTGTTCCTTCAAGGAAGCATTGTCTTTCTGCAGACCTTCGTTGCTTTCAATCAGGGAAGCATTGCTTGCACGAAGCGTATCATTGCTGCGCTTCTGTTCATCATAATCAGACTGCAGTGCAGAGTTGCTCTTTTCAAGCTCATCATTTCTTGCCTGAAGGCCTGTGTTATTGGCTTTCAGAGAATCATTGTAAGTCTGCAGGAAATCGTTATGTTCTTTCAGAGATGCATTATCTTTCTGCAGACCTTCATTGCTTTCGATCAAGGATGCATTGCTTGCACGAAGCGTAACATTGCTGCGCTTCTGCTCATCGTAGTCAGATTGCAGTGTACTATTATTCTTTTCAAGTTCTGCATTTCTGCTCTGAAGACTGGAATTACTTGCCTTCAGAGAGTCATTGAACGTCTGCAGGAAATCATTATTTTCTTTCAGAGAAGCATTATCTTTCTGCAATCCCTGATTACTTTCAAGCAGAGATGCATTGCTTGCACGCAAAGTATCATTACTGCGCACCTGCTCATCATAGTCTGACTGAAGAGAGTTCTTCGATTTCTGCAATTCATCATTACTCTGCCGGAGCGCATCATTGTCAGACTGAAGACTTGTATTGTGTTCTTTTAAAGATGCGTTATCTTTCTGAAGTCCTGCATTGCTGGCTCTTAATGTATCATTATTACGTCTTCTCAGATCATTCTCTGCCTGAAGATCTGTATTATTCTTTTCAAGTTCTGCATTTCTGGTCTGAAGATTGGTGTTGCTGACTTTAAGCGCGTCATTATCAGATTGCAGACTTGTATTGTGTTCTTTTAAAGAAGCATTATCTGCACGCAATGTATCGTTATTGCGCTTACGCAGATCATTTTCTGCCCGCAGTGAATCATTATTTTCCTTTAAAGAAGTATTGTCCTTCTGTAATCCTTCATTACTTTCAAGCAGAGATGCATTGCTTGCACGAAGCGTATCGTTGCTGCGTCTTTGTTCATCATAATCCGTCTGCAGTGTATCCCTGGATTTCTGCAGCAGATCAAAATCTGATTGCAAAGAAGCATTATTCTTGCGAAGAGCGTCATTTTCTTTCTGCAGACCGTCTTTCATTGCATTGGCAATATTATGCAGGAATTCTGCATTGATCTGGGAAGGATGCCCGAAAACTACAGCATCTGCATCTTTCATCAGTTCGTCTGTATGTTGTAATAATTCCGATTGTTTACTGCCGTTCAGAGAAAGGATGTCTATGATATATCTGCCATTTTCAAAAACCCTTCTGCGTTCCTGCAGCTTACTGCCTGATCCTTCCGTATTTTCAATCATCAGGATTTTCATTTTTATCATCCTCTCAGTTTATATGGTGCATGAAGTCAGTGGATCCGTAGTAGGAGTAATAACAGCCGAATCTATTGTTAGTTTAGCATAAATATAAAGTACTTACGCCTGTTCTGATCGGAATATCTGACATTTTTTCTGTTTTGGAATCCATGATTTACATTTTATACATCATCTATGTATTTTTCCCTGATAATATGAATCCTGCTATACTGAAATATAGGAAATCAGGTATCAGAATATGGCAGAAACCAGAAAAGCAATAAGTAAAACAGCAAAAAAGAAAACTTCAGTGAAGAGAAAAACAACAACGAAGAAAAAGACAACTTCGAAGAAAACAACTTCAGCTTTCCGCACCAGTGCTGCTGAAAAAGAACTCATCCGCAATTATCGTAAATGCAATCCGCTTATAAAAGAAATCATTTCTGCAGCGGCAGCCAAAGCTGCCAAAGGTGCAGAAAGTTTATCTGATATTAATCTCTCTGATCTATCTTCTTTATTGAAAGACAAATGATCTGAATAGGAGCTGATCATATGGGAATCTTTTTTCATAACGAAAAAACCGGTTACTGGATTCAGCATACCCATCTTCTTCGATCTGATGAGTTTGAGTGTTCTGTCTGTCATCATACGTATGACAAGCCGCGTGCAAAGTGTCCGCATTGCGGTGCCCGCATGAAGAAATCAAAGTATGATCCTTCCTGGGTAGATGAAGCAGTCCTTCTGGATATTCTGGATGATGATTGGTAAATCATATTTTATTGAAAGGAACAGCAATGAATATAGTACGCCTTTGCATAAAATGGATTCTGATTCTGATCATTGCAGTTTATGCAGTTATTTTATGTATGATTATCTCTGCTTCCAATAGCAGAATCACAGAAAAACCAGACGTTATTCTGATTCCTGGTGCCGCTGTATGGAAAAATGGTCCCTCCCCTGTTCTGCAGAGCCGAATTGAACAAGGCTGCGCCTGTTATCAGACATATCCGGATGCTGTAATTCTGGTCAGCGGTGCACAGGGAAAGAATGAAAAAGTATCGGAAGCTCAGGCGATGAAAGAAGTTCTTGTGAAACTCGGGGTTGAAGAGAATCAGATTCTGGTAGAAGATCAGAGCACCAATACGTTCCAGAATCTTGTCTATTCAAAAAAAGTCCTGACAGAGGACGGTTATCCGGAAGATGCACAGGTAGTGATTGTTTCTTCTTCCTTTCATCTCTTCCGTATAAAAATGCTCGCTAAGCGCGTTGGACTGAACGCACAGGTGATCGCATGTCCAAATGCAGATATTTCAAGTACGCTGAAAGGATATCTGCGCGAAGTTCCGGCAGTCATCAAATCCTGGTTATTCGATCAGGTCTGATCTTATTCCGAATTGATATTTCAATAAAATATGGAGGCATCTCATGGACAGAATTGCACGATTTGAATCATTGCGCTTCGGCTTGTTTATTCACTTTGGACTGTATTCACAAGCATCACAAGGCGAATGGGCATTTCATTCCAACCCGGCAGTTCATGATACTTATGATGCCCTTTTTCATTCCTTCAATCCGGTAAATCTTGACTGGGATCAGATCTGCACCATGGCGGAAAAAGCAGGATGCCGTTACATTGTTCTGACTACCCGTCACCATGACGGTTTCTCTTTATATGATACAAAAGGATTAAATGACTATGATGTCATGCATACGCCTTATGGAAAAGATATCATCAAAGACTATGTGTCAGCCTGCCGCAGACACAATCTGCTCCCCTTCTTTTATCACACGACTCTTGACTGGCAGAAGCCGGAATTCAGAACTGACTTTCCTGCTTATCAGAAATATCTGCGGGAATCAATCCGTTTATTGTGTACAAACTATGGAAAGATCGGCGGTTTCTGGTTTGACGGCAACTGGTCAGATTACAATGCAGACTGGGAAGAAGACGCCTTGTATTCTCTGATCCGTAAATACCAGCCGGATGCGATTATTACAAACAATACTGGTCTCGAAGCGCGTGGTGTACGAGGCAATCAATACCTTGATACAGTAACTTTTGAACAGGGACATCTGCAGGATGATGGTACCAGAAATAAAGGCAGACACTTAGCTATGGAAGCGTGCGAAACTATGAATCACCATTGGGGCAGTGCTGGCCAAGATCTGGATTATCACCCGGTTTCCTTCTTTATTGAAGAATTGAACAGGTGCCGCCGCAATAATGCAAATTATCTTCTTAATATCGGACCGGATGGGGATGGTTCTGTTCCTTTGATGGCCCAGGCAATTCTCCATGAAATGGGAATCTGGACACAGCTTTATCAGGATACATTCTATGACGGAAAGCTGAGTCAGATCAGAACAGATGAAAATACCTATGTTCTTGATAAAGGCAGATACAGTGATGTGTATTGTTCCAAGGTTGGTCTGCAGGGGGTCGAACATGTTGTTGAAGAAGACACAGCGGAAGACAACCTGCGCATCTTAACAAACGTATCAAAAAAGGCAAAGAAAATTTACTGGCTTGATAACCAGGAATCTCTGCCTTTTGAACAAAATGGGGATACAATCCGTTTTCATGCAACAGGTTATCCATACGGCAGATATTTAGTCGTACGGGCTGCCAGAATTGAATGGGAATGATTAAAGATACTTCTTCAGAAGATAAACCGGCGTACATGCCCAGGCATGGCAGAAGCTGCTGACAATTGGTGAGCCATATGGAGAAAAATCCGGCTTTTCCGGCATAAATGCTTCATAGTATGTATCTGCACCAAGATCAATCATTTTACCCCAGTAGGATCTGATCAGATCTACTGCTTCTTCCTTCAATCCGGCAAGAAAGAGAGCTTCTGCAACATGGTGATACATATATGGTGTTGCCACACCCCTGATCGGGAAAAAGCGTTTTATCGTTTTTTCCATCAGAGTTTTATTTTCTTTCTGAGACAGAATCCCTGCTAATACCATCCATACCTGTGATGCCAGGTTGATTTCTTTCTTTTCCCCGGATACAAACATGCCTGATTCTGCATCCAGAAGAGAATCCCTGGCATACCTGATCATGGCATCCAGACGGTTCTGATACTTCTGAAGTTCAGGATCCTCCATCTTTTCCGCCAGAGTTACAAACTGCTTCAGTACATAAATCATCACTGCCTGCCCGCATGTTGTCTTGTCATATTCGTTTGACCAGTCGATAAACAGCGGATACTTTTCATCCATCGTAAATCTGCCGTCTTCATTTACATAACGGAAAGAATATTCTGCCTGTTCTCTGCAGGCAGGATAAAGATCTTTCAGAAGTACTGCGTCTTCATGCGCTGCTTCCAGATCATACAGAACGGAAATAAAGAACATGCTGTAGTCAAACAGGAAAGTATCATCCGGTACATACTTCGGCTTTACAAAGACATTGGCAGGAATTCTGCCTGCTTCGCTGCGCATGCCGGCAAATAAATACAGACACCGCTTTACAAGATCAACCTGATCATAAGAGGCATAATCTGTTAATGCCTGCAGTCTCAGATCACCCAGCCAGAGACGCCTGTCTCTTTTCGGACCGTCTTCAAAAACATCCTGCATGCATTCAGACAAAGTCTTTAAAGAAACATCATAAATTTTCTGCAGCTGTTCATCTTCAAAATGCATCGGTTTGAAACCAGCCTGATTACAGGAAGATTCACTGACTGCATATGCATTTCTTATGATCAGCTGCCACTTAGGAGAAGTATCCAGAACTGTAATTTCTACATAACGGAAGCTGTATCTTCTATCCGGATTCAATTCAGCGGGAAGCTCATCCAGATGAATGACATCTTCCTGAATCCAGGAAGATGACAGCCAGCCGTGGTAATCCTCAGTTTTAAAGACAAGTTCTGCCGGTACTTCCGCAAAGCGGAGCTTGAGATGAAGAGGTGCATCCATCGGACTGCCGACCGTATCAAGAGAAAGATGCAGATGTCCGACTATATGGGTACCGAAATCAAGAATGATCTGATCTCCCTTCTGCATCGGATGTCTGGAAAGTTCATTTATGGAAAGAGATACTTTCTGTGTACCCCATCCCATCAGTTTCATATGATCTTCCTGCAGATTGACAATTCCGGTTGGATTCACCACTGCATAGTGCAGCGCAGGTTTATACTGATCAGCTTTTTTCAGAAGATACGAATCATGAAGAAATTTTTCGCTCTGGTTGTTCTGAAAGGTAAATGCCATATTGCCTCCTTGTTATAAATATAAGATTTTCTGGACAATGCTCTGCAGATGTTCCGCAAATTCATGATGCCCTTGTTCGGTCATATGAACGCCGTCATACATCAGAGGAATGTTCCATCTGCCTGCGTTGGCATAATATACTTTTATCTTATCCGCAAGGTTTCTGTATAAGTTCTGCAGTCTTTGGGATTCTTTGATGAGCCGCTCTTCCTGCACCCATTCCCCTTTCTGCATCAGCGGCGGGGCTACAAGCAGAATCTTTAATTCAGGCATCTGATTTCTGACATATGTCAGAAAAGCACTCATCTTCTTTGTAACATCTTCCGCTTTGAAATCTGCATGCATCAGAAGATCATTGGTTCCAAGAACCACAATCAGCAAATCCACCGGTTCATAAGACTGGAACATACGGACAGTATCTTTCATCATCGTATCCGGTATTTCTCTTCCGTTCATACCGCAGTTGATGGTTTCATACCCGTCCAGTAAATCCGGCCATGGCTTTTTATAAGGTTCACCACTTAAAGAAGCAGGGTTATAGCCCCAGGTATTGGAATCTCCATAGCACAATATTCTCTTCTTTTTCATATTTCACCACACATTTCCTATATAGACATATTTCAGATGCTTTTCTGCAGTTTCTTTCAACGTCTTCAGGGTTTCTACCGGGGTCATTGGCTGCGTGTAGTGATACCTTGGGAAATAGCGGGAAAGATGCAGCGGAATTTTATCAGACAAAGATGCCAGCCACTTCGCTTCCTGGTCCATGAAGGCAATACTGTCATTCTTTTCAGGGATAACAAGCGTCGTTACTTCCAGATGGCACTTGTCATAAACAAAGGAAATCGTATCTTTGACAAACTGAATATCTCCCTGCAGTTCTTTCTGATAGAAAGCAGCGTCACCCTTGAGATCAATATTCATGGCATCTACATACGGAATCAGTTCTGCCATGACCCGATGATTGATACAGCCGTTAGTGACAAGCACGATCTTTTTATTCTGCGGTTTCAGGATCTTTGCACAATCACGGATAAATTCCCAGCTGATCAAAGGCTCGTTGTAAGTAAAGGCAAGACCGATGCTTTCCGGATGAGAAATTACAATGTCACACAATTCTTCAGCCGTAAAAGTCCGGTAATTGACCGTATGTTCATCCGTCATGGAAATCATAGAATTCTGACAAAAAGGACAGGCAAGATTGCACCCGTAGCTACCGGCAGAAAGAATCAGAGAACCTGGCATAAATCTTGCAAAAGGCTTTTTTTCGATCGGATCCATAGCAAGCGAAGTCAATCTTCCGTAATTATCACAGGTATTGATGCCATTCACATTTCTTCTTGCCCGGCAGAAACCTGTCTGCCCTTCTTTGAGATGACATTGATGCATGCATAAATCACAGATGACCTCAGACATGACGGACAACCTCAAATCTTTCCAGAATGACCTGATCACTATCCGGATCAATACCGCCTTTGGAACAGGCAATTTCGATCTGCTGATCAATTGTATCCACACCATCCAGGTCCGGTAACAGCAGCCCTCTTCTGCCGTCTTTAGTTGAACAGATAACACCATACTTTTTTACATCAAGCATCCTCTTATCCTGGATGCGTTCTGGTTTCTTCAGCACATCAACAGAGATGGAAAGATACGGCAGCTCTTCTTTTTCAACCGGCTGGAAACGCGGATCTTTCGAACAGGCAGAGATCGCATTATGAATAATTTCAAGTGAGATATTATCCTGTAACGGATTGATTGTCCCGATGCAGCCCCGCAGCATATGATCTTTATGCAATGAAACAAAGACACCAGCCTTTTCACTTCTTTCCTGATCCGGCTGAATCATTTCTTTCTTTGTGACCCATGCTTCTACACTTTTTCTGGCAAGTTTTACCAGATCGTCTGCTTTTTCTTCTTCCTCTCTTACCTTTTCCTTTTCTTTCTCCTCATACTGAGTCAGGAAGTGACGATCCGGATCCTTGCCGGCATCCTTTACTTCTGCAAAGCCATAGCCTACCCCAAATGGTGCTTCATGAGACCATTTTTCACAAGTTACTTTTCTGCCGTCAAAGGCACCTGCCATAATGGTGAAAGACCTGTGGCCGCATTCCATCGCTTTTTCAAGGAAGAGAGGATCATAGTCAAGCAGTTCATTGAAACGGCCGGAGGACATGGTTTCCATGATTTTCTGATCATAAACTGTTCCTTCCGGCTTTTCTCCATAGGAGGACCCAGGCTGGCAATGAGAAAGATCACCGCTGGCTATATAGACAGCTTTCCTGTTCAGCATATTGCATACTTTCTGCAGATACATACCCAGCTGATAATGCATAGGTAATGAAAAACCGGATAAGGATATACGGACAAGTTTGTAGTCTTTATATCTCTGGTTGATGTAATAAAGCGGCACAATGGTTGCGTGGTCCAGGAATTTGTCACGGTCATACTGGCTGCCGCATGGGAATTCACCAACAGTCTTTTCAAGTGTCTTTACGAATTCTTCGTCATACTCCACTTCCATCGAAACATCTGCCCGGAATCTGGAGAGATCTCCATAGGCTTTCTTACCGCCGGAGATATTGAACCAGTCTCTGTACAGAACTGCATGCGGACTCGATAAAAGAATTAATTCCGGTCTGATTTCAGCGATTCTGTCAGCTAATTTCAAATAACTGTCAACCGTTGGCTGACACTTGTGTTCTTCTCCTTTGCCTACTTCAGGAACAGCAATCGGGGGATGCGGTACCATAAACCCATTTGTAATCATACAAGTCACCTTCTGTCTGTATTATAGCGGACATTGATCTGATATGAATATATTTGTGATCATTTGTGCCATTTGATCAATCTTTGTAAATTATTGTATATATAATATGAAAGTATGAATTCTGATATATTTAAAATTAATAATTGATACCTTGTGAAAAAGTTGTATGATTAATGTATGGATGAAATCAAGTCATTGCAGGCTGAAATTACATCATTGATCAGCCAGAGAAATCTTTACAAGCAGAAGTACGAAGAACTTCAGGCAAAACACGACGCAGAGATCAGAGTCCTGAAAAGAGAAAGAGACAAATACAAGAAGACCTGCATCAAGTTTGCGGAACAGCTCCAGGACCTTACCAAGCACAATGCGCGCAATGCCGGCCGCAAAAAGTTCGACAAGAAATGGTCCGAAAGATACATGAAATTCAGTATTCTGATGGATCAGAACAAGTCCATGGAAGCCATTATGGAAGAGCTGGATATTTCCCGTGCGACCTATTTCCGTTTCAAGAAGGTTTATAAGAACGATCTCAAGTTCGACAAGCCGCAGGAACCAAAGAGTGAAAACTTATCATTATTTGATGAGCAATAAGGGCAATCTGCCCTTTTTTCTTTTGTCTCACTTTTCCAACAAAAAAAGCAGACACATTGCTATGCCTGCTTATCACTGGATTCTTACTTAACGAGATCCTTGAGAACCTTGGAAGCCTTGAAGCCTGGAACCTTTGTTTCAGGGATTTCAATAGATTCCTTAGTCTGAGGGTTGATACCTGTACGAGCAGCTCTTGTCTTGACTTCGAACTTGCCGAAACCTGTAATATCAACTCTGCCGCCGTCCTTCAGTGTATCTGCGATTGTATCGAAGACGAGGTCAACGATTTCAGCGGCTTCCTTCTTTGTCAGGTTGTGCTTGTCAGCTACAACTTCACTCAAAGTTTTCTTATTTGTTAAATCCATTTTTATTCCTCCATTTTATTCACAATAAGCACTTGGCTTACCAATTTATACTACTACACGAAAAGTTGCTTATCAATACTTGACAATTACTTTATTCTGCCCTTGAAATAAGGCTTTTTAACAATTCCTGTACATCTGAACCAGTCAGATTCTTCACGCCGCTGGCTTGCGGATGGCCGCCTCCGTGGTACTTTTCAGCCAGATCATTGACAATCATTGTCTTGGCTCTCAGACTGCCGTCATAAAGCTGCCGGCCTTCTGATTCTTTCTCAGTAAAGACAGCCCAGGCCTGGAAATCCTTTACATGTCCCATTTCCGTAACGTACTCACGGCACTGGGAAGCAGTCATGTGGTATTTCTGCTGGTCCTGGTGGGAGAAGATTACATAAGCAACCTTATTGTCAAGAACCTGGATCTTTGATCTTGTAAAAGAAGAGAAAGCAAATTCTTCTTTTGTGCGGTCAAAGAGATCCCGGTTGATCTGTGCCAAGTCAAGTCCGAATCCAGCCAGATAGGCCCCTGCTTTGAGGCTTTCTGCAGTTGTATTGGACGTAGAATAGTTCAGCGTATCTGTCAATAAGCCGCAATAAAGAAATGTTGCAGTTTCCTTTGTAACAAGTTTTCCTGCCTGCTGGAAATAACCGGCAAGAATCTGACAGGTAGCAGCTGCTTTTGTATTGACAAATCTGGGATCGCCGAATGGTTCCCGATCCGGGTGATGATCAATCTTGATAATCTGCCTTGCACTTGCAAAGCGCTTGTCATCCACTCTGTCCTGATTGGCAGTATCCAGTACAATGGCAAGGGACTTTTTTATTGTTTCATCATCCACAATATCGCTTTTCGGGAAAGGATACTGTTTTGTGGTCTCCGCACCTAGTGCATAGATTTTCTTGTCAGGATAATTGTCCTTCAGCCAGGTAAACAGGCCGAATTGTGAGCCCAATGCATCACAATCCGGGTGTTCATGCCGATATAAAGTAATGATATCTGCCTGTTCAATGGCAGAAGTCAATGTCTCAAAGTCCATATTACAGACCAAGGAGTCTGACTGTATCACGAGCGATCACGAGCTCTTCGTTTGTCGGGATGACATAGACAGCAACCTTGGAATCCGGCTTGGAGATCAATGCTTCTACGCCATGTGTAGCAGCGTTCTTTTCATAGTCGATGGAAAGACCCATGCCTTCTTCCAGGTGTTTCAGAACTCTTTCTCTTGTATGTGCATCGTTTTCACCAAGACCTGCTGTGAAGACCATAGCGTCAACATGACCCAGCTGCATTGCATAGCCGCCGACAACATTGATGACACGGTTTGTATAAAGCTTTGTTGTAAGGATGGCTCTTTCATCGCCCTTTTCAACGGCAGCCTGGATATCACGGGCATCGGAAGAGATACCGGAAACGCCCAGCATGCCGGAACGCTTGTTCAGAATTGTATCCATTTCCTTTGGTGAAAGATTCAGCTTGTCCATCATGTAGAAGACAACTGTAGGATCGATATCACCGCATCTTGTGCCCATCATGATGCCGCCCAGAGGTGTCAGCCCCATGGATGTGTTGATAACCTTGCCGCCCTTGATGGCTGTAATGGAAGCACCGTTTCCAAGGTGGCATGTGATCATATTCAGATCTTCAACCGGCTTGCCCATCAGTTCAGCAGCCCGTCTGTTGACATACCAGTGGGATGTACCGTGAGCGCCGTATCTTCTGATCTTGTACTGTGTGTACCAGTCATATGGAACCGGGAACAGATAGGATTCCGGACCCATTGTCTGATGGAAAGCTGTATCGAAGACGAATACATGGCCGATATTCGGAAGAGCTTCCTTGAATGCCTTGTAGCAGACTAAGTGAGCCGGATTGTGCAGAGGAGCCAGTTCGCCGAGCTCATCTACCTTGGCAACAACATCGTCATCGACGACAACAGACTGATCAAAATATGGACCGCCCTGGACAATACGATGACCTGCACCCTTGATTTCATCGAGAGATGCAACAATCTTTTCGTCTACCAGTGCCTTCAGAAGCAGTTCTACTGCAACCTTGTGGTTAGGAATCGGGAGCTTCTGGACCTTCTTTTCACCATTTACCTTGATGGTGAACTGACCCATGTCCTGTCCGATTCTTTCTGCCTGACCGCTGGTGAGAACCTTCTCAGACGGCATGTCAAACAACTGGAACTTCAAAGAAGATGAACCTGAATTAACTGC
This sequence comes from uncultured Erysipelotrichaceae bacterium, assembly GCA_900315065.1. Classification (GTDB taxonomy): domain Bacteria; phylum Bacillota_I; class Bacilli_A; order Erysipelotrichales; family Erysipelotrichaceae; genus Bulleidia. Next base: position 13,094 of record OMXQ01000016.1, read on the forward strand.
GATAACCTTACTCATTTTTTCCTCCTAATCGATTTCGCTGTCGATGCATTGATCAATCAGTTTTCCAACTTCCGCGTCAGAGAGCTTACGGATTTTTTCGTAAAGACCGAGGCGTTTCTGCCAGGAAACATATAAATGAAGCTTTCCTTCGTACTCTTCGAGTTCGCTGCGGATCCGCTTTACCGTATCATATACGGCCGCCCGCGAGATTCCTTCAAGCTCGGCAATTTCCTGCAGGGAAAGATCATCACGATAATAATACGAGCTGATCCGCTGCTGTTTATCAGTCAGCAGACACCCGTAGAAATCCAGCAGATTGTTGAGATAGATTTTATTCTCCATCTTTGTTCAATCCTTCGGAAATACTATACAGATAGGAATCGAGATCAAACGGACGCAGATCGCCCGGCTGCTCGCCAAGACCTATGTAATAAACCGGCAAATGCAGCTTGTGCTTGATGGCAAGGACAATGCCGCCTTTGGCGGTGCCGTCCATCTTGGTCAGAATAATTCCTGTCAGGGTTGTGCTTTCATTGAATACCTGTGCCTGGGAAAGACCGTTCTGTCCCGTTGTAGCATCCAGTACAAGCCATGTGTTATGCGGTGCATTTTCAATTTCTCTGGCTGTGACTCTGTTCATCTTTGCCAGCTCATTCATCAGATTTGTCTTGTTCTGCAGTCTGCCTGCAGTATCACAAATTAATATATCAGTCTGATGCTCTTTTGCATACCGGCACCCGTCTACAATTGCTGCACTCGGGTCACCGTTTTCTCTGCCTTTGACAGTAGGAATCTGCAGTCTCTCGCCCCATTCAGCCAGCTGCTCAATCGCACCAGCTCTGAAGGTGTCTGCTGCTGTAAAAGCAACGCTCTTCCCTTCCTGCTGGTACATACTTGCAAGCTTTGCGGCAGTCGTTGTCTTGCCGGAACCATTCACACCTTCTAAGAAGATGACAGTAGGTCCGTTTTCATTGAAGACAATCGGCGCATCCGGATATTCTTCATAGATTTCCTTCATGATTTCGATCAGCAGGTTCATGGCCCACTTGAAAGAAATCGTCGGATAGTCCTTTCCTCTTTCTTTCAGCTTGTCACAGATCAGATCAGCAGTTTCAATACCGACATCGCTTTCCAGAAGAATTATTGTCAGCTCTTCCAGAAAATGATCGGAAATACCGTCAAAATCTTTTTCTAATGTACTCAGACGTTGGCCGAACTGCTGTCTGCTTTTTGCAAAACCGGACAGATACTGGGCCTTGTCTTTTTTACCGGAAAAAGCTTCTTTCAATTTATCAAGAAAACTCATGCGCTTACCTCCGCTCCTGTTTTCTCAGCCATCTGCACAGCATCGCTCAATTCAACCTTGAGCATCTGGGAAACACCCTGATGCTGCATAGTAACGCCATATAAGACATCTGCCTTTTCCATGGTTCCCTGACGATGGGTAACGACAAGGAACTGGGTTCTGTCTGTATAGCGGTGCAGATACTCCGCAAAACGCTCAACATTGCCCGGATCCAGAGCAGCTTCCACTTCATCAAGAATGACTAACGGAACCGGCTTGACTTTCAGAATAGCAAACAATACACACAAGGCAATCAATGATTTCTCACCGCCGGAAAACAACATGTTGTTCTGCACTGCTTTCCCCGGAGGCTGGGCATCGATATCAATACCTGTGTTCAACAGGTCAGAAGGATCCTGCAGAATAAGGCGAGCCTTGCCGCCGCCATATAAAGAACGGAAGATTTCATCAAATTCATGATTGATCTTATCAAACATTTCCTTGAACTGCTTCTTCATGATCGTATCCATCTCATCGATGGCAGCTAAGATCTTGTCTCTGCTCAAAGTCAGTTCTTCAATCTGCTTCTTCAGCTTTTCATAGCGTTCATTGACAGCGGAATATTCTTCCGGTGCATTCATATTGATATTGCCTAAGTGTTCGATATCAGCCCGCAGCTGGGCAACTTCTTCTTTGGCATTATCCACCGGCTGACTGGCTGCTTTGGTTTTTGCAAATTCAAAGGTCAGCTGATACTCAGACGCAAGTCTGGATAAATCTGCTTCCATCTTTGTTTCCAGCTTTGTCTTGTCAATCTGGATAGCCTGGGCACTTGCTTCTGCAGTTCTCAGATCCTTGCGGACCTGACGCAGCTGGGCATCTTTGCGGTCAGCATCTGCCGAAAGGCTTTGTCTTTCTTCCCGCTTGTTTTTAATCTGATTGGTGATTTCATCACGCTGGGAATAGGCTGTATTCAATCTGATGACAAGATCATCACTATGTGCCTGGGAAGAGGTTCCATCTTCTTCCCGGCTCCCCTCAGGGTGCAGCAAAGCCAGATCATTTTTCAGTTTGTCATACTTTGCTTTCTTGGCATCAACAACCGGCTCCAGGGAAGCTCTTGCGACTCTTGTATCCTGAGCGCCTCTGGAAGCTTCATCTTTTTCTGCATAAGCCTTGTTTTTTGCCTTCTGAGCAATTTCAAGAGAAGCCTTTGCAGAATCCAGCTGGCCGAGAATTTCATCGTATTCTTTCTTCATTGTCACCAGATTGGTATTGTGCTTTGTTTTGCCGCCGGTCATGGAACCGCCGCGATGAATCACTTCACCATCCAATGTAACAATCTTATACATGCGCTTAGTCAAAGCAGAAAGCTGGTTGCCGGCTTCCATATTTTCCGCCACCATGACATTATTCAGCAATGACATGACAACCGGATCAAACCTGCGGTCATTGGACACAAAAGAACTGGCAACGCCAAGATATCCTTTTGTATTCTGGGCAATGATTTCATTTTCTTTGGAAATATAATGAGGCTGGCACACATTCAGCGGCAGGAAAGTAGCTCTGCCGCCTAAGTTTCTGTTCAGAAAACGGATAGCATCCCGGGCTGCCTGTTCATCAACGGTGACAATATTATTCATAGCTCCGCCCAAAGCAGTGGATATAGCTTCTTCATAGCCGCTTTCAACGGTCAATACCTGGCCGATTACACCAAGAACCCCGTGCAGATCCCGCTGATGATCCATAATGGAACGGACGCCCTGCTGGTTATTAAATGGATTCTTCATCAAAGACTCAATAACATTTTTACGATTTTCTAGTCTTCTTACCAGATTGTCTGCCTGATCATAAGAAGAAGAGGCATCGACAATGTGCTGGGCAGCCAGATTCAGCTTTTCCGTATACAGATTCAGAGAGGTCTGCAGATCATCAAGACGCTTCTTACGATCCTCATATTCGATCTTTGCGGCATCCAGAAGCTCGCTGAGTTCTTTGATTCTTTCTTCATCTGAACCGGTTTCTACAATATACTTGCGCTTTTCATCCAGCTCGGTTTTTCTCTGTTCAAGTGCCTGGACATCTGCATAATTGCGCATCAGTCTGTCCTGCAGATCATTAATCTCACGATCCAGCTGGGAAACCTGTTTCTTTTCTTCTGTGATCTTTGTATCAAGGACCTGGATATTGGTATTGTACATTGTTGTCTTTGTTTCAATATCAAAAAGAGTCTTTTTCGCAGATTCAATATCTGCATCAATGGACTCAATATCCTGGACCAGAACTGTAATTTCAATTTCTTCCAGTCTCTTTTTCTTTTCCCGATAGATTTCAGCCTTATGTGCCTGTCTCTTCAAAGGGGAAACCTGCTTTTCCAGCTCATTGAGAATATCCGTGGAACGATCCAGATTTTCCTTTGTTCTTTCAAGCCTGGACAAAGACTCGATCTTTCTCTTTTTATACTTGGCAACCCCGGCTGCTTCCTCAAAGATGCCTCTTCTTTCCAGCGGCTTGGCTTCTGCAAAGGAAACAACATTGCCCTGGGAGATAATACTCAGCGAATCTTTGCCAAGACCCGTATCCAGAAAAAGATCAACGACATCACGCAGACGCACCTGGCGGCGGTTGATCAGATATTCCGCATCTCCCCCCTCACGATAAAGACGTCTGGTTACTTCGATTTCTTCCTGGTCAGAATTCAGAACATGACTGGTATTATCAAAAACCAGTGTCACTTCTGCCATATTGACTTTGCGTCTGTCGGCAGAACCGGCAAAGATGACATCGTCCATTCTCTGCCCGCGCATACTCTTGGCACTCTGTTCGCCAAGCACCCATCTGACTGCATCTGATATATTGGATTTCCCGCATCCGTTCGGTCCGACAATGCCGGTAATCGGATGATCAAAGGAAATAATTGTTTTGTCTGCGAAGGACTTGAACCCCTGCATTTCAATTCGTTTTAAGAACATTCATATTCCTCGAAATACTGATAAATTATATCAAAAAAACCAGCTTTCTTAAAGAATGAAAGCTGGTTTACCAGGAGTTTAGTTCTTCTTTTCCTTTAACAGATCACGAATTTCTTCAAGCGCAACCAATTCATCGCTCTTGGCTGGAGCAGCAGGTTCTTCCGGCTTCTTGCCGAAGCTTTCAGCCTTGTTTACAGCCTTTACCATTAAGAACAGAACGAAGGCCATGATGATGAAATTCAGTACCGTAGAAATGAAGGTACCGATATTCAATGTGGCTTCCCCTGTTAACGGAATGACAACGTTGGAAAAATCTGTCTTGAACATGATGCCGATCAGCGGGTTGATGATGTCGTTGACAAAGGAATCAACGATTCCCTTGAAAGCAGCACCTATAATAACGCCGACTGCCATATCCATGACGTTGCCTTTTAAAGCAAATTCCTTAAATTCTTTCAAAAAGTTCTTCATTCGCTTCCTCCAATATTCTCTCAACGCCTTCTTCACCATGCAGAATCACATAAGAGCCATAACAATACGGGTTATCTGAACGATAAAGATCAGGCTCAAGAATTCTTGTAACACTACCATTATAGTCAATTGGATAAACATTGCCATGAATATCCTTCATTATCCGCTTATCGTATCGTTTCATGAAGGAATCCTTGATCAGCATGGCATCTCTTTTGCCGTATACCAGTCTGTAAAGACAAGGCTCAAAACCGTATCTTTCCTTGAAAGCATCCATGCTTTGTCTGATCTGGGCATTGTTCATTTCACTTGAAACAATGACGCCAATGATGCCTGGATGAGAAAGAACATATGCCATTGCATAGGAATTGGCAATGTTGAAGCTCATACCAATGACGCACTGATCGTGCTGCCCGGCAAGATCACAATACGAAGAAAGAATTTCCTTTTCTCCCTGAATCACCTGGCTGTAGTTTTCATCGACAATCGGCCGGACATGTTCCGGACCATAGCCTTTGGTAAATACTGCATATCCGGGAATTGAAGCATCACTTTCTATCAGGAGCCTTGTTTCAGGTCTTACCTGCTCTTTCAGCTCAAAATGATACGGAACAAAACCGGCTCTTTCATGCCGCTTTGCGCGGGCATCATCCATCAATTCCAGGGCTTTTCGTCTGGTTTCATTGATTTCCTTTACCGGCAGAAAAATATTGCCGCTTTCTCCATGAATGTCAGAAATCACATAGGCAGTATCCCCGCACTTGTTCAAAGAAGCTTCGATCTTTTCTTTGGATAAAGGTGCATTCTTTGCGACCTGTACTTCCATGCTAGACAAAGCAGTGACCTGCCGCCCTTCTGCATCTGTAACGGTTACAGCAAGCGGTGCACCGGCTGCAGCATGATATTCCATTGTCAGCAGGACTTTTCTTCCTTTTTCAATTTCTTCATCAATCGCAGAAATCAATCTGGTATCACTGGTCTTCTGCAAAGGCTGTCCTTTTTTCGGTACCGGCTTGGAATGACAATCCAGCCAGACGACATCCCCTGCCCTGGCACTTGAAACAAGATTATCCCTGTTATCGTAAATTCTGACTGCAGTCAGACCTGTATCAGACGGCTGATTCAGAATACGGAGACCATCATGCTGGTAAAGCGGTGCTTCCAGCTTTACCTGAACCCGGCCGTTACGGTATTGAAGAACAGTACCGATCCTGACACCCTGGTGATTAGGTCTGTGCTGGCTCATTCTTGCCGTGACATCATCATGGAAAGGATGGCCATGTGAGAAACCGCGGTTGAACATCAGCAGCAGATCGCGTTTCTTTTCTTCAGAAAGAACAAACTTCTTGCCTGCATAATAAGCATCAACAGCAGCCCGGAAGACGCTTGTTACAAGCCATACATACTCAGGCCGCTTCATTCTGCCTTCAATTTTCAACGAAGAAACACCGGCATCCAGCAAAGCCGGAATTTCATCAATCAGATTCAGATCTTTCGGTGAAAGGATATAATCCCCTTCCTTGAAATGTGAACCATCTTCATTCACATATTTTAATCTGCAGCATTGCGCACACATGCCCCGGTTGGCACTTCTGTTCTTGGTCGCTGCTGACATCAGACACTGACCGGAATAGGAGATGCAGATGGCCCCGTAGACAAATACTTCAATTTCTATATTTCTCTTACATGCTTCGCGGATAATTTCAATCGGGGTTTCTCTGGCTAAGACAACTCTCTTTGCGCCATGATCCCGCATATAATCAACGCCAGCCAGATTATGAATATGCATCTGGGTGCTGCAATGAACATCAAAATCAGGATAGCAGGTACGGATATAATGAAACAAACCCAGATCCTGCACCAGAATGCCGTCGCAGTCATTGTTATATAAGAAATCAACTTCCTTCTTTGCATTCTCAATTTCGGTTTCAAACAACATCGTATTGATCGTGACATAGATCCTGATGTTGCGGATATGACAATAGCGGATGGCTTCCTGGAATTCTTCATGTGAAAAATTTCCTGCAAAGGCACGGGCCGAGAAACTCCTGAGACCCAGATAAATCGCATCCGCACCGCCGGCTGCAGCAGCTTTCAAGGCATCCATATTGCCTGCCGGTGCCAGTAATTCAACTTTCTTTGTATTCATACATACTCCTTGATAATGCTGTATGCTTCTTTCAGATCAGGCAGACGCATACGGGCATTGGCACTGCTGGTTGAAGGCAATGCAATCTTTGGAAGAGGAACATTGATATATTGATCATACAGATCAGAAGCTTTCTTCCCGGTCGTAAAGATGATGGAAATCTTTGTCTTTTTCAGAAGAGAAGCTATATCATTGGCTTCTGCATCGGTAATGGAAGCATCTGAAGATCCTTTGATCGAGCAGGCATGGATGACATCCCACAAGGCAATGTGATGGGCCAGGCAGAATCTTTTTCTATCTTCATTGGCTGCCGGGATTTCTTCTTCAAACAAAGATGAAAGCACTGGCCAGAAGCGGTTATTCTTATTGGCATAGTAGAAACTCTGCTGCCGCGATATGACGGAAGGAAAAGAACCCAGAATCAGAACTCTGCTGGAAGCATCATAAACCGGATCAAAAGGATGTACCAGACGCTCAGTCACAATCAAAATACTCCTTGGCAAGTCCGCCTTCACTGGTCTCACGTAAAGAACGCGGGATCTGTCTGCCGGTTTCATTCATGGTCCTGATGACCATATCAAAAGAAATCAGATGCTTTCTGATATGAGACATATACTTGCTTAATTCAGCGCTTTCCACTGCTCTTAATATGCCCATGGCATTGCGCTCAATGCATGGAATCATGACATAGCCCATAACCGGATCACAAGTAAGCCCAAGATTATGTTCCATGGCAATTTCAGCCGCATATTCTATCTGGCTGGCAGTCATATCCATCAGATAAGCACAGCTGGCTGCCGTCATGGAAACAGCCGCACCAACTTCCGCCTGACAGCCGCCCACTGCTCCGGAAATAGTTGCGTTGGTCTTGATCAGATTGCCAAACAAGCCGCCGATTGCTAACGCGTCAATCAACTTGTTTTCCGGCAGCTTTGCGACTTCATGACAATAATACATATAAGATGCCATCACCCCGCAGGCTCCCAAAGTCGGTGCCGTAACACAGGTATTGCCGGCCGCATTTTCTTCACTAGCTGCATAAGCAAAAGCCATCAATTTCAGGTTGGTCTGTTCACGTACATCAGCCTTCAAAGCAGAAGCATACAGATCCGCTGCACAGCGCGACATATTCAGCTTTCCCGGCAATCTGCCGTTGGTATGAAGACCATTGTCGACGCACTGGATCATTGCATCAAGGATCGTCTTCAGATAATCTCTCAGAGCTGGTTCATACCCATAGATATAATCCAGCAGCGTGATCTTTCTTTCTTCGCACAAAGCCAGGATTTCCTTCAGAGAAGATTCCTGATATACTTCATCATTCCAGTTGAGTTCGTGTTCTTTGATTTTGATCGAACCGCCGCCGATGGAAAAGACGGTCCACTTATGCTGCAGTTCATGCCTGTCATTATAGGCTCTGATATAAAAGCCGTTTGGAAATTCCTCATCCCAATCCAGTGAGAAAATCACCTTTGTTTCACCCGGCAAAGTATCGGCAATGACAGCATCGGTATGATGTCCTTTGCCAGTCAATGATAAAGAACCGAATAATTCTGCTTCATAATAAGGATAAACGCCGAATTCTTTGGTAAAAAGCCGGCATGCTCGTTCTGGTGCCAATGTATGGGAAGAAGATGGTCCTCTTCCGATTTTATAAAGTTCCTGTATAGCCTGCATATTAATTTCTTTTCCCGTTTTTCAATAAATACGCATCGAAGCCGTCTTTCGGCTGGATGGTGCCTGCCTTGATTCCCTGATCCAGATCTGCCAGTTCCTTTAATAATTTCAGCATCTGATCAGAATTGAGCGACCTGCAATCCTGCAGACCGAAATGAACTGCCCATTTGTTGGCATGAAGACGGATGGCAATGTCTTCTTCCCGCATGCCTCTTTCTTCAAGCTTCTTCATGTTATAAAGTGCTTTGAGACGCGAAGCAATCATGGCAATCAGAGCCATGTAATCATAATTGGCATTCAGCATTTCATCTCTGGCGGCGATTGCCCCTGCCATGTCGCCTTTGATAAAACAGGATGCCAGCGCAAAGACATTGATTTCCGGATTCAGAGAAACCAGGTGCCTGATATCATTCAGACAAAGATTCTTTTCTCCATACAGCTTCATTTTTTCCAATGCATTATGCAGCTGCAGGGTGTCCATGGATACTCTTGCCAGCAATTCCCTTCTCGCATCCGGATCCAGCCTGAAACCTGCTTTGCGGATTTCCTGATCTGCGTAAGCATTGAATTCCTTTTCCCGCATGACATTGAAAGAAAGGAAAACGGCCCTGTATTCTTCCAGCAGCTTGTAATCTTTCTTTCTGGAATCAGCGTCAAAACCATGGCAATAGAAAATCAGCTGGGTATTCTTATCAGGCTGCTTCAGATATTGTTCCAGCAATGACAACCGCGCTTCCTTTAAGGCAAGTTCTTTCTTTTTCCTTTTCTGTACGGAAGCAGAATCACTCTTCAGAATTTTTCCTGCTTCTTTGGCTGATGCATTGAGAAAGAAAGGATTTTTCACAATCACAGCTTTCTTTGCGTCTTCCTCGAATAAAGACAAAGTATCACACTCCATCAGAACCGACTCCATCCGGAAATTCTTCACATCCGAGCCGTCAATCCAATGAACGTTGTCCTTGCTGATTTCATGATCCTTCAGAAAAGAATGCAGATTGCTTTCCATTCTGTACAGATCTTTTCCACTATAAACATACACATTCATAACCTGCCCTATTATACCAAGTTATTGGTCCTTACGGAGAAAAAAGCAGAGGATGCCTCATTCCGAAAGAAAGGAGATGGTACCTCTGCTGGTAATCAGAAGATTGAGATGAAACGGAAGACACAGAATTGTGATATCCCCTTCTACCTTGGTATCAAGATAAGGAATATGCCTTTTCAAAAGACGCTGAATCGTATCCGGGGAAGGATGATGATATATAGAATACGGACCGGAAGAAATGATGCCAAGCCGCGGCTGCACCTGATCAAGAAAATCATCACAGGAACCGGTATCAGAACCATGATGAGAAAGCTTGAGAACATCACAATGCAGATTCGTATAATTGCGGATCATTGTTTCTTCTGCTTTTCGATCGCAATCTCCCATGCATAGATAGGTCAATCCGTTCAGCTTTACGATATAGGCAAGAGATCCCTGGTTTTCATTTTCAGGATTCAGAATTTCATTCAGATCATAGAAGATCATCTTGTCCGCATCAATTTCTTTCTCATATGTCATAACGCTTTTTGCCGGTTTGTATTTTGTCATCACTCTTTCCATATTGCCGGAATGATCGTTATCCGCATGCGTAATAATCATCGTATCCAGTTTCCGGATTCCTTTAGAAGTCAGAAAAGTATCAACGCTTTTCCATTGGGAAGGCTTGCCGGTATCAATCAATACATTGGCCCGATTGAAGTTTTCCCGGAATAAAAGGCAATCTCCCTGGGAAACATTAATGGCACTGAATTCCGCAAAAGGATGAAACAAGCCGCCGCATTGAAAAACAAAAAAGAGAATGGTCCATAATTCTACTTTGTATTTTCTTTTGTACAGGGAAAGACAAAGCAGAAAGTAGAAAACAAGACCTGCCCCAAGCATGGAGCCGCTGATTGCGGGCAGATCCGTAAATGATAATGCTTTATTATAAATAGAAACAAAACCTGTCAATGCCTTCTGCAAAGGCTTTATGGCAAGAGAAAGCATGCCGAATACCCACAAGCCTCCGTTCATCGTCAACATGCCTCTGTACAGGAAATTCTGAACAGGATTGATTTTTCCCATAAACAGACTTTGCAGAAACAAAGTACATAAATACGTAACTCTCTTCTTTTTCTTTCCAAATAAGAAACTGATCCGATACAAAGCCGGTAAAAGAAATGAAAATGAAATCAGTGAGTCAGGATACAGAAACATGACGATTGACAAAGCAAAGGCTGTTTTCTGCCGGCTGTCGAGTTTTGTATATGCCAGCAGCCTGAAGACCAATGACTGGACAAGCAGAAGCGGTGCATGATACAGCAGCACCAGAAAAATATTGATGATCAATAAGAAACGGTTCCTGTCTTTGGGAGTGAGGAGATATTGAAGAATCAGATACGCAAGCGAAAGGATGCCGGCATAGGAAAAGCCGTATTGATCAAAGAAGGATTCCGATCCCTTCTTTGAAATGTTCAGCAGCAGTTTATTGAGAACTTCCGGATTATCGCTTTCTTCAATTCTGCGCTGCAGTTTTGCCCTGACAGTGTGTCCTTCTTTCTGCAGAACCGCAGCATTGACAGAATAATATACATGATTGGATTCATAGAAATTTTCAGAAGACAGACGGAAAAAGCCTTTTGAAGGCATGAGCTTTTCAAAAGAAGAAGGAATTTCATAAATTGCATCAAAATGCAGAGGTTCTATCCCGTAATAGATTACTCTTGTCCTGCCGCTTTGCAGAATGGCATAGGATCCTTTTACCTGCACTGCTCTGGCCGTCGTAATTTCAGGCTTTGCAGTATTATAACGAGGCACAAAGAAAGAACACAGTAGAATTGCGACCAGAACAACGCTGAAATTTCTGGTCCGATTCAGCCACAAAGCAAGCACCAGCAGTAAAGCAGCCAGCGGAAAACGCTTATAGGAAAGCAGAAAAAGAAACAGACACAAAACAAACAGCAGAGGATTTTCCCGGATGGTTTTCATAAAGAAATCTGGTCTTTCAGCTTGTCGTATTTGGACTGACCGATGCCTTTGACTTTCATCAGATCTTCCAATGACTGGAAACGCCCGTTTTCATTCCGATAAGCAACGATCTTCTCGGCAGTTCCCTGGCCGATCCCTGGCAGCTGTGTCAGTTCTTCCACACTTGCCGCATTAATTGAAATCCGCTGTTTTTCTTCAACTTTCTTTTTTTCAGGCACATAGATTACATCTTTGTCCCTGAGAATTTTCATTTCATTGATCGTTGAAAGATCTGCGTTATCAGCCGGCACTGCTTTTTCAATTGCTTCCTGGGTATCCGCATACAGAGGCACTTCATAAGTACCTGGTTTTTCCACGGCGCCTTTTACTTCAACTTCAATCGTATTCTTCTGCAGATTATTCAGAACGACCGGTCTGAAGTCAATAAACAAGGCAAGGCACAGCAGAGATATAAAAAGCAGGATCTGTTTCATAGCTTCCTCCTGCTTATATATTCACGCCGAAAGTGAAGAATCGAAAAAAAGGAAGACCGCCATGGATCTTCCCCTGTTGATTACTTGATGTTAACGATCAGAACCTTGTAAGGCTTCTTGACTTCAACTTCACATTCCTGACCAACCTTGGCATCAAGAATTGCCTGAGCAACAGGCGTTTCATTGGAAAGCTTGCCGTTCAGAGGATCAGCTTCGGTTGAACCAACGATTGTGTAAGTTGCTTTTTCATTTGTATCCAGGAATTCTAATTCTACCGTAGAGCCGATATGAACTGTTTTCTTGCCGGACTTCTTTGTAGAAATGATCTCATAGTGACCCGGCTGCAGCATATTTTCGAGTTCAACAATTCTGCTTTCAACTTCAGACTGCTTTTCACGAGCTGCATCATAGTCGGCGTTTTCGCTCAAGTCACCCTGAGAACGAGCTTCCGCAAGTTCAGCCTTTACTTCTTCTCTGACGACATGAACCAGGTTATCATATTCATCCTGTAACTTTTTAAGACCTTCTTCGGTTACATAAATAATGTTATCAGCCATTTTTATTACTCCTTTTTTTCAAGTACCGTGTGAAATTATATCATTTCATGATGAATGATGCTACTGATTTTTGTCGTCAGAAGATCGATGGCAACCTTGTTTTCGCCGCCTTCAGGAATGATGATATCCGCATAGCGCTTGGAAGGTTCAATAAACGATTCATGCATCGGACGAACCGTATTTGTATACTGGGAAATGACCGATTCCATCGTTCTGCCGCGCTCCTGTACGTCTCTTAACAATCTGCGGATAAAGCGGATATCAGCAGCCGTATCAACAAAGACCTTGATATCGAGAATATCTCTGATCCGCGGATCTTCCAGTACAAACAGACCTTCGAGAATCAGGACATCACACGGATAGCATGTCTCGGTAATTTCACTTCTGGTATGATGAACGAAATCATAGGTAGGCTTTTCAATTGCCTTGCCGTTGACCAGGTCATGGATCTGGGAAAGAAGAAGATCATTGTCGAAAGCATTCGGATGGTCGTAGTTGGTCTTGACTCTTTCCTCCATCGGCTTGTCCGACTGATCCTTGTAGTAATCATCCTGACGGATAATCAGTACAGAAGTAACATCCGCATACATTTCCTTGATATGACGGGAGATGGAGGTTTTGCCGGAAGCAGAACCTCCGGCGATACCGATAATCAATGTTTTACTCATACTTTTCCTCTTTTACTTTTCGCAATACATCATGTTCATCATATTCAAAAATGAAGTGAAATTTTTCGGGGTTATGATTCAGCATCCGCTTTAAGAATATCCTGTCTCCTTCCCATAAGGAAAGATCCGGTATTTTATTTTTGTCAATCCATGCCAGGGTGCCTTCATTGCATTCTGTAATGTCTCCATGGAAATCAGAAGAAGTATAGATCGTAATCTTTTCTGCTTCTTTGTGCGGATAGATGAAATCAATAATTCCTTCTTCTTTCAGCTTTCCGACGACAAGTCCTGTTTCTTCTCTGATCTCACGGCGCATGCAGGTTTCCATGTCTTCGCCCTGTTCTTTCTTGCCGCCGACGCCGATCCATTTGCCGGCATTGACATCGTTTTTCTTTTTATTGCGGTAAAGCATCAGGACTTTGCCCTCTTTGACAAGATAACCGCAGCTTGAATAAATCATGTGTTCGGATGATCGGCAATATTCTGTTCATGTTCAGCTAATGTCTCAGCAAAGTATACCTGCTTTGTTTTGATATCAGCCATGAAGTAATAATAATCTGTATCATTCGGGTGCAATACAGCATCTAATGCTTCGCCAGAAGGATTATTGATTGGTCCTGGCGGCAGACCAGTATGTGCATAAGTATTATAAGGAGAATCAAAGTCAGGATTATATTCACAAGCCTGCCAGTTGCCGGATTGTCTGTCGAAGTCCAATGCATAGCATACAGTAACTGAAGACTGCAGAGCCATATCAGAGTTCAGTCTGTTATAAAATACACTGGCAATGTTTTTGGAAACTTCAGCATTGCCGGAACTTTCATACTGTACGATTGAAGCAAGCGTATAAATTTCATGGACACTGAGTGAAGAGTTCTTCATGTCAGCTGCATACTTGTTATAAACAACCAGGCTCTGGTCCAGCAGCATCTTTGTGATTTCTTCAGCACTGATATCAGCCGGTACTTTATAGGTCTGTGGTGCCAGGAAACCTTCCAGTTTGATACGGATATCAGAATTGAAAATATCTTCCGTCAGAAACGGATAGGTACTCATCTGGCTTCTAATCCAGTTTTCATCATTCCATAAAGCCAGCAAATCATCTGCTTTGACATTGGTAACTTCAGCAAACCTGGCAGCGATATCCTTTGCCCAGTCGCCTTCAATAATCGTGACATTGCTGAGATTTGCGCTGGATGCAGAAGCATCATTCAATGTTGTAAAAATCTGATCCAGACTCCAGCTCTTATCCAGCAGGAAGGTACCAGCAACAAGGTTTGTCAGATGCTTGTATTTTGCATAATAGTAAGCAACATCCCCGTCTAATACAAAGCCTTCCTCTGCCAGCTTGTCACATACGGAATCCAGCGTGGAAGAAGCATCAATCGTAAACATGCCTTCTTCGCTTGTCGCAGAAACCGGCTTCAGAGCATCACTGATATGCCAGCCGACCAGTCCCGTCACACCGATCAGAATCACGAGAATGACTGCCAGCAGTCTCGTAAACCAGGACTTACGCTTTTTCATCGTCTTCTTCCTCATCCATAAAAGCACCCAGAACTTCTTCGCACATTTCCAGTGCTTCCGGATCGGTTACGACATTCATTTCGCCGCTTTCCTCATCATATTGATAAGGATATACAGAGCCTTCCGGATCCTGCGGGTCACGGAAAAGAACATAGTGGTTGTTATCTGTGCCGTCAAAAGTCAGAATAATTTCAACTTCCCGTTCTACTCCGTCATCATCAATAATTGTCATTTTATTTTCCTGCATGTTTTCCTCCTTAAGAAAAGGCGTTGTAAAAGCGCCTTGTTAATTCAGATGATCCAGATATCTCTGCAGAATCGCAACTGCAGCCAGCTGGTCAATCTTCTTTTTGCGGTGCTTGCGCGAAATATCCATGCTCAGCATGATATTTTCAGATTCCTGTGTTGTGTTCCGCTCATCCTGCATGTAAACCGGAATGCCGCTTTCTTTTTCAAGCTGTTTTCCGAATTCCATACAGATCTGAGCTCGTTCCGCCGCATCTCCGTTTTCCAGCAACGGCAGACCCAGAACAATCTGATCCGGTTTTCTTTCTCTGCAAAGATCCAGTATCTGATCTAATGCAGAGTCATAGTCATCAGGCTTGAAGCGGATCGTTTTGACGGTGCCGGCAATAAAGCCGGTATCGGACCAGCTGACTCCGCAAGTCACACTGCCCAGATCCAGTCCCAGGTATTTTGTCATTCTTATTTGTTTTCCTCTAAGTAAAAACGGACAAGCTCCTCAATGATCTCATGACGTTCCACAGACTGAATGACACTGCGGGCATTGTTATGAGAAGAAATATAAGCCGGATCATTGGAGATCAGGTAGCCTGCCAGCTGATTGATGGCATTATAGCCTCTTTCATTCAGGGCTGCTTCAACGTGCTTCAATACTTCTCTGATATTTTCACGTCTGATCTCATCAGCATTGAAGCTGACAGTTTCGGTTGCATCATTTCTGATTCCATTCATAATACAAACCTCCTTGTTCTATCTTTTTATTTTATGCTTTTTTTTCACAAAAGTATAGGATAGAAACCTGCAAAGACACGAAAAAAAGGAGCTCACACGAACTCCTTCTTTGTCAGAATTTATTACCTGGCAAGCAGGTCTTTTACTGCATCCATTGCTTCGGCAAGCTTGGAAACATCTCTGCCGCCTGCCTGGGCCATATCCGGACGGCCGCCGCCGTTGCCGCCGCAGACAACTGCTGCTGCCTTGACAAGTGCACCAGCCTTCTTGTCTTTTGCGATTGCTTCTTTGGAACATGCAGCAACGAAAGTAACTTTGCCATTGGCTTCATTGGAAACCACAACAACACCGTTTGTCATCTTGTTGCGAAGTGTTTCAGCATAGGACTTCAGGCCGCCGTTATCAGCATCCTTGAGATTGAGAATCAGAACATTGAGACCATTGATCTCAACTGCTTTGGAAACAAGAGAATCAGCTTCAGCTGCCATAGCCTTCTGCTTGGCATCATTGACTTCCTTGCGCAAAGCTGCATTTTCTTCCATCAGCTTTGCCAGCTTGTCCTGCAGACCTTCCCAGTTCTTCAGCTTCAGCATTGCAGCTGTATCATTCAGGTAATTTTCTTCCTTCTTGAAAGAATCATATGCCTTCATCTTTGTTTCACAGGTAATTCTTCTGATACCGGAACCAACGGATTCTTCCGAAACAATACGGAAGGAACCAAGTTCAGATGTATTGGAAACATGGGTGCCGCCGCAGAATTCCTTGGAGAAATCTCCCATGGAAACGACTCTGACGAAGTCACCGTACTTTTCATCAAACAAGGCAGTAGCGCCTGTCTTTCTTGCTTCTGCAATCGGCAGAACTTCTGTATCTACCGGCAAAGCTGCACAGATTTCTTCATTGACGATTCTTTCTACTTCCTTGAGCTGTTCATCACTCGGCTTTTCAAAATGCGTGAAGTCAAAGCGGCCGTATTCAGGACAGTTGTAAGAACCAGCCTGGGCAATATGATCACCAAGCACCTTCTTCAAAGCTGCCTGCAGAAGATGCAAAGAAGAGTGGTTGGCTCTGGTAGCCTGTCTCTTTTCATAGTCATAAGCGCCTTCCAGTACATCGCCTGTATGCAGTGTACCTTCAACGTTTTCAATATGGTGCATGAACTGCTTGTGCGGTGCCTTCTGAACATCCGTAACGTCAGCCTTGAAAGTTTCATTCCAAAGCTTGCCGGTATCAGCACACTGGCCGCCGCTTTCAGCATAGAAGCATGTTTCCGCCAGAATGACATCGCCTTCATCTTCGAGATAGTCAACCTTGACGCCGTCTTTGAACAAACCGATTACCTTGGATTTGCAAGTTCTGTCGGTATAGCCTGTGAATGTGGATTCTTCTGTGAAGTCCATCAGATCCTTGGACTGACCATGCATGGACTGTCTGTTGCCTCTTGCAGCACGAGCTCTTTCCTTCTGTGCCTTCATTTCCTTCTCAAAGCCGGCTTCATCAATAGTATAGCCGGCATCCTGGGCAATTTCTTCTGTCAGCTCACGCGGGTATCCATATGTATCGTAAAGCTTGAAGACAACTTCACCAGGCAGCTTCCTGGTATCAGCGTGATCTTTCAGGGCTTCATTTAATAACTCTTCGCCATTTGCCAGCGTCTTGTGGAAGGATTCTTCTTCATTCTTTACCAGCTTGGAAATCAGGGCAACCTTGCCTTCCAGATAAGGATAATAATCCTTCATGTTATCAGCGACGACCTGAACCAGGTTGTACATGAAGCTTCCTTCAATGCCAAGCTTCTTTCCATAGCGGACAGCTCTTCTCAGAACTCTTCTCAGGACATAGCCTCTGCCTTCATTGGAGAACATAGCACCGTCAGCGATTGCAAATGTAACCGTTCTGATGTGGTCGGCAATAACTCTGTATGCCATCTTGTATTCCGGTTCATCATATGTATGCTTTGCATACTTTTCAGCTGCGTGGATGATCGGTAAGAACAGGTCGGTATCGAAGTTTGTATCGCCGTCCTGAATCATGCATACCAGTCTTTCCAGACCCATGCCGGTATCGATATTCTTCTGCGGCAGTTCCTTATACTGGGAACGAGGCATTTCACCAGGTCTGCAGTCATACTGGGAGAAGACGATGTTCCAGAGTTCTACGTAACGATCATTTTCCATATCATCGAAGAAAAGCTTTTCGCCGATGTGGTCAGGATCATACTTCTCGCCTCTGTCGTAGTAAAGTTCTGTATCTGGTCCGCCAGGTCCTCTGCCGATTTCCCAGAAGTTGTCAAGAGACTTGCGGATGTGCTTCGGGTTCATGCCGTTCTTGACCCAGAGATTGTAAGCTTCGGTATCATCCGGATAAACAGTGACATAGAGCCTTTCCGGATCAAAGCCGATCCACTCCGGACTGGTCAGAAATTCCCATGCCCAGGCAATAGCTTCCTTCTTGAAGAAGTCGCCGATGGAGAAATCACCCAGCATTTCAAAGAATGTATGGTGGCGGGCTGTCCTGCCGACATTTTCAATATCGTTTGTACGAATGGATTTCTGAGCATTGCAGATACGGTTTGACTTTGGTTTTTCCGTACCGTCAAAGTACTTCTTCAATGCGGATACACCAGCATTGATCCATAAAAGCGTCGGGTCATCATGCGGGATCAGGCTTGCGCCTGGTTCAACCATGAAGTCCTTGGACTTGAAGAAGTCCAGGAACATCTGTCTGACCTGGTTCCCTGTTAATTGTTTCTGTGCCATATAGCCTCCTCGATCAAAATAAAAACGTTCCATAACAGGAACGTAATAAACGCGGTACCATCCTGATTCATATCTATATAGATATGCACCTTAATTCATATCCTTAACGCGGACTACGTCACTTTTTCAAGTGCTCACGGAAAGCAGCTTCAATCTTTCTTCAGCAGCATTCTCACCAGCCATGCTGTCTCTGATTCTGAAATAAAAAATCTACTTGCCTTTCTGTATTGATTTCGTCATTTATATTACTACAAATTTGGAAAATGAGAAATATAAATTGCAGTTTATAAAGTTTTGAAATAAAATGTAAAGTAATTGAAAGATATTTCAAGGAGGGATGAAAATTATGAAACATTTATTTCAAAAGGCAGTTGCGATTGCTGCATTGGTAAGTATGGCCGGCTGTACAGTCGGCGGTTCTCAGGGAGCAGCCAAAAAGGAAAGTTCCGTCAAGGATACGAAGGATTTCATGATCGGTGTTGAGCAATACACGCCGCATCCTGCTCTGGATGCTGCTACCCAGGGCTTCGTCGACGAGCTGAAGGATGAACTTGATCTCACCGACAAGAACTTCGACATTCAGAACGCTGCCGGTCAGGCTGAAAACTGCTCTACGATTGCAAACTCTCTGGTCCAGGAAAAGTGTGATCTGATTCTCGGCAATGCCACCCCTGCTCTGCAGGCTCTGGCTAGTGCTACTTCTGATATTCCGGTTCTTGGCACAGCCATTACTGAATATGGTACAGCGCTTGGTCTGAGTGACTTCAAGGGTACCGTAGGAACCAACGTTTCCGGTACTTCTGATCTGGCACCGCTGGACAAGCAGGCTGCGATGTTTGATGAATTGCTGCCGGATGCCAAGAAGATCGGCATTCTGTATTGTGCAGCTGAACCTAACTCCAAGTATCAGGCTGATGTCGTTGAAGAAGCATTGACGAAAGCCGGCAAGGAAGTTACCCGTTACACATTCACAGATACAAACGATGTAGCTCAGGTTACCCAATCTGCATGTGCCGGCAGTGATGCTATTTATATTCCTACAGATAACGCTGCTGCTTCTTCTGCTGAAGCAATCAACAACGTTGCTCTCAATGCAAAGACACCGATCATTGCAGGCGAAGAAGGCATCTGCAAGGGCTGCGGCATTGCTACATTGTCAATCGACTATTATGAATTAGGCAAGACAACCGGCAAGATGGCTGCCAAGATCCTCAAGGGCGAAAGCAAAGTTTCTGAAATGCCGATTGAATATTATCAGAATCCTGTCAAGGAATATGACAAGGAAAGATGCGAAGCTTTGGGAATTCAGATTCCATCTGATTACAAGGCAATTGAAGACTAAGGAGGACACTCAATGTTAGCAGCAAGAGGTGTTCTTCAAATCGGTGATCTGTTCGCCTCATTTCCAGGCGGCATAGCCCAGGGCATTATCTGGGGCATTATGGCACTTGGGGTTTACATCACATTCAGAATGCTGGATATCGCTGATATGACGGTCGACGGAACCTTTACGACCGGCGGCGTCATTACCGTTATGTTAATCATCGGCGGCAAAAGCCCGTGGGTGGCAATGCTTATTGCTTCTGCAGCAGGCTTGTGTGCAGGTCTGGTTACCGGTATTCTGCATACAAAACTCGGCATCCCGGCAATTCTTGCCGGCATTCTGACCCAGTTTGCTTTGTATTCCATCAATCTTGCGATTATGGGTTTCTCTGCAAACAAGGCAATCAACGTTTCCCAATATCCATTGGCAATTTCTTCCCGTTTCATTGCCCCTGCAATTCTCTGCGGCATTGTCATGGCTCTGCTCTTTATTACCCTTCTCTACTGGTATTTCGGAACTGAACACGGCAGTGCAATGAGAGCGACTGGAAACAATCCTGAAATGGCAAAAGCCCAGGGCATCAACATCAATGCGATGAAGATCATCGGCCTTGCCCTTTCCAATGCAGTCGTTGCTTTCTCAGGCGGACTGATGGCCCAGTATCAGGGTTTTGCTGATATTAATATGGGCAGAGGTTCGATTGTCATTGGTTTGGCAGCAGTAATTATCGGTGAAGTAATCGGTGATGCTCTTATGGGTAAATACAAGAATTTTGCCGGCAGATTGTCCTTTGTCGTCATCGGCGGCATTCTGTATTATCTGGTTGTCTGTATCGTTCTGTGGCTCCATCTGAATTCCAATATGCTGAAGTTGTTTACCGCAGTAATTGTTGCTATCTTCTTAGCTGTTCCTTATCTGCAGTCACAGCAGAAAGCTTCATTCAAGAAAGCGATGAAGCAGTCACTGAAGGAGGAAAAACCGCATGGCAATGCTTGAGCTGCGCAATATTTCCAAAACATTCAACATTGGCACAATTAATGAGAAAAAAGCCCTGCAGGGTGTTTCCTTAAGTATGGAAGAAGGTGACTTTGTTACCGTCATCGGCGGCAACGGGGCCGGCAAAAGCACCATGCTCAATGCCATTGCAGGTGTCTGGCCGATCGACAGCGGTGCCATCTATATTGACGGCATCAATGTAACAGGTCTTCCTGATTTCAAACGGGCAAGCTACATCGGCCGTGTCTTCCAGGACCCGATGCTTGGAACTGCACCTGATATGCAGATCATAGAAAATATGGCACTTGCTGCCAGACGCGGCAAGTCCCGTACCTTGAAATGGGGCGTTTCCAAGAAAGAGAAAGAACACTATCTCGAACAGCTTGCAACCTTGCATCTGGATCTGGAAAACAGGAGTACACAGAAAGTAGGTCTTCTTTCCGGTGGTCAGAGACAGGCACTTACCCTGCTGATGGCTTCCCTGCAGAAGCCAAAGCTTCTGCTGTTAGATGAACACACAGCTGCTCTGGATCCTAAGACAGCAGCCAATGTTCTGGCTACTACCAAAGATATTGTTTCCAGAAATCATCTGACAGCTTTGATGGTCACCCACAACATGCGTGATGCAATTGCAACCGGCAATCGTCTGATCATGATGTACGGCGGCAGAATCATCTTTGAAGTCAGCGGTGAAGAGAAACAGAAACTGACAGTTGATGATCTGATGGAACGCTTCCAGAAAGCTTCCGGTGAAGAGTTTGCAGACGATCAGTCTCTTCTCAGCGAGTAAATTCATAAAGCCTTATGCCTGATGCATAAGGTTTTTTTGCAAAAAAAAGTACCTGCCTGCAGGTACCTGTATCTTTATGATCAGTCTTCTGATCATCTGTCTGCGTTTTTTCCATCTTTGTCAGAGTCTTCAGGAAAATCTTCTTATCCGCAGAAGAAACATCCTTAAAAACCAGATCAATCCATTCATCCAATGCGGCATAAAGTTTTTCTATAATCTGTGAACCTTCTTCTCTGAGATAAAGCTGATATTCTCTTCTGTCTTCCGGATTAACCTTGCGGTCAATGTATTTCATGCGGATCGCTTTGGCAACCATCTTGGCTGTAAAGCTCTTGTCCATCTGCAGTGCAGCAGACACCCCGTCCTGGGATATGCCTTCATTCAGATTCACTACAACAAGTACATTATAGAGAATTCTGGAAACCTCAGGTTGATTCATCTTTCTGCATGCATACTCCCATCCTGCCGCGGAAGTATTTTTCATTTTCTGAATAAAGGAAAGCGTAATCTGCTTTTCTTTTTTACGTTCTCTGCCTGCCATAAAATATCTCCCCTGTCATTGAATTAATCGTAATTCACCAATTATTCTTCAAGCATGATCCGGACAATTTCCTTGTCCGTCTGAGCCATGCCGTCTCTGCCAAGACGGGCGACATTGCGGATAGTGGATTCGACATTATTATTGACGATGCCATCGCCGTATTTGAATTCCTGCCCGTTCTTCCACATCTCATAGCCGAAGATGCCTGCCTGCACGCTTGATGCAATTTTGGCTGCACAGCTTGGCTTGGCACCGTCACAGATAATACCTGATACAATCACAAGTGAATTCACCAGTGTATGATTGATTGCAATTTCCCCGTCCCCATTCAGGTAAGCAATCGCTGCACCGGCAGCGCATCCTGCACTGACTGCTCCGCAATAAGCAGATAATCTGCCAATCCCGGATTTTTCATGAATCGCAATCAGATTGGAAACACACAAAGCCCTGTATAACTGCTCTTCAGATACTTTCAGTTCATGTGCATATTCGATCACCGGAAGTGAAACCGTAATACCCTGGTTGCCTGAACCTGAATTGATGATTACAGGAAGTTCACACCCGCTCATTCTGGCATCGCTTCCAGCTGCAGCTTTGGCAATCGCCCTGTATTTCACATCTTCGCCATTCATTTTCAAAGTAACGGAACCGATATTGGCACCCCAGCTGCCCTTCAGCCCTTCTTCTGAAATTCTGGTATTAAAAGCAATCTGCCTGTCCAGCACTTCTTTTACATCTTCTATATCGACAGTATCCGCAAAATCAATAATGTCATGTACATTCAGAAGCGTCTTGTCAGCTAATCCTGCTTCCGTATTGCCGGCACTGCTTCCCTTTTCTGTATCAAAAATAGTCCTGCCGTCATGATCGATTCTCACGATATTGGTATGATATTGCGTAATCCGGACCATGGAAGAATGCGTATCTTTGAAAAGACGGATTATGATATCAAAAACAAGACCATTCTCAGCCGGCTCAATCTGAATATCAGTCACATCCAGAAATCTGCGTATCTCTGCTTTCTCTTCTTCACTAATATCAGAAATCACTTCGAGCATCTTTTCGGAATGACCGCCGATAATACCAGCTGCTGCTGCACTGGCGATTCCTTTCATGCCGCCTGTATCCGGAACGACAACGCTCTTGACGTTCTTGATAATATTCGGACTGACTTCAATTTTCACTTTGTCAGGAACTGCTCCGAGTACTTCGGCCGCTTTGGCAGCTGCATAGGCAATCGCAATTGGTTCCGTACAGCCCATAGCCGGGATTAATTCTTCTTTCAGAATTCTTACATAAGTCTGATAGCGGATATCATCTTTTTTCATAAGCATTTCCTCCATAGAATGGTTTACCGTCAGATCCAGCCGGCATGGCACTTAAGTAATAAAAGCCTTTAGCAGCGGGCTTTTCAAGTTATTCTGAATATACTTTTTTGTTTACCTGAAGTCAATGATTTTTCAGTGCAATTTGTTTCAATTTTGCAAACATCCTGAAACAGAAAAAAGCTGATCAGAAACACTCTGTTTCCGAATCAGCCCTGGAAAAATGATGCTTATTTTCCAAAGATTGTTTTGACTTCACCATCAGAATTGACAACGTCAATACTGATGCCTGCCCCATAGCTGATGATTGCTGCTGCTACCATAGAAACCGGCGCAGCTGCAACACCGATCAGTCCGCCGACAATACCGGCATTGACAGGGAATGTCACCAGTTCATGTTCATCCCTGCGGATAACGATCTTATTCACATTGCCTTTTTTGATGAGATTTTTCAGCTTTTCAACTGTTTCGTTGATATCAACGTCATATTTGATCTCATCGTCTTCCTCTTCTTCAGCAGTATCTTCTCCAGCACTCAGCTTGCGCTCTACATAGATCACCGCATCAATCACACTGTCAGAGTTTTCCAAAGCTTCCTTGGCTTCTTCATATGTAGCACCAGTACGATTCTTTACTTCATCCATCATTTCCAATGTAATGTTTTCCATAATGTTCTCCTTCTTGACCACTGGTTAACTTTAATATAGCACCATTTGACCGCTGGTCAATAGATAATATGAAAAACACAAAAAAATATCCGGTTTTCAGACACCGGATACAGCTGTCACAAATAAATGCAGAAGCTGAAAACATTTGATGCTAAGAGGCAGAAATATCCTCTAAGACCTTCTGCAGCTGTTCCTCAGGCCAGAAACCTCTATGAGAATATAACACCTTGCCATGATGAAATAAGATGGTTGTCGGCAGCGTTGATACATGCAGAAGCGTATTCAGCATTGTCTCCTGATCCGCATTCACTTCCAGAAATGCAACTCTGTCAGAGAACTCTCCTTCCAGTTCATTCAGAACAATTGCCATTTGTACACATCCCGGACAGAAAGCCCCCGTAAATTCAAGCAGAACAGGTCTGCTGCTGTCTAACACCAATGATTTAAAATCGTTCAAAGTAATTTTCTGCATGGTTTCTTTATATCACAGAAATTGCTGTAAAGTGAAATTTCTGCTCAGATATAGAATGAGTCTCAAGTTTTAAAATTCTATATTACAGGCCGGATGTATTGAATTTTCTTCTTTACTTTCAGTGCTAACTGTATCTGTCCGGAATCTTCTCCTCATTGAGCGGGTGATCTTGTCCATAAATATATGTCTCTGCCTTTCTTGTCCAGAAAATCCCTGGAGTTTCCGGAGTAACTATGGCAGAGTCACTGAAATTTTAATAGGTACAGATTATTGTGCGCTTACGCCAGTCCGCGTCCGATCTCGATTGCAGGCGCAAAAACAAATAAAAAAGGCACAGGATAAACTGTACCTTTTAAGTAAACCTGGCAGCGAGCTTGATT
>OMXQ01000008.1 GCA_900315065.1 uncultured Erysipelotrichaceae bacterium
TACGCTTACCTCATTTACATATGTGAGTATAGCTGAAGGTCAGAGAAGGGCTGTACGTTCCAAGGTACAACGCCAACACTTAGCTAGAAAAGAGCGTAATGAAAACAGTCTTTCCTGAAGAAAGAGGAAAGACCGTACTTGATTCACATGAATCCGATACTACAAATAGTAATTATGATTTTTTCTGATGTCTGACAATCCGCATGAAACCATGGATGGCAGGACGCAGAGGTCTCATCCAGAGCCAGATCGTGCTGAGTATTTTATAACCAGGATTGGCAACGGAATATTTCTTTCCTTTACGGATAAAGTATGTCAGTTTGCCGGCAATCTGAGCTGGTTCAACCGGTCCTTCAATATCCGGTAAATTATCACCCACAAACCAGAATTCATTTCCTTTTCTTTTCCAGATCCTGTGCATCACAAGAATAGAACCGGGTCTGCGGAACAAAGCTACATCTCCTCTTTTTAAAAACAGCGGATCAACCGGAGAAAGAATTGCCCAGTCTCTGCCAGGGACAAACAGAGGATACATACTCCATCCATTTGGTTTCAATTGAATCGTATTGCCGTTACGAAGGAGTTCTTCCGGATATTTCTTCTCATTTTCGCTTTCTTCTATTACCTGCTCATGTTCACTATGCATGTATAATAGTATACAACAGAAAGGATTTCAGAATGCTGAAGAGGGCCCCTGGTTATTTACTGACAAAGCTGCAGTCACAATATTATCTGTTACCTTATGGGCAGAGAATTGCGGATTTTTATCATGGCTTTTCTTTAAATGAAACTGGTGCAGAAATCTGGAATCTGATCAACGATGGAAATAGCGAAGAAGATATCATCAATCGTTTTTTAATGAAAGAGGAAATCCAGGAAGCAGACAAAGCAGAAGTAACAGAAGATGTCAGATTATTCCTGCATACATTTCTTGAAAAGGGTCTTCTGGAAGAAGCAGCCGCTAATAAAACTGTCAACAACCCAAGGAATGCTGAAGCTGTATCTCTCGACAATATATCACTTCCGTATCTTGGTACTTTGAAGATTGCGGATTTATCTATCAGAATTGAATGTAATGAAGATCTTCTTTCAGATGACTTTTCCAAGTTTCTCATTCAGGAAGAAACGGCAAGAGATAAAGCAGATCAGATTCTATCAATACATAAGCTTGATGTTGACGAACAATTGGAAATCAAAAACAACGATTGTGTTTTGATCAGGGATTATCTGTTAAATATTATTGAGCGGAAGAATTGTTATGAGCTGCAATATCCTTCTTTCCGTAATATCAGATATACAAGAGTATTAAAAAATGGTTCCAAAGCAGAAATGTATTACTATCCTTGTGATGCAGAAAAGCTGAAGTATGAAGTGTTTCATGCAGAACGATTGGTTTTCCTGCTGCTTGCGTTAAGACATAACATGATAGCAATTCATTCCGCTTCTATTTTGTATCAGGGAAAAGCCTGGTTGTTTTCTGCACCGTCAGGTACCGGGAAATCCACACACACAAAATTCTGGCATGATTTGTACCAGGTTCCCTATCTGAACGGTGACTTGAATTTAATGGGCTTTGAAAACGGAGAAGTCATCGTTTACGGAATGCCGTGGTGCGGCACATCCGGGATTGCGACTACAGAAAAATACCCGCTTGGCGGCATTGTGCTTCTGCAAAGAGATGAAAGGAATTTTGTGGAAGAACTGGCACCTGATCAGCAGCAGCTCGGTATATTTCAAAGACTTATCTCTCCTACCTGGCTGCCTGAACAGGTAGAAAAAGAACTGGATCTTTGCGGCAAGATTATTCACCAGGTGCCTGTCATGCGTTTGCATTGTACGAATAATCCTGATGCAGCAGAAGTAATGAAAGATGCGATTGATCATTCATTGAAGAAATCACTATGAACAAGTTAAAAGAAAAAACTGATTTTTATATTGGAAGAATCAAAGCCGGACGTCTGAAGCAGATGAAGGAAGAAATCATCTGGATTTATGCCTATGCCAGACGCTACTGGTGGCAGATGATCTTTTATACAGCTCTCGGTTTAGGTGGAGTTGTCCTGTCTCTGGTTTCAAGCTTGATTTCAAAGGATATGGTTGATATCGTCACCGGCATGAAAACCGGGCAGCTGGTAAAAACTTTCAGCTGGATGGTAGGAATGTCTGTATCTGAAATTATTGTTTCCCAAATTACCAATTATTTTTCAAATAAAATCAGTTACAACGTTGATGCCGAAATCCGTTCAGATATTTTTGAAAAGATCATGGTTACGGATTGGGAGTCCATTACCCGCTATCATACCGGGGATCTGTTAACAAGATGGCAGTCGGATGCTGGTAATATTTCAAACGGTGTATTGAGTTTTATTCCCAGCGTTATTATCAATATCTTCAAGTTTATTTCTACATTATGGCTGGTCGTTAAAAATGACTGGACATTTGCCGTATTTGCCATGATCGGGATTCCGTTTTCTTTGATTATGTCAAAGACATTATTGACGAGAATGCAGAATCAGAATGATAAAAACGCGGCAATGAACGCCAAAATGAATGGCTTTGATCAGGAAACTTTTTCTAATGTTCAGACCATTAAAGCGTTTGGTCTTGTGCACCTGTATGTAGAAAGATTGAAACAGCTGCAGAAAGACTATATCAATATGCAGTTATCTTATTCAAGATTAACGATGACAACTTCATTTATCTTAGGCATGGTTGGTTTGTTAGTTAGTTTTTCATGTTACGGCTGGGGTATTTACAGAGTCTGGTCCGGGGCTATTTCTTATGGAACAATGACGATGTTTCTTTCCTTATCTGGTTCATTAACGAGCGCTGTTAATAGTCTTGCAAGTACCGTTCCTTCTGTCATTTCATTAACAACCAGCGCAAGAAGATTGATGGATATCGTTGATATGCCAAGGGAAGACTACAGCCACGAAAAAGAAGCGAATGAATTTCTTCAGAAGCATAAGCAGGATGGTATTTCTTTAACTGTTAATGATCTCAACTATTCTTACAGTAATGGTACCCAGGTCTTCAATGGTGCTTCCTTTGAAGCACATCCTCATGAAGTCATAGGTCTGGTCGGTCCTTCAGGAGAAGGTAAGACAACGATGTTACGATTACTTCTATCTATCCTGACACCTCAGGAAGGCAGCGTCATTCTTTCTTCCAGTGGAGATGAATTGCCGATGTCTGCAGGCGCACGAACCATCTTCGCTTATGTGCCGCAGGGAAATACCATGTTCTCTGGTACAATCAAAGAAAATATGTTAAATGTATGCCCTGATGCGGCGGATGAAGAGATCATTGATGCACTAAAAACAGCCTGTGCATGGAACTTTGTAGAAAAACTTCCGGATGGCATCAATAGTGAAATCAAAGAAAGAGGCGGCGGTTTCTCTGAAGGACAGGCTCAGAGACTATCTATCGCAAGAGCTGTTCTCAGACATGCACCAATCCTGCTTCTCGATGAAGCATCCTCAGCACTGGATGTTGCCACAGAAAGGCAGGTTCTGAGAAATATCATGATGGAAACATACCCAAGAACCTGTATTGTCACTACTCACAGACCAACTGTTCTGACAATGTGCAAGCGTGTTTATCAGATTGAAAATCAGCATTGCCGCTTACTGAATAAAGACGAAATAAGAAATTTAATTGATAACTTCTGAGTAGATTAATATAGATAGCGTCATAAAAAGCAGGCACTTACATCTGCCTGCTTTTCTTAATTGAATAACACCAGTTTTCAGCTACGATAGCCTTCATCAGTTGCACTTACAGATACTATTGAAATAGTATCCGCTTTAGACCCATCCATTGGGCTAACTTTAATATTAAAGTTCTGACCTTGATCACTGTTACCATTCATAAAGTTATTGCTCTGTGTAACTACGATTACTGTGCCGCTCTGTGTATAATTTGAACAATTGGAGCAGTTTTCTACTTTAACAGCTTTGTTAAATGTAATTGTAGTAACTTTACCAGTATTGTTATGATCAGCAGTATGTGTATCATCTATTCTGAACTCACTCCAGTTAGCCTGGCCACCCATATCTGTACTTGTATGAGTAGCGGAAGGATGAAGGCAAGGGCTTCCAGATGCAGCAAATACACCTTCGGATAAATTCTTTTCTTCTAATACTAATGGTTTTCTATACATAATATTTTCCTCTTCCATTCTTCTTTCTTTGTAAAACACTTACTTAATAACCGTAATAGAATAACTTTCTACTTCAACTGAATAAGCATCTGATCTTTGTCCAAATAACTCTAATGTTGCTGGGCACTGCCAATTTTCATTTTCAAGTTCAGTTACACCTTTAGTTGCATCTGCTGGTGCTAACTTGGCAACAATCTTAATATGTTTGCCCTGGTATTCCGTAGGAATTGAAGCTTCAAAATGCACATATCCTCCGCCAGGCCATTCCTTAGAAGTTGACAATCTGGTAAATGTTATTTTAGATGCTCCGCTTGCTGCGAATACCGACTCAGCCAAATCTTTATTTTCTAAAATGAGTGGTTTTCTGTACATTGGCACACCCCCTCTTTAATTGATATCTCTGCATTAAAATATTAGCACAAGTATTTTCTGATTCAATCCAAAAGCATGATAATTATCGCATTTTCTTATTATTGGAACAGTTTCATATCTTTCAACAAGGTGCTGCGTTCTTTTGCCTTTACAATAATTTTACGTGTGTTCGTATTTCTGAGTTTTTTATTGTTTTTCAGGAAGATAACAAGAGTAGATATCCATAAAGCAGGCCAGGTTATTATTAATTTTGATGCCTTTGGATAGTTTCGTGTCATCTGGTGATGGAATTCTTTGACAAGAGTTTTAAATCCTGTGTCTTTCAGAATCAGCATTCTGTTGTTCTGGCTTCTTCCAAAGTCTCCCGCTTCAAAGATGTCATTCAGGAAGTTGATCATGTTTTTTTCAGAAATATCATGATTGAACAGGATCTGATTTCCTTTTTCCTTATTCAGGCCAAGGTAAGTTACGCAGACAGTCGTCACCATATCGGAGAAACCAGTAATGCCTGTCTGATTAATGAGCTTTCGGTAAGTATTGATTTCTTCTTCTGCATGCGGTGCATTCCACATGAAAGTCCAGTCTGCCAATAGTTTCAGGCCGAAGCCTTCATGAAGAAAGTGCTGCAGCATATGTAATAAAGCATAGTATGCTTCATGTCCATAATCAGGAATTGGAATGATATGTCCTATCACTGCAGTATTCTGGATCTGCATTGTTCTGACAGCCTCTTCCATTACTTGATTAGCCTTGGCATTTTCCATGTCTTCAGCAGGTTCTGTATGGAGTTCAAGTTCAATGCCGTCTCCAATATGAAAGACAAGATGATGGAAAGCGTGCTGCTGACTGGAAATCATTGCGCCTGTTTCAAGCAGCAATTTTCTTGCTTTATCCATATCTTCTTTGTTTTTGATAAGTAGATCTACATCTCCGGATTTTCTGAATTCAGGAATTGGATAGAATCTGGATAAAGCAGCACCTTTCAGAACAACACACGGGATATCATTGTTGTTTAACAACTGCGCGTATTTCCTTGTTTCAAAAAGTAAATGATAGTACTGGAAGACACCACTTCGTTCCTGATCCAGCTGAGATTCAGAAGGAGTTTTCAACTGATCTATAACAAGTACAGATGTTGCCTGCTTCCTTGCAAGTGATATGAGTTCATCATCTATCTGTATATCCTCTTTCTGCTGTCCTGTCAGATTTCGAATCAGTGTGAGGAGTTTTGTTTCGTTCTGGTTCATGCGTACTTTTTCCTGCATATTATTACATCATATTTTGTCTTGTTTGTGTGCATCTCCTTGAAGCTGTTTTCAGCTGAATTGCATGATTTTGATACACTTCTAAATTAGTCGTTATAATTGAAACATGGACAAACCATTATTTCTGGTAGCTGACAAAAATATGTACTACTATCCGCATGAAGAGGTATGCATCTGTCCCATTGTGCCCTCCTTTGCAAATCGTGTTCTTCGTCAGGTCTGCCGCAAAACAAACCAGCCGTTTCCAGAAGAAATGATGCATCCCCTTCTGCGCAAGGGCAGAGAAAGAATTATCATTTTTACGGACTTTGCATTCTTTGATAATTTCCCGATACTGCCTTTTCTGAAAAGAACATACGGACAAGATCATATCATTTTGTATTACATGAACCACATCAGCCCAAAGAGTGCCTTGTACATGCAGCATTTTTCAAAAGTCTGCTGCTTTGACAGGAAGGATGCAGAAAAATATCATATCCATTATGTTCCTCTTCCGTTCACGAATTATTACAATCCGGAAAATACTATTGTGCAGATTCAGCAGGATGCGATCTTTCTGGGACAGAACAAAGGCAGAGAAAGGAAACTGCTTGTTCTGAAAAAAGAACTGGAAGCGAATGGATTTCATACAAGGTTTATGATGACAGGCACAGGAAACTCTGAACTATGTCTGAAAAAGAAAATTCCGTATGATGATTATATTCAGATGGTAAAATCATCACGATGCGTTGTGGAATTGATGATGGAAGATCAGGCAGGGTATACACTGCGTGCCATGGAAGCATTGTTTCTACGTAAAAAACTAATTACAGATAATGTCTCTGTAATTCATGAGCCATGGTACAACAAACGGAATATTTTTCTGCTGGGAAAGGATGGTCTGGAAGATCTTAGTGCATTTATTACAACTCCATATTCTGATACAGGGTTTGATCTGCACACGCTTAATTTTTCAGAATGGATTGATACTTATGATTGGAAGGCAAGTCAGTATGAAGACAAAGATAGATCTGAATAACAAAACGATACTGGTTACTGGCGGCGCGGGTTTTATCGGTGCAAGCCTGATTCAAAGATTACTTGTTTCTTTTCATGGAATTGCTGTTATTACAATAGACAATTTGAATGATTACAATCCGGTTGCCTTGAAGAAATGGAGATTGAATAAAAACCAGGAAGCAGCTGATATATCTGGAAATCAATATGTATTGATCAAAGGAGATATCAGTGACAAGGAAACAGTTGCTTCAGCCTTTAATAAGTATCATCCTCAGATTGTTGTAAACCTTGCCGCACAGGCTGGCGTCCGCTATTCGATTGATCATCCGGACGTATATATTTCATCCAATCTGATTGGTTTCTACAACATGCTGGAAGCCTGCAGACATGATGAAAATCTGGAACATTTTATCTACGCATCCAGTTCTTCTGTTTACGGCGGTAATAAAAAAGTCCCTTTCAGTACTGATGACAAAGTAGATCATCCTGTTTCTCTATATGCCGCAACAAAGAAATCTGATGAGCTTTTGGCACATTCATATTCAAAGTTATATAACATTCCTTCTACCGGTCTTCGTTTCTTTACTGTTTACGGACCGGCAGGTAGAACTGACATGTTCTATTTTTCAGCAACAAATCGTCTTCTGAAAGGGGAAACGATCAAGATCTTCAATTACGGCAACTGCAGAAGAGACTTTACCTATATTGATGACATTACCGAAGGGATTGTTCGGGTTATGCAGGGAGCTCCTGAAAAGAAAACCGGAGAAGATGGTCTGCCTGTGCCGCCATATGCACTCTATAACATCGGCGGCGGTACACCAGAGAATCTTCTCGACTATATCAGCACTCTTCAGGAGGAGCTTGTCAGAGCAGGTGTTCTTTCAGAAGACTATGACTTTGATGCACACAAAGAGCTTGTTCCTATGCAGGCTGGTGATGTTCCTGTAACCTACGCTGACAGCAGACCTTTTGAAGAAGACTTCGGATTCAGACCTGCAATCGGAATCAGAGAAGGTTTGAGAAAGTTTGCCGAGTGGTACAAAGAAGTCGGCCAGGATCTGGTTAATCAATAAACTCATATTTCAATTCATGAATTACATATTCTCTTTGGTTTATCATTTCAGAAGGCGGCGCAATGGTATACTTTGTTTATGCTGAAGAGGATATGTTTTTTTTCGGGTGACATTACAAGAGGCGGTGGTACAGAACGACTTGCCACCAGAATTATGAATGCTCTGGTACAGGATGGATCTTACCAGGTTTCAGTATTGAATATCTGTATGGCGCACAAGCAGATTTTTCCACTGGATTCAAAGATCTATAAACATGCTCTGAGTGAACACTGGATTGATGTAGGTCCCGGTTATTTCAAAATATATCCTTTATTGATTTCCTACCTGAAAGAACAGCATGTCGATATTCTTGTAGATATTGATAATGTATTGGATATTCTATCGATCCCTGCTGCCAGAATCTGCGGCATAAAGGTTATATCCTGGGATAATTTTTCCTATGATTTTGCGTCTTCGATATGGTATCGGCCATTGATCCGTCAATTATCTGTGAGATTTGCAGATCAGATTGTAGTTCTCGGAAATCATGACAAAGAAGCGTATCTTCAGAATTTCAATATGGAAAAAAAGCCGGTTGTTATATGTAATCCTGTACCGGATCCAAATCCTTCCATCAGGAAAAACTTTAATGAGAAAATCATTGTCAGTGCAGGCAGATTAGTAAAATTAAAAGGATTTGCCAGTATTCCTCAGATTGTTTCTATCCTGAAAAAGAAAAATCGTGATTTGAAATTCAGATGGTTGATTGCAGGTCAGGGAGAAGAAAAAGAAAAAATTGAAGAGGAGATCCGAAAATATGATACACCGGAAGTAGAACTATGCGGTTTTATTTCCAATATGTCTGCGTTCTATCAGAAAGGACTTGTATTTGTGCTCACTTCTTCTACAGAAGGTCTGCCGATGGTCGTATTAGAAGCTTTGTCTAATGGTCTTCCATGCCTTAGTTATCCTATTTCAGGAGAATTGAATGAAGTATTGCATGATGGTGAAAACGGGTATTTCGTTGATAACAATGAAGAAATGGCAGAACGGCTCTTACAATTGTTAACGGATGAAAATCTTTATCAAAATATGCATCAGAAAGCCCTGCAGATTCCGCAGGAATACACAATGCCTTATGTCATTCAACAATGGAAAGAATTGTTTGAATCATTGAAATAAAAAGGGAGACAACAAATGGAAAATCCATGGATAGATATCATCATTCCGGTTTATAAGACAGAAAAGTATTTAAATGCATGTCTGCAAAGTGTACTGGACCAGGATTATCCCTGCATTCATGTTCTCCTGGTGGATGATGGTTCCCCGGATCAGTGTCCTGCTTTGTGTGATGCACTTGCCGCAAATTATGAAAATGTAGATGTTCTTCACAAAGAAAACAGCGGTCTTGGTCTGAGCAGAAACACCGGCTTTGATGCTACTTCAAATCCTTACATTATGTTTATAGATTCAGATGACATGCTGGATGGGAAAAGTGCTGTTTCTTCTTTGATTCAGAAAGCAGAAACAGAGAAAGCCGATATTGTCGTCGGCGGTTTTACGCGTATGCAGGATGATGGATCCTGCAGTACACCTTCCTTACCTGAATTCGGCTTTACAAATACACCTGACTCAAAAGATTTTCGATTCAATGGTTTTTACCTGTATGGGCATCTTTCCTATGCCTGGGGAAAAATCTACCGCCGCAGCTTTCTTGTGAAATATCAGATTTATAGTCATGCATATCCTTTTACTCAGGATAAACCATTCAATTTTGAGTGTTATATCAACAAGCCTGTTTATGCTTTTGTAAATCAAAGTATTTATCTCTATAGAGTAAATACCCAATCTGTTACCTTCAAATATAAAAAAAATTACATTCAGGTATGGAATAAGATTGGCTCAGATTTTTATCATCTGCTTGAAGAAAAAAATCTTGTTAATGAATATCAGGATTTAGCTGCCTGGCATTATTTTCTCGGAACCAATTTTATGATGATGCAGGAATACAATACAGGCAAAGGTCATAAGGAAGCAGTCAATGCCCTGAAAAGATATTTTACCCTTCCTCTTGCCAAGAAAAGCATCCGGCTTCTGGCAGAAGGAACAATTCAAAAAAATATGAAAGATCGAAAATGGACTTTGGAATCAAAGCTGGCTGCCGGCATTCTTTGCCATCACTGGTATGGTCTGTACGTTTCTGTCATGCATAAATATATCCGCAGACGCGAGAAGAAAAAGAATGAACAATTTTCCAGAATCGGAGGAGAATTATGAGCGAATTGATCAGCTGTATTGTACCTGTTTATAAAGTTGAAAAGTATCTCAGAAGATGCATTGAAAGCATTCTGATTCAAACTTATAAGAACATTGAATTGATTCTTGTGGATGACGGATCCCCAGATTGCTGCGGCGGGATTTGTGATGAATACGCCAAAAAAGATTCCAGAGTCAAAGTCATTCATAAGAAAAATGCCGGTGTTGCTATGGCAAGAAATGATGGTTTGAATCAGATGAGGGGAGACTATGTGATCTTTGCGGATAGCGATGACTGGTATGAACCTAAAGCCTTTGAGGTCATGCACAATGCCTTAGTAAAAAACAATGCGGATTGTGTTATCGGCCAAGCTCAGAAAGTCATTGACCGGAACGGAACGCTTTCTATCAAAAAAGAAAAACATCCGGATA
The DNA here is from genome assembly GCA_900315065.1 of uncultured Erysipelotrichaceae bacterium. Classification (GTDB taxonomy): domain Bacteria; phylum Bacillota_I; class Bacilli_A; order Erysipelotrichales; family Erysipelotrichaceae; genus Bulleidia. Next base: position 10,542 of record OMXQ01000008.1, read on the forward strand.
CTGTGCAGTATACAGATTGCGAAGAAGCATTGAAGCGTCTCCTTCTCAATGGTTCAGCTGCCTGGAACCGCCTGTACAAAGCTGAAATTTATCGTGATGTACGTTTTCCCCAAGGACGAATCAATGATGATGAAGCTGCTACTTTACAGGCTTATGCAAACTGCAGGAAATTTGTATGGGTACCGGATATTACTTATAACTACAGAATCCGGGAAAACAGCATTACCACCTCGAAGTTTTCTCTGAAAAACAGAGACATCATAACAAATTCAAAGGAATATGTTTCCTTTATTCAGAAAAAGTATCCGCAGCTGGTTCCTTGCGCTCAGGCTCAGTTATATAAGCGCTTATTGTATTGTTATAAAAATGTTCGCTTTGTAACGAAAGATTCTCCTTTGTTTGATTGGAAACTGGATCTTAAGAAAGAGATCAAAGAAAAGAGAACTGCAATTCTGAAGAATGAATATGTTCCTCAGATCTTCAGGTTGTACTCCTTCACAGTTCTCTGATCTGCCGGCTGGATTGCCGGTTTTTTCTTTTCGTTAATTTATGATTCACGTGACCTGCGTTTTGTCAGGAAAGTTTTTAACAAAGAAAGTGCAGATTGAAATTCTGGTTTCTTTCTGAAAAGAAGAACAATCAGAATATTAGACAAGATAAATGCCAATGGCAGACGAACAACAATCTGCAGAAGCAGTGAATCAATATGAATCATCATCAATGGATAAACAGTTATTCCAAAGATCAGGAAAGCCGCAAGAACTTCCGGAATAAATATTTTCAGATAATTCCGGATCTTCATATCAAATCCGTACTTGTAGATTACATGCGGTTCAATCCACATACCGCTTGTTACAGCAGAAGCAAGAGTCCCCAGGAATACACCGATTGTGCCATACATTTTTGCGAATATGACGGAGAACACAATATTCAGGACAGCTTCCAATGGTGCCTTGTATCTGTCATGCCAGAATAGTCCAAGAGAATCATGGAAAATCTGGGATGGTTTCCGGATGCCGGAAATAAAGAGAAGCAGAACCAGTAATAAAATCAATGGATCAGATAAGGTATAGCTTGTACCGAAAGAAAGATACACAAACGGCTTAAGCGCAATATAAAGACAAATGCAGGCAACAGTATGTGTCCAGATTGCAATAAAGAATGATATTGAATAAATCTTCTCAACTTCATTTTTTGTATTGGCAACAGCAAAGGATCCGACACTTGCGGAAATGCCTTCAAATAATCTTGCCAGGACTTCTTTTATCGCACTGATAATCAGATTATAGTTGGAATAAATACCAACGATCTGAATACCGGAAAACATAGAAAGAAGTATATTATCTGTATTGGAAATCAGAATTGTCCCGACTTTATTCATCATCATAGACCTGACATTTTTCCATATGTCCTTTCTATCCTGCACAGGCAAGGGCTTCTCAACTGGTTTTTTCAGGAAGGGATACATTTTTTCTGCTGTTTTTGAAATGGCAATGTTTTTACCAAGAGTAACGGCAATACCAATCAGAAGATACAAAATAAAATCAGGATGAATTTTGAGAAGAATAATCTGCAGCACATCCTGCAGAATAAAGGAAGCTGCTCGGAAAATTGTTGTGATGTAAGCCTTCTGATTGGCATCAATCAATGTTTTTTTATAAATCAGGAAATAAGAACTGACAGAATTGAAAATATAAAGAAAGAAAATCAATCTGACATTTTCAATTTCCTGATAGTCTTTGATAATGTATGGAAGAAAAAACATCAGAATCAAACCAATGCAGGCAACGACTACCGCAATGATCCGATATATGTTTCTGTAGAAGAGCATGATCTGTTTCTGCTTTTCTTCGTCTTTTTCTTCAATCGGTTTATACAAAGCATATGTAATGGATGTTTCAACACCCAACTCTGAAAGTGAAAGGATTCCTATAATTTCCGTAAACAAGCCGTTTATGCCAAGGTAGCTCTTGGAAAAAGCAGCTGTAAAAGCAATTCTGACAAAATAGCCCATTACTATGGAAATCACATTCGCTATCATCAGAACGGAAGAATTCCTGATTGAGTTTTCACTTCTTGTTGCCAAAATAGTACCTCTGTTCTTTTATACAGTAACATGAAAAAGATCTCTGTCTGGAGACCTTTTTCAGATATCAAAATATCTTTCCCTGTCAGTTACTGCAATAAGCTCATCTGCATTGAGCTGCTGAATCTGCTTTGCCTGATCTACACCCATATGAAATTTCATAATACGGATACCGGCTGCCCAGAGAGACAAAGTCATATGAATCATATATTTTGCCTGATGAATTAATCCTGCATGCATACTTACTCCACCAGCCCGGTTATGCATCACAGCAGGGATCTGATGAATTCTGAAGCCAAGCAATATCATCTGGGTAAGCATATTGGCATCCGGATAATGCGGATCATAATTTCCACTCACAGAATAAAAGGCAAACGCTCTTCTGGATAAGCCCTGAAGTCCTGTCGTCGGATCATAAATCCTGTCTTTATATCCGGTAACCTGTCTGATTAACATACGGAACCAGGCAAAGGCAAATTTTTTCAGAGCACCAACTTCATATGGAGAACTTCCCGGCATGAAGCGGCTTCCCAATACAATATCTGAGGTTTTCCCTTCTGCATCTTTTTCACATAGACCTTTGTATAAAACAGGGATGTTGCAGGCATCATGCTGGCCATCACCGTCCATCTGAATGAGATATTGATAGCCTCTGCGCACTGCATATTTATAACCTACCTGAAGACACCCGCCATAGCCGATGTTGACCGGATTGGTAATATGGCGGACTCCTGCATCATGAATAATTTCAGATGTCATGTCTGTAGAGCCATCATCAATGATTAATATGTCTGTTCTTAAAGGCATCACTTCTGCTTCTTTTTTAACATCGGCAATGACTTTTTCAAGATTGTCTTCTTCATTATGAACAGGGATAATAACCAGCAGCATGGGATCTGTTATTGTATTTAACTGCATTGTCAACTCCATATCGTCCAGCATGATTTCCTTCCACCTGCTTGTCATACTTGCCTTATTTTATCACAAGCATTTACTGCTTTATTCATGATTCAGCAATTCTTCTATATCGCCGCCGCTGAAGTCTCTTTGGGCAGCATTCTTTCCCAGTTCATTTCGTTTCTTTGGATCATTCAGCAGATTCTCAACAGCTTGTGCAATTGATTGAGAATCAAAGGAAACCAGGCATCCGTTCTGGTTATCAATAATCTGTTCCCGGTTGCCGCTGCAATCTGAGACAATCACAGGCTTACCAAGATACATAGCTTCCTGGATTGCTACGCTGCGTCCTTCGTATCTGGAACAATGGACATAGAGATCTGCTTTCTTCAGCAATGGATACGGATTATTTACTGTGCCTTCCAGGAAGAAACAATCATCAACCTGGTTATTTCTGATTTCTTCCTGCAGATGTTCTCTTTCTTCCCCTTCGCCATAGACATACCAATGAAAATCAATACCGCGCTGCTTTAATAAAGAAGCTGCCTTGATCGAAACTTCAAGCTGCTTGGGAGCAGTGAGTCTTGCCAGAGTAAGAAGACGAAATCCTTTGTAATCAGGTTCATCCGGATATTTCTGGTCTTCATTGATGAGTTTATCAATTCTGCCTGTATTCAGAATATTATGAAAAATTTTTGTTTTGAAAGATAATTCCGGATATAAGATCAGAAACTTCTGCATTGCCTGATCCGATACACAGCAGATTTCATCTATCTTCTGATAACAATCAAGATCAAGCATGCGGTTATAACCTGCCTGAATCATATCCGTATGGATAAAGGAAATTTTATATGACGCTTTGACATGATCCGCAACATAATAAGTGGAACCGCCTTCCAGAAAAGCTATGGCTGTATCATATATTGTTTCCGGAGCATTTGTTCCATCAGATATCACTCTCCAAAGCAATTTATCTTTCTGGACATTGTGTTTCTTTTTCTGGTCCTGATAGTTTCTGAGAAAATAGGAAGCATTTTTTAAAATCGATGCATGATGAAAAGCGGTACGGATCACAGTTCCGGTCATTTTCTTTCGTCCCAAATCTGTAAGAACATCTTCTTTATCAAATTTTCTGTTCAGAAGATGAACCTGATGAGGAATTTCTGAAACCAGAGGTCCCTGTCCCAGCAGAACAAGCAGATCTACATTGTATTTTGCATAATCAATCTGATTAAGAAGTGATATCAGAGCAGTTTCTGCACCGCCTCTTCCAAGTGTATTTATCACAAAAAGAATCTTTTTCTTCAGTGTCATTTCTTTTCAGCTTCTTCCTTGTTCTGAAGCATTTTTTCTAGTTCTCTGATACGTTTTCTATCTTTGATATTTTCTTCATTAAGCAGAGCAGTCTGCATTTCCAGTTCAATAATTCTTCGATTCATTTCTGCATCATTTCCTGTCATCAGGAACATCGCCGCAATCAGAATTGCAACACCAATCAAGATCAGAATGAAAACAGGCCAGCTGAGCATGGTTTCCATCTTGTAAGGATGAATAAAGATACCAGTTAATACAAACAATACGGATAACAAAGTCCACGGAACGCTGAATTCTTCACCAATATGCTTTCGTGCCATCAGGAATAAATTTTTGAAGAAGATCACTACTCCCCCGATAATCAGCAGTAATCTTAATACAAGACCCATATCCATACAGTTTTCCTTTTATACATAGATTATAATGTAAATCATGAAAACAAAGGCTGTAACGCTCAAAATATTGAAATATCTGGTGACAATTACAGTAATATCTGCCATGATACTTGTCAGTATGGTATTCGTTAACAGAAAAAAAATTTCTTATACAGAAAACGATGCAGAAGAAACACAAACCTGCCTGAATAATCCTTACCGCGGCTGGTATCATATTGCGGGCCTTACTTTGAAAGATCATCCTGATCAGAGTGGAGACGCCTGGGCATCCGGTGTCATGAAGAATGATAATTCTTCTATGTTTCTTTTGGAAATCAATTTGAGAAATTACCGGACAAGTGAAATTTCTGAAGGTGCTCTGCAGGAATTAGATGAAGCTTTATCTGCCTTTTCAGAAAAGAAAAAATCCATTATTCTCCGCTTCCTGTATGACTGGGATGGCAAAGCAGACCAGAGCGAACCTGATTCTCTTTCTCTGATTCAGAAACATATTGTTCAGACTTGTGCCGTTGTCAATAAACACACAGATGCAGTGTGGCTTATGCAGGGCTGCTATACAGGCAATGTCGGGGAAATGAACGGCGGCAGTTATCTGAATGAATCTTCGGTTATTCAATTAGTGCATACTCTTGATGAAAATCTGGATCCATCTGTATTTCTTTCGGTAAGAACGCCTGTTTATCAAAGAATCATTACCGATTCCCATTTATCTGTTACTGAAGAAAATTCTTTTAACGAAAGTCTTTCTTCCCGATTGGGTTTATTCAATGACGGCATGATGGGATCAGAATCCGATCTTGGTACATATGGAACAATTCCTTATGATCCTGATGGTGATTTCAAAAAAGCCGGAACCCGTAAGCAGGAATTATTATTTCAGAACAAATTATGTTCCTTTGTGCCCAATGGCGGTGAGGCAGTGTTTGTTACTGACTACAGCAGATATCCTGCATGCATGGATACTTTGAAACAGATGCACATCTCTTATCTGAATAGTATTCATGAACCTTCTTTGATGAAATATTGGAAAGAAACACAGGCAGAAAACAAGTCTGTCTTTGATACGATCGGGGATCATCTTGGTTACCGGTATTTCATTAATCACTCTTCTGTTTCTGTTTCCGGTTTACTGCATCAGAAAATTGATTTCTCATTTTCGATGACAAATACAGGCTTTGCGCCTGCTTACCGGAAGTTTGATACTGCTTTTATTCTGACAAAGGAAGATACAAAGAAAGTTCTGACATATCCTGTTTCCTTTGATAATCGTTTTCTCAACAGCATGAGTTCTTCTGATCTTTCTGTATCCATTCCAATTGATCAGAAAATGACAGGAACATGGAAAGTGAGTGTTTCCATGTATGATCCTGCTTTGGATGTACCTGTATATTTTGCAAATAAAAATACCGATTCAGACGGAAATACTGAAATCGGTACTTTGATCATTGATTAATCAGACTCGTTCTTCAAGGGAACGATCAAATACTTTGCCGGATGGTTTCCTGCCATGTCCGTTTTTAATCAGGTCTCCTCTGCAGAAAGTAAAAGGATCCAGGTGTTTTTCAATCCATTGCAGACGAATATATGCCGTTATCAGACCAAGAAGAGAACCAATAAAGGTTCCGATCCCTGCCCAGATATCCGGAAGATGAATTGCCCATAAGGTGCCAAGGAAAGTACCAAGGCAGAACAGGAAAGCTGTCAGCAAAGCACCATTGTTATCATCGTAATAATACAGGAACAATATTTCAGAATACATGAGGAAAAGAACGAAGTAACCTGCTGCCGGACAATTATACATTTCCATTGTTGTGCCGCCGAAACCCATGCGCGGCAGGAAAATAATGCACAAAAGGAATACGACAACACTGATCGCAAATTGAATTCTGACTAAAGTTACAAGTTCGTCTGACAAGCTCATAAACATTCTGGCTTTTGCCGTACGGATGTCATGGCCTCTGCCGCCGATGATTGCTTCTGAATAAGCTCTGTAGCGTTCATGGAAATTCATTTCAATTCTGGCAATGAATATGATAGTTGCAGAGATATTGGTAAACATGGCAAGGCAGGTTGCCATATCATAGGGCATCATGGTCACAAAAGACTTTGCAATAATCATGTGTCTTGGGGTTGTCCACCAGACAAAGTTATGGATGTAGAGTCCTAGTGTATAGAGAAAGTTAACAAGAATCAGCTGCCAGTATTTTCTGAAATAGGACCATACTTCTTTGTATTTCCGGCTGTTGGTCCGGAAGTAGGATTGGACAGATGCGATTTCAAGACTGGCTGTGATCCAGAAACCTGTTACCAGTGCTAACAGAATAGAATATGTTAACGGCATATGAAGAATGTAATAGTTGAGCAAAGAAAGCAATACCGTACATACCATGCCGATGGTATAGAACAAGGAAATCTTCCCATAGTCCTTTGTAATACTCAGATACAACATGCAATAGAAGACAAGCAATAATGCCATAAAGCCGCAATAGCCTGTAAAAACATAATACAAAGGAACCTGACCCACAAAGTATTCATGAATGCAGAAAGGAATTGCAATGCAGCTTCCAAAGACAACGTTTAATGCCATGCCGAGATTGAAACAAGGCATGATATCTTCAAACCTTTCTTCAAAGATTGTATCGGAAAGATATTTGGAAAGAACCGCATTGAATGGTGAAGCAGAAAGAAGAGAAAAGATAAAGATATACAAAACCGTATCCGCAAAAAGTTCTCTTTCATAGAAACCTACGTCTGAATAGTGAAGAAGAATCTGGGAAACAAGAATGGCACCAATAACGACAAACATCGGAGCAACGGTGATCACAGCACTGTAGGTGAATCCTACAAGGTGCATGGCAATGGATTTCTTTTCAAAGATGTGGTTAAGTCTGATTCCGATACCTGCCATTATTTTTCTCCTTCCTTTTTATCTTTCACGTATTTTTCTTCCAGAGATCCGTATATCTCTCCGTATTTCTGCTGCATGTATTCGATCTTGTAGTAAGCCATGACTCTGCGATAGCCGTTTTCACCATATTCTTTGACGAGATCAGGTGATTGAGCAAGGGTAACAATGGCATCAGCAATTTCTTCTGTATTCATAATATGCGTCAGGATGCCTGCCGGGCCGAATGCATCACCAGTACCGCCGTAGAGTAACTCACGGCAGGAGCCGACATCGGTTGTAATGCTTGGCTTGTGAGCTGCAAATCCTTCCAGAACAGTTAACGGCTGGCCTTCACTGATACTGGTCAGGATCAGAAAGTCCATTCTGCCAAGGTATTGGGTGACATCAATACTGCCGGTAAAGATGATATCTTCAATGCCAAGTTCATCGATCAATTTATGACATTCGGCAGCATATTCCTGTTCTTCATTTGCCGGACCCATCAGCCAGAGTTTCAGATTTTTTACTTTCTGCTTTGCCTGACCGAAAGCGTGAATCAGGGTTTTGACGTCCTTGATTGGTGCGATACGAAGAACAGCACCAACGTTGATCATGCCTTTGTCTTCTTCCTTTTTACCCGGAATACCCGCAAACTTCTGCGTATTTACACCATTAGGGGTTATCATCGTTTTTCCCTGCGGACAGCCGAGTTCAATCTGAAGATCTCTGGCGTGTTCAAACAAAGCAGTGACAATATCCGCTCTTTGATATACAAGCAGCGACATCTTGCGGAACTGCTCAATCCAGATGTCTTTGAATACGCCTTTTACCCATTTGGCTTTGATCAGTTCTTCTTCTCTTTCTCTGGTATAGATGCCGTGTTCCGAAAGCAGAAGACCGCCGCCGTATAAACTGACTGCCATACTTCCGAGGATGCCTGCATAGCCGGTTGCAATACAGTGATATACATCTGCTTTCGGGATATCAGATTCCATGCAGAGGAATAATGGAAGATAAATGGAACGCAGCGTCCATAAGAAATCAGAATAAACTATTTCCGGATATTTCTTATCATACAATTCAGTCGCGATGCCAAGAAAATCCGGTCCCATCAATACCTGATTGACAGATAATTGTTCCTGATGAAACATTCTGAATAAGGTATCCCAGTCTACTCTCTGGTTCAGCATCAAAGAGCGGAGCGCTGCGTATTCTTCCTTGTCCAGGTGCAGGTCTTTCTTTTTGTGTTTTTCATTCCAGTCAACATCATCCAGATATACTTCATATACTTCTTTGACGTTTTCTGGCAGTTCATATACGAATTTTCCCCGCATGGACCGATTGGCAACAATAGATAAAATAACAAAATCATACTGAGGGAAGGACTTGATCATAGAATGAATCCAGCTGGATACGCCGCCGACAACGTAAGGATAGCAGCCTTCAGCAATCATGCATATTCTCATTTGTCTGCCTCCTGTTCATTCTTGTCACTGATATTCATCTGATCTGCTTTGGCAACTTTGATTTTTACTTTCCCTTCCGCAGCAGTAATCAGATAGGTTCCTTTTTCTATTTCCTGTATTTTCCCGCCTTCAATGTCTTTGACTTCTTCCTGATTGGTACGCAGGATAAAATTAACAGGCTGAGCTGCATTCATGACTTTCAAAGTAATTTCATCATCATTTCTTCTATCAGAATAGTCCATTGTCAGGAAACGTCTGATTTTCGCATCTGCCTGGGAAGCAGTTGTGCTTTCATATGATTTGAATGGTTTTTCATAAGTGGACAAACTGGCAAACATACGTTTTGAAATAATCTGCCACTGGTCATCGTCATTTTCTGCTGCAAATACAGGCGTCAGGTCCATGGATAAATTGCTGTAGGCAAGGGCTGTTTCCGTACACAGGAGCCTGATATGATCTGAATAGGTAAAATCGGCCGTTTCAGCTGTTATCTGACGCAAAGTTGTATCATTGTCAAGCCAGGCAATCATGTGTCTGGAAGGATCGTATTGTGTTTCAACCGTGGTAAGGTCCTTATAGAGGTCCTTTTGTTTCAGATTGTCCAATTGGTTCAGCTGATCTGTATTCAGAACTGCTTCATGAAAAGCATAATTCAGCTTCTCTTCTATCAGATATTGGTTCATTTTTTCAGCATTACTGAAATCAGGATCATTCAGACCAGATAAGCCCATTTCTCCGGAAATTTCATTGGTGTATTTCAGGAAAGTTTCCATGACATCAGATTCCAGATCAGAATTACCACCTGTAAATACATATGGGGCTGCATGAAAAGTCATTTTGACATTTTCACTGATGCCAAGTCCTTCCAGCTGAGGATAGATCAGTTCTTCCTGCAGCTGCAGCATAGATCTTCCATATATGCTTTCAATCTTGTTCTCATTTTCTTCACCAAGGGTTGGATAAGTAAAGATGGAGATTTCCTGGGCATTGACTACCGGATAAATGGCATAAGAATACGCCTGGGCAAGCATGGCATCTATCATGCCTGCTCCGGTCTGGGCTGTTTTGAAATAATCACCAATTGAAAGGAAGATGGATGCAGTTTTCTGCTTGCTCTTCCAGATCACTGCCGGCAATAATTCTGTCGGATATTTCGGATCCAGAGCCTGCGTATCAGCTGCTGAGAAAAGGCCGTTCATGTATGTTTCCGTGCCAGACCCTGTTATGTACCAGGGAATATTCAGATTGAGATCCTGTTTCTTCTCTTCTTCCTTTGTATGAGCTTCGTAGATATATTCACCGCCGGTTAAGAAACCTGCGTACAGGTGCATACCTGTAAGTTCTGTATCCTCACTTCTGATTTCAGAAATACCAAACAGCTTCTGTAATTCCTGATGTGTCGTAATAAATGAAACGGAAGGCATAGACGTAAAGATAATTGTGTGATCTTCGTCTGCTAAAGAATCCAGAGCCTCAATATCTTTTTCTGCAATTCTGCTTCCCTGAATAAAAATCAGGTTTTTATCAGTTCTGCCTGGAACAGACGCAGCCGGATCGACCGTTGATTTTGTATAGCCTGCCCATTCCTGAATCGTTCTGTATTCATCACTGGTTTCATCACCAATAAACAAAGCCTGATGCCAGGCAGTTCCTTCTTTGTTTATTGATTGAGTTTCTGGTTTCCAGGACATCAAAGCATCTAAACCAGTATCAATAAAGTTTTTATTATTATCAAAATCATTGAACTGGTTGCGATAAATATTGATTCCCTGAAAGAGAAGGAAAATAACAAGAATAATCGATACAATCGAAAATAACTTTCTTTTCGTAATCATTTACTGCTTCCTCCTGTTTCCTGGAAGAAACGAATAATATCCAGAGTTTCCGGATCAAGTTCAATCTTTGTTTTCTTCAGACTCTCAAGAGCATTGTGGAATTCTTCAGGTTGCTTATGCGTGTAATAGAGCTTCAGAAGACACTTGTATGAAAGCAATTCACCCGGCCAGATTTCCTTCAGAGCAATACACCAGTCAGCATCTTTTTCATTTCCACTCTGCAGTAAAACTGTACATATTTCAGCAAACTGCTCAACCGGCGGCACATCACGAAATAACATCAGGCATCCAAGCTTCATCAGCATTTCTGCATATCCTGCTGTTTCTATTGCTGAAAAGACGTTCTGCGTTACAACCGATGTAATATCATCAATCAGACTTGCACAAGCTTCTGTTTCCTGCCGCAGAAGAATTTCAGGGCTGATCAGAGAATCAGGAGAAATACCGGCAGCTGCCAGAGCCTGTACATATGCTTCATCCCTGACTCTTTCCTGGGCTTTTTCATCGCTGTTCAAGGCGTCCTTATTGGTTTCCTTCTCACCTGAGTAATCGAATTTATCGGTTTTGTCTTTTTCTTCTGTTATTGTTTCATTTCCTCCGGATTCATGGACCGGACTTGTATATGGTTTCTTTTCTGCTTCAACATCTGCTAAATCAGTCAGTGAAAGATAGGCTTTTGTACAGGCTGTTTCTGCTTCCCCTTTGTTGTTTTCAAGTTCTTCCCGGCGTTTTGTACGAATGATTTTCTGATTTTCAGGATCATCAGATTCCTGCAGTTTTCTTTCCAAAGTCAGAATCATCTCATACATTTTTCTGGTATCATCACGAAAATTTCCCAGGGAATCCTGCAGAATAGACGCAGCATAATGGGATACTTCAGAATCATCACTGTTCAAAGCCTGCTGGATGGTCATCAGGGAATCCCGGATATCTCTTCTCACTACCTGGAGAACGAGGTTTCTGGTTTCTATCTTGCTGGTAACCGCCATGGCTTCCTGCAGAGGCACAATGTTTCTTTCTCTTTCTTCATCTGCCTTCATGTATTGTTTTGTACGCTGCTTGGAGAAGATGACATCTTCCAGATCAACTGGCTTGCGGAAAAATAATTTCCGGATCAGCCAGCCGAGCAGAAAGAAACAAGGTCCCAGCAAAGGACACAACAGCATGACAACGCAGCGAAGCTTATAGCTTCCTTTTTTTTCTTTATCTCTCAGGACATGAAATAACCAATAAACAATCACCACCAGGAGATTGATTACCAGCATCACGATAAAAAGAAAAACTTCCTTCTTCATGAAAGTTCTCCTTTCTTCAATGAGCAGACAATGCCTTTCTGTGCAAGACGATCGATGACAATCTGAGCAGATTGATTATCTGTGTTTGTAAGCAATATATACAGATGGGTGTCGTTAGCCTTGCCAAGATAGTCTGTATCACGTACGCATTTGGTAAGATCACGAATGGTTACACCTGGTGCACTGACAGCCTGAACCCGCAGAATAGAATAAACGGTCAGATTATCATTCTGTGCTTTGGCATATGCCTTCACCAGTTTCATGAATGCCTCAGGTTTCAAAACAGGCAGACCCGGCATATATCTTTCTTCTTTTACTGCTTCCAGATATCTGTCAGACCTGTTAACAGCTTCCTTAACCAGAGCAGAAGTAACGGCAAGTACGTTTTCTTCACCCAGCGTCATCTTTTCCCAAGACAGCGACCAGACCATGACAATATAAGCAAGGGAATCTTCATTATAGATACCGACCGCCATCATCGGAACATTTTCATCCAGCTTCCTGTTAACAAAAACTCTTTTATTTACCAGTGCTTTTGAAAGTTCTCCTACTTCTTCATATTTAAAGGAATTTCCTAGTTTTGAGGCAGCTTTTGAAGTCGCTGTAAAGAGTCTTGCAAAGCGGCTTTGATGAACTCTGTAGATGGCAATATCAGGACTGCCGGTAATTTTCCTTACGGCATCTGCTGCATAGAAAATGACTTCATCAGCACTATATTGATTCAATGCAGAAGTGATTTCATAAATTTTCCCCAGGGAATTTTCTTCATTGATAATCTGGGTCTGCAGAGAATCCTTAATTCTTACATTGGAGTGGTTGAAGGACCGCATATCTCCCAGCTGCCTTGTGAGGTATTGGTGGTCTTCTTTTGCTTCATCCGTTTTGCGATCCAGCTGGTCACGGAGATGACCGATCGATAAGCCGATAATGAATAACTGAGCAACCCATACATAAGTGTTGTAGTCGATCATGACCTGGAAACCGGTACGGGTATACATCTGACGGAAAATAAAACCAGCGGTTGCCAGAACGGCAGAAAAAACTGCCTGTGTCTGTCCATGGACAATGGCAAATAAGATGACATAAAGAAGATAGAAATCCAATCTCGAAAAATAGGTAGAACCGACTGCCCGGTTGTTGAGCATAAAGAAAGGAATAAATAATATACAGTTTTCGATAAAAGGAATGGATGCTTTGATCAGCCAGTTGGTATTTTTTTTCAATTTCTGCAGAAAATCAGGTTGTACTTCAAGGTCCTGCATGAAAACTGCTTCATGTTTGAGCATCCAGGTAATTGTATTCTGAAGCCCTGTTTCCAATTGTGTAAGACGATTGATATGAAATTCCTGATTGAATCTATCCGTATTCAGAACAGCTTTCTGCTCCGGAATTTCTTTCTGCATGGATTGGTTAACTTCAATGATTCTTCTTGCCCTGTAAGGTCTGTTTTTATTGGCATCAGGGTCTTTTCCAGAGGCAGCGTCCTTGTCTTTCTGATCAGCAAACTCAGCAAGTTTGTTTTTGATCAAAACGCCAAGATCATATTTACTCAGCCAGGTGTCTGAAGAAATATGATAGATGTTATATTGGTGTTTTTCTGAAGTAGATGCCTGATAAATAAACTGAACGGCATCTCCATCAGCTAATGGAGAAAGAAACTTCCTGTCTGTTTCGACAAGAACCCCATCCTGCATGGCTTTGATAATCATTCCGGTAATCTGGTCACGGCAATCTTTCAGATCTACAGGCTGACCATAGACTTCACCAAGACGCAGAATCATATAATCCAGACCATAGCCGGAATTAAAACTGCGGCAGAGTTCTTCCCCTTGGGCAACTGCCATTGCATAAGCACTGCTTCCGGGTTCCGGCTTTGTATCTTCTTTGATTCCTGCGTCCCATTTTCCCTGGAATACTTGTGCAGAGGAAAGGTAAACAAACCTTCCTTTATGGTGATGATTAAAGGCAGACAAAAGAGAAATCAGGCCGCTGATAAAGGGAACGGAATCTGTGTGCTTATCATCCCAGAGGCAGTTTGTATCAAATGCACCTGTATAGATGACGACATCAGCATCCGCACTATCAAAGATGTCATTGATACCGCCGTCATCATAATCAAATTCATATTTCTGATAGACTTTTTCGTATGAACCACTATCAAATCTTCTGCCGGTAAGCAGAAATATTTTGTGTCCTTCTTTTCTGAAGCGGCGAATCAGAGTATTCATGAATGATCCGCTGCCGCCTATCATCAATATATTCATCTCTATTCAAGCTTCCCTTTCAGTTGTTTCTGAAATTCTTCAACGTCATTCATGATTTCCTTTTCATCAATATTGTATTTTACTGCGAGTTCCTGTGCAATTTGGGAATTTGATTTACCCTGACTCATTAATTGCCAGATTTCTGCACCTGTCTCATTGATTTCAATCGGTGGAATATAATTTTCAGTTTCTGCTGTATTGACCAGCCACCAGGTTCTTCCTGTCTTTCTGAGAATGTAGTTATTTATTTTCTTTTGCATTGTCATAGTCCTTCGTGTTATAGCCGTAATCAATTGCCAGATTCAGTAATCGGTACGTATTCTGATGAATGCGATAGCAGATGAATTTATCTGTCTTGTAATAGACGCTCACTTCATCCGGGTGCATTTTCTGCAATGTCTGTGCCCAGTAATATAAACGGGCCATTACAATTTTACGATTATCATATTTATAAACGCTCAATCCGCTTCCTGATGGAATCTGTTTGTCTGCATCCTTTTCTGTAAAAGGATCCTGATAGCCTCTTCCATCATATATAAGCGGCGTGGTTTCAATATAAACAAATATATCCGGAGTAGGAATATAGAAAGTAGTTGAAGCAGAAGGTTTTTCAATACCATGCAGCAAATCGATAATTTCAGTGTGATATCCGTAGCCGTCAACCATCTGTCTTTCATCATTGGCAGATACAATTGTCCATGTATTATTTTTAAAATTACGCATTACATTCGTCAGAACAATGATACTTTCATTGACCTGCATACCGACTCTGTCCGTCGTCTGCCATTGGGTTTTTGCATTATTCAATGACGCAATAACCAACACAGCGGCAAGAAGAACCGATCCGGCTTGTCTGATTCTTTTCTTGAACCTTCCAGGCAGGAGAAGCGAATCAAGCATGAATCCACCAGCAGCAGGCAGCAGATAATTCAGAAAACTATCGGCTCTATCAAACGGCATCACAGTTGGCAGTTTCAATCCCGCTGCACACGTTGCCAGAATCATGATTTCTGTTGAAAAACTCATGGAGATAATAATATCGTTGTATATACTGCGTTTATGATGCCTTAATTTTCTGATAAGGATCCGCAGCAGTCCGCTGGAAAAAATACACAACGGGAGCCATAAAATAACCCTGATGGTTTTTTCACGCAGCGGCAATAGTTTCTGCTGAAAGAAATCAACCATTACCGGATATGCCGTGGTGATTTTCTCTTTCACTGCATTCAGCTTTACTAAAATAGTTTCTTTAAAACTCGGTTTCTTTTCTTCTTCTTCTTTGATCTCTTCATCTGACTCATTGTCTGTATTTTCATCGTCATTGTCTTCTACTTTGACATCAATCAGATTGCCGTTTGCATCAAAATAATATGTTGCGTTTTTCCCTTCCGGAATTTCAATATCAGTAAGGTTTGACTTGTCTTTTCCTTTCATAATATTGACTGCCCAGTACATAGATCCTTCCAAATGTTTTCCCATTGCAACCGCAGTTGTAAGCGGAATAAAGGCAATAACGATCGCAAGCAGGGCAGATCTCAGAATCGGCACAAAATATTCTCTTCTGAAAATCAGATGAATGAATCCTATCGCAAAACCAACACAGATCAAAAAGACAACAATTGTATTATAAAAATGGAAAGATACAGTTAATGAAAATGACAAAATAAACATCAGCAGCAGAATCTGAGACTTTCTGCTTTGTCTGACAGATGCTTTCTGTTTTTCCAACAGATTTCTGATTTTTATCTTGATGGATACTTCAGGTTTTTTATCTTTTTTCTTCAGAAAACCAGGTACATGAAACAACATTTTCCATGTCTTTGGCTCAATTTCTTTTTTCCCGATTTCCGCTGTTCTGGAAACTACAAAAGCAATCAGATAATACAAAGACGGGTATATGAACATCATGCCGTATTCCTGCGGCAAAGTTGCATAGAAACGATCTGCGTTGACGTTAATATTGTAAAAACTGGCTGTAATAATATTTGCCGTTGTAACACCATAAGAGAGATACTTATTCCTGAAAAGCAGATACATGAATGCAAATAATGCATACATGGTATAAGCATCACTCACAACATAGAAAAGACGCATCAAAGTCATAATTTTGAAGCCGGTTAATTCGTGCATAAGATACACCAGATTATGCATGCCGAAAGGATAGACACCTGCCGCAAAGATATTGTTATATTTCATCTGATTGATCCAGTAGGAATGAACGATAATATCAGACGCACCATAACCAAGCATATATCTGGTCATGCCGCCGAATTCAATCATGATAAAAACGGTCATGACGGAAAAAAATATGCAGTCAACCGGATATTTCCGGACAATCCGGAACAGCTTTATAAATGGAAAAATCAATAATTTGAGAAAGTGATGGAATGTCTGATCTGCAAAGTGTCTGTTTCCGAAAGTACCAGCATCCAGCTTTTTCAGATTTGAACTCAGCTGGCTGATTTTCTTCGATACTTTTTCAGCCACCCGGCGGTTTCTTGCTTCCCATATAATTGGAATTATGATTCCTGCAATCAATGTCACTTTGTTTGAAACTTTGAATATTTCCAGAAAATAGACCAGATTGACCAGATAGAAAACACCTGCAGTATAACAGATGAGAAGCTTTTCCAAATTTTTGAATTGATTGAGATGATTCCATAAGACAAAACAAGGAAGTAGTAATGTAAGGAAAGTATAGAAGAAAAACATCAATATAATCTGCCAGATATTCATTACCTGAATTGACATTTTTTCTTCCCCCTTCCTTTAGTGTAAACAAACAATTTTATTATACTATTTTCATCTGATAGTTTGCCTATCTCTACTAAAAACAGCGCATCCAGCGCTGTATTTAAATGTTCAATACAAAATACAAACCTTAAGAACTAGTCTCTTTCAAACAGGTCCCTTGTATAGACTTTATCTTTGACATCGTCCAGGCAATGATCATATCTGTTGGCAAGAATTGACTGGGATTTCTGCTTGAATTCAGCCAGATCATTTACGACCAGAGAACCAAAGAAAGTAGATCCATTTTCCAATGTTGGTTCATAGATAATAACCGTTGCGCCTTTTGCTTTGATTCTCTTCATGACGCCCTGTATAGAAGATTGGCGGAAGTTATCAGAGTGACTCTTCATAGTCAGTCTGTAGACACCGATTGTAACTATCTTTTCCTGAGAAGCCTGGTAATCATTATCATCAGAGTAGTCATAATACCCTGCAAGCTTGAGCACTCTGTCCGCAATAAAGTCTTTTCTGGTCCGGTTCGAATCAACAATTGCCTGAATTAAGTTCTCCGGCACATTGGCATAGTTGGCAAGCAGCTGCTTGGTATCCTTAGGCAGACAATAGCCGCCGTATCCAAAGGAAGGATTGTTATAGTGTGTCCCAATTCTTGGATCCAGACATACGCCGTCTATGATGTCTCTGGTATTCAGGCCTCTGCTTTCTGCGTACGTATCGAGTTCATTGAAGTAGGAAACACGCAGAGCCAGGTAGGTATTCGCAAAGAGCTTGACGGCTTCTGCTTCGTCAAAACCCATTGTGAGTATTTCTACATCCTTCTTTACTGCACCTTCTTTCAGAAGTTGTGCAAAGGTTGTGGATGCTTTTACTACACAAGGATCCTTCTGATCTGTTCCAACAATAATTCTACTTGGATACAGGTTGTCATACAGAGCCTTGGATTCTCTCAGAAATTCAGGACTGAACAAAATCCGATTTGTCTTGTATTTCTTTCTGGCAGATTCCGTATAACCGACCGGGATAGTACTTTTGATTACCATGTATGCATGACCCTGGCACCTGAGTACCTGTTCAATCACAGACTCAACTGCGCTGGTATCGAAGAAGTTCTTCTTTGAGTCATAGTTGGTTGGTGCAGCAACAATGACATAATCTGCTTCTTTGTAAACTTCATCAGAAGGATTGTCAGTTTCTTTGCCATTGTTCCAAACAAAGTGAAGATCCAGTTTTCTTTCTTCGTGTTCTTTAAAGAATTTTTCTATGTAATCATCCTGAATCGGGCTTACCCACTTGTTAAGCTTTTCAATCTTTTCCGGCAGAATATCTATACCCGTGACATGATTGTGCTGCGATAAAAGTACTGCCAGAGATAATCCTACATATCCTGTTCCTGCTACTGCAATATTCATTTTCCGTTTTCCTTTGTATTTATTATATCTGCTTTTTCCTGCATAGAAAAAACAGCAGCTTCATTGAACTGCTGTTCATAAGATTATGCTTCTTCACCAGTAATGAATTCACTATGCGGCAGAGTCTTTACCCACTCACAGAAGGCACGCCATTCAGGGAGTCTGTGATCTTTTCTCTGATGGTAGATGGTCTTCAATGCACGATAGTTGGTTGTCATCTTGGCAGTCAGACGGAAGCCGGCCGGATTGGAATAAAGAATAGAAAGATACATATCATTGAGCTGTTTTGTCAGTTCCGTTGTATCATGTCCTGCTTCCTTTTCCTGCTGCATCTTTTCGTTAAGCTGGTTGTATTCAGCTACCTTTTCCTTCATGATTTCAATGATGCGCTTGTCAGTCTGCGGCATATAAACATCATCAAGATTGAATTTGGTAATTCTGTGCATGGTAGATTGGGAAGAGATGAAATTCAGGAAAGTATATCTTTCTGCTTCGACCCAGGCTTTATTGGAGAAAGTCAGATCGAACTGAACAACAATTCCCGTCATGAACTGATCATGACCGGAACCAGCCGGACTGTTGGCCAGAGCTCTGGTTGTCTTTGTAATTTCATCGGTTACTTTGTTCAGATCTACTGCATAGGAATACTTGGCACCTTTGACGGAATCCTCCAGGCCGTATACCTGTACATTGGAAACAACATCAGTGTAATTCATTTTTCTTGAGTCCCTTTCCCTGTTTGATTGCAATGGCCAATACAGCTAAGTCAGCCGGATTGACACCGGAAATTCTGGAAGCCTGGCCCATGGTAGCCGGCTTGAATTTGGTGAGTTTCTGTCTGCCCTCAATGGAGAGGTTGTCTACTTCGTCATAATTGAAGTCGACGCCGAGTATCTGTTCTTCCATGGCAGCGAGTTTCTTTGCCTCACGGCGCTGTTTGTTGATGTAGCCTTCATACTTGATATCGATGTCAGCTTTTCTGGCAAGGTCATGATCTGCTTCAATATTGATTGCTTCTAAGAGCTTTTCGGATTCAACCCCTGGTCTTTTAACGAGTTCAATTCCATTGACACCCTTGTGTTCGGTTTCCGTGTAGCCGAGCGTTTCAAGATAAGCATTGACCTTCGGATCATCCATTTCAAAATTGGTATTTCTGAGGGTCTGTTCCAGGTCATTGAGGTTCTGCTGCTTTTTGAGGAAAGCTTCATATCTCTGATCCGAAATCAGACCAACCTGTCTGCCCTTTTCGATCAGTCTTTCTTCCGCGTTGTCGTGTCTGAGCAGGAGTCTGAATTCTGCCCGGCTGGTCAGCAGTCTGTATGGTTCCTTTGTGCCCTTGGTTGTAAGGTCATCAACTAAGACGCCAATGTAAGCTTCGTCTCTTTTGAAGACGAGGGGTTCTCTCCCCTGCAGTTTCATGACGGCATTAATGCCTGCCATGATTCCCTGGCCGGCTGCTTCTTCATAACCGGAAGTACAATTGACCTGACCGGCAGTGAAGAGATTCTCAACGATCTTGGACTCGAAAGTCGGCTTCATCTGGATCGGATCAATGGCATCATATTCGATGGCATAAGCATATTTCCTGATGATGCAGTGTTCAAAGCCTGGCAGACTATGAACCATCTTTTCCTGAATATCTCTTGGAAGAGATGTAGAGAAACCCTGGACATAAGTTGTATCCATGGTCAGGGATTCCGGTTCCAGGAACAAGAGGTGTCTCGGCTTGTCTTTGAATCTGACAAGCTTATCTTCAATAGAAGGACAGTATCTTGGACCGACGCCTTTGACAACACCGGAATACATGGAAGACTTATTCAGGTTGGAAAGAATCAGTTCATGAGTTACCGGTGTGGTATAAGTCATGTAACAAGGAACCTGATCCTTGAATGGTCTGACATCTTCTCTTCTGGTTGTTTCCGAAAAGCGTAGGAATTCATCGGTGCCTGGTTCATACTTGGTCTTGGAGAAGTCAATGGACTTGGTCAGGACTCGAGGCGGTGTGCCGGTCTTGAGACGCATAGTTTCAATGCCGAGGTCTCGTAATGACTGGGAAAGATCATTGGTTGTGGTTTCCAAATCCGGTCCGCCCATTCTGACTTCGGAAGAAATCATATTGACGCCAGCCATATATGTACCGGTTGTCAGGATGACAATGTGACAGGAAATAAAGGAACCGTCACTTAAAGTGACACCTGTGATCTTGTTGTTTTCCGCATTGATCCTGACTGCCATAGCTTCAATGACAGTCAGGTTTTCCTGGTGCAGGACAGTATCCTGCATCATTTTTTTATAGGCTATCTTATCAGACTGAACACGCAGGGCTCTGACCCCAGGGCCTTTGGCCCCGTTCAGCATCTTGAATTGGAGCGCAGTTTTATCTGCTGTGATCGGCATCTGGCCGCCCAGGGCATCAATTTCCCTGACGACAATGCCTTTGGCAGGACCGCCGACGCTGGGGTTGCAAGGCATCTTGCCGATGTTATCAATTGACAAGGATAAGAGCGCAGTATCCGCATGTAAACGTGCAGCCGCCAGAGCAGCTTCAATGCCGGCATGGCCGCCGCCGATTACGACAATATCAAAGTTCTTCATCGTTTATTAAATTCACCAGTTCTTTCACTTTACCGCATGGCTTGTCACTCAGAATTTCAAAAGTGACGTTCCGGTCAAGATGATACTGCTTTGCAAGGAGTCTGTACAGACTTATTTTTCCAAAGAGTTCTCTTCTGCGTTCAGGTTCATC
Source organism: uncultured Erysipelotrichaceae bacterium (assembly GCA_900315065.1). Lineage (GTDB taxonomy): Bacteria > Bacillota_I > Bacilli_A > Erysipelotrichales > Erysipelotrichaceae > Bulleidia. Next base: position 31,887 of record OMXQ01000008.1, read on the forward strand.
ATTGGTCTGATAGACATACGGAAGTGCAATTCTTATATTCTTCTGATCCAGCTTCATGGCATCCGTCTTCTGGCCGCGGATCATTTCCCAGCCTCTGGTCTGACATCTTTCTTCTGCTAAGCGATGAGCTCTTTGTTTTTCTTTTTCAACCCTGGAGTCAGGGCCGATGTCATGGGCAATCACAGCAAGCTGGTGGCAGATCTCATCCCGTTGGAAAATTATTTCCGGGGAAATAGAACGATCAGCCGTCCACAGATCGATGCCGTATTTTTCAGCGGTCTTCAGAATATTGTAGGTGACTTTCGGATCATCCTTATCAATGTAAGTATAGCTTTCGAGTTTATTCGGAATGGAAAGACCGGCTTCTTCCGGATAGATTGGAGAAAGGAAGAAAACAACATTCTTCAGATACAGACATTGCATAGTCTTGGGAATGGTGCCTTTGCCTGCTTTCAGCAAAGCATTATGAAGACGCTGTTCAGAACTATAGCCGGTTGCTTCTCCGTATTGTTTCCACATCTGACTCAGTGACAGACGTACTGTACAGTCATAGTGGGCATAGCCGATCAGAGCTTTTCTGCGTGACCGTCCCGGACGCGCAAAGAAGAAGAGCAGATCTCCTTTTTCGAAATCTGCTATTTTTCTTTTGCTGGCAATGCGCCAGAAAAGGATTGTGCGGTTGCGGCACAATCTGTGGTATTCCAGCATTTCTTCGTCCGTTACGTACGCAATTGAGCTCATTGTTTTCCCTTCTATCTATTTTGAATCAGAACAAACCGTAAGTTTCGCCGTCTTCATCAACACCCATATTGACAGCAGCCGGTACCTTCGGTAAGCCTGGCATTGTCAGAATATTGCCTGTGTAGATGACAACGAAACCGGCACCGGCAGAGATGGAAATATCTCTGACCTTGACGGTGAAGTTTCTAGGTCTGCCCTTGAGCTTGGCATCATCAGACAAAGAATTCTGTGTCTTGGCCATGCATACCGGCAGCTTGTCCCAGCCGTACTTTTTGTATTCTTCCATCTTGGCTTTTGCTTCTTCAGAGAACTCAACGCCGTCAGCACCATAAACAGTCCTGGCAATTGTTTCTACCTTGGCTTCAATGGAATCATTGACATCATACAAAGGCGCATAGTGATTTTCTTCTTCACACTTTTCAACAATCATCTTTGCCAGATCTGTCATGCCGGCACCGCCGCTTGCCCAGCCGTCAGCTTCGGCAACCGGATAATTGTGTTCCTTGCACCAGTTGAGAAGAGCATCGACTTCAGCCTTGGTATCCTTGGCAAACTTGTTGATGGCAATGACAAACGGAAGTCCGAATGCCTGAATGGTTTCCACATGCTTCTGGAGGTTTTCTGTGCCCTTGAGCATAGCTTCAACGTTTTCTTCCGTGAGCTGATCCAGTTCGACGCCGCCATGCATCTTGAGAGCTCTGACTGTAGCAACCAGTACAACTGCACTTGGATGGAGATTGGCAGCTCTGCACTTGATATCAAGGAACTTCTCTGCACCCAGATCTGCACCGAAGCCTGCTTCCGTAACAACATAATCAGCCAGCTTGAGGGCAAGGCTTGTAGCGATGATTGAGTTGCAGCCATGTGCAATATTGGCGAAAGGACCGCCGTGAATAAATACCGGTGTGTGTTCAAGCGTCTGAACAAGGTTCGGCTTGATTGCTTCTTTCATAACTACGGTAGCTGCCCCTTCTGCCTGAATATCCTTTACTGTGACAGGCTTGTTGTCGTATGTGTAAGCAACAACGCACCTGGAAATTCTGTTTTCAAAGTCCTTGAGGTCTTTGGACAGACACAGGATTGCCATGACTTCAGTAGCGACAGTGATGACAAAGTGGTCAGTTCTTTCAACGCCGTTTGTTTTCTTGACCTGGCCGATTGTAATGTCACGGAGGGTTCTGTCATTCATGTCCATGCATCTCTTCCAGACAACCTTTTCAGGATCAATGTTCAGCGGGTTGCCCTGGTAGATGGAATTATCCAGCATGGCAGCGATCAGGTTGTTTGCCGTAGTAATTGCATGCATGTCACCGGTAAAGTGCAGGTTGATGGATTCCATCGGTACTACCTGTGCATAGCCGCCGCCGGTTGCACCGCCCTTGAGACCGAACACCGGACCTAAGGATGGTTCCCGCAGACAAGCCATAACGTTTTTGCCGATCTTCTGCAGACCATCAGCCAGACCAATTGTTGTTGTAGACTTGCCTTCGCCTGCCTTGGTCGGGGTGATTGCTGTAACCAGAATGAGTTTGCCGTCTTTTCTGCCTGCAGCTTCTTTCATCAATCCGGAAGAAATTTTGGCTTTGTCATTGCCGTAGCATTCGAGATACTTTTCATCAATGCCGGCTTTTTCTGCGATGACCTTGATGTCTTCGAGGGTTGCTGCCTGAGCGATTCTTAAGTCGTTGTTCATAGTCAATTCTCCTTTTCTTTTTCTTTTATTTTTCTCTCTTTAATGATTTGCTGCTGTTATAATCAGCCCATGCGTCTGCGTTCGGACAGTGCATGAGCCAGGGTCATATCATCGGCGTAATCAAGCATGCCGCCTGAAGGCAGACCGTGGGCAATTCTTGTGACAAGCACATCAGGATATTTTTCATGCAGGAGCTTGTCGAGATACATTGCCGTTGTTTCCCCATCCATGGTTGTATTGGTAGCCAGGATGATTTCCTTTGCTTGTCCTGCTCTTTTTAATAAAGAATCAATGTTGAGGTCTTCCGGCATCACCCCGCGGGAAGTTGAAATCAGACCATTCAGGACATGATAAACGCCGTGGAATTCTCCGGTTCTTTCCATTGCCAGTACATCTTTCGGCGACTGGACAACGAAGATCTGGGAATGATCACGGGAAGAATCTCTGCAGATATCGCATTGATCTTCTTCCGTCAGGTTGCCGCAGACAGAACAGCGGTGAACTTTTTCTTTCACTGCATGCATGGCCTGGGCAAAGCCTTCTGCATCCATCGTATCCATGTCCATAACTGCAAGCGCGTATCTTTCGGCTGTCTTTTCGCCGACTCCCGGCAGAAGCCGGAACGCTTCAATCAGATTCTGCAGACTCTTCGGATACATGTCTCACATTCCCGGCAGCTTGAAGCCTGCTGTTAAGGCACTGGTCTTTTCTTCGCGGTCTTTATGATATGCTTCAACCGCATTGTTGAAAGCAATCAATAACATGTCCTGCAGCATTTCACGATCATCCATTAGTTCTTCCGGAATATTGATTTCCTGTACTTCCTCATTGCCGTTGATCTTGATGACAATGCCGTTGGATTTTCCTTCATAGATTGTTTCAGCCAGTTTGTTTTCCATATCCTGCGCATCTGCCTGTACTTTCTGCAGCTGCGACAGCATTTTTGAATAATCCATTTTTCTTCTTATTCCTTTCTTTGATCAGACAACTTCGACATTTTCTTTGCCGAAGAGCTTCAGGACTTTGTCCTGAGGTGTTTCCTGAATTTCTACTATTTCCTGATATTTTTCGATGTGTTTTCCTTCCGGCAATGTTCCTTCTTTGTTTCTGGCCATGAAGGCTTTGACAGCAGACTTGAAGTCAGCGTCACTGATCGCAAAGAGTACTTTGTCAGTGTGCATTGTATTCTTCAGGAAGTTATAGAGTTCCCGGTTCATGTTCTTTTCATTGATGCGTTTTACAATTGCATTGGTACCGGCTCTTACAAGGATGCAGTCTGGTCCTGATCCGGCGATCTGCGTGCCTGCCAGCAGGGTAGTATATTTCCTGTTTTCAAGCGTCGCATAATTTTTGAGCATTGCCCAAGTGTTTTCATCCTTCACCTTTTCTGTTTTGTTGCAAAGAACCAGAATCGAAAGTATTTCTTCTTCCGTTAATGGTTCGACCGGCTGAATTTCAACGTGCTTTTCAGCTGGTTCTTCTGCCGGTGCAGAATTCTTTACAACTGAGGAAGCAGAAACAGACGGAGCAGTTGGTGCGGTTTCCTTTGCCGGCTGCGGCAATGGGGAAGAGACAACTGGTTTTGGCTGAACAGTTGGAGCTGCTGCAGCTGAAGCAGAAGTATAAATTACCTGCTGCGGTTTTTCTGCCGCTATGGCAAGACACGTTACTTCAAATGCAGATGCTGCATTGGAAGCTGTTTTGAATCTGGTCTTGGCATCCATGAGTTTTTCTGCAACATGCAGGCAGGTATCAGAAGACATGTCAGACATGCTTTCTGCCTGTTCTTTTGTCAGTGTTTTCAGCAGCTCTGCTTTCTTTGTATTCTGGTAAATGACATTTTCTTTCAGAAGATCAATCAGGCCGTCAGTGAATCTGGAAAGATCGATCCCCTTTTCTTCATAGGACTGAATTCTGGTAATCAGAGAAGCGAAGTCCTTGTTCTGAATGTCTTTGAGCAAAGCAATTTTTTCTTCTACGGTTGCCAGGCCGTAAATCTGGTTGATGTCTTTTACCGTGATGTGATCATTGGTATAGGAAGCACACTGGTCCATGATGGAAAGAGAATCTCTCATGCCTCCGTCCGCCAGTACTGCAATCATTTCAGCTGCATCCGGATCCATATATATGTTTTCCTTCTGAGCGATATCAAGAAGATGGTCTTTGATCTGGCTTGTCTTTACTTTGGTAAAGTCATAGCGCTGGCATCTTGAGATAATCGTCGGCAGCAGCTTCTGAGGATCGGTTGTAGCGAGAATAAAGATGACATTTTCCGGCGGTTCTTCCAGAGTTTTCAGCAATGCACTGGAAGCGGCACTGGTCAGCTGATGGACTTCGTCGATGATATAGACTTTGTGTTTTCCCTGCATCGGGGCAAGGGTGGAACGATCAATCAATTCACGGATATTATCAACGGAAGTTTCATTTGCCGCATTGATTTCTACGATATCCGGATGCGTGCCGTTTGTGGCAGCAATGCAGTTAGGACATTCTCCGCACGGTGCTTTTTCCGGGTGTTCACAATTGACTGCCTTGGCTAGCAGTCTGGCCATGGTTGTCTTGCCGGTTCCTCTTGGTCCGCAGAACAGGTAAGCATGACCGACTTTATTTTCTCTTACAGCATTGCGGATTGATCTGACAATGTATTCCTGTCCGATGACTTCCTCAAATGTCTGTGATCTGTATTTCTGGTATAAAGCAAGTTTTGCCATAGTAATCCTCGTCTTCCTTATTATAACAAAAAAGCCCTGGTATCTCTTAGCAAATACCAGTGGCTAATCCTTATTCTGACGGGCTTTTTCTTCTTTCTGCAACTGACGTTTATGACGGAAAAACGAAGACAGGACTTCCGCACATTCGTCATGGAGAATATCTTTATAAATCTGGCGCGGATAAGTATTGAGATGATTGATCAGCTTGATCTGCACAAGCGTATCGACGGTGCCTCCTTTGGGATCCTGGGTTCCATAGAAAAGACGATTGATTCTTGCCTGCTGGATCAACCCGGTGCACATCATGCATGGTTCCAAAGTGACGTAGAGATCACAATCCTGCAGGCACCATGTACCGAGTTTCTTACAGGCAAGCTGGATTGCCAGCATTTCTGCATGGGCATAGGGCATCTGAAGCTGTTCTCTCTGGTTGTGGGCTCTGGCAATGACTTCCCCGTCTTTGACAATGACTGCACCAACCGGTACTTCATCTTCTTCTGCTGCAAGTTCCGCCTCGGCCAGTGCGAGTTTCATATAGTATTCCGCGTTCTGCATATTCATATCATAAATAAAAAAACGGCACACGCAAATAGAGGTTCGTATGGCTGCTGCCTTCCGGCCCTGACCAGGTTAGAACATATCGCTGTGCCGTTATTGATTATATCTGAATCAGCTGATAATGACAAGCCGGCATCCTTTTCTGATAGTGTCGTACTTGTGCATTTTTATCGAAGTTTCACGTGAAACATTTACTTCAGATCCGTCATTGTTCTTCTGCCGGTGAGTTTTTCAAAATCAGATACAAAATCATTGACTGCACCGTCAATCGCAGCGTTTCTGACAAAAGCATCAATGACAGAAGGAGAAGCTGTGGCACTGCCGCATCCCATCCGGGCAATTTCCATTACCTGCTGGGAGTTTTTGAAAGAAGCAGCCAGAACTTCGCAATCCATATTGTTGTTCTTCAGAATTTCCTGAATCTCAGCAACCACCTTCACACCGTCATAACCCATGTTATCAATGCGGTTGACATATGGTGCAACATAGGAAGCACCTGCCTTGGCAGCTAAGTATGCCTGCATAGGTGTATAGACAACCGTACCGCAGGTACGGATGCCTTCTTTCTTCAGGGCCATGATCGCCTTGAAGCCTTCCGGTGTAGAAGGAATTTTAACAACCGTATTCTTACCGACCAGTTCTGTAATGAAGCGGGCATCTTTGACCATGCCTTCTGCATCTTCAGCTACTGCCTGGGCAAAGAGTTCTGCATCAGGTCCGATGAAAGCTCTGATTTCCTTCAATGTTTCAAGCGGATTTTTCCCGGTTTTATAGAGAATAGAAGGATTGGTAGTAACGCCGTCAACCGGATAGTATTCATAGATTCTTTTAATGTCTTCAATGTGTGCGTCATCAATAAATAATTTCATTTTTCCTTTATCCTTTTCTGTGTTTTTATTACAAGGTCTGTTCCGTTCTGCCGATGATATCATCCTGGGTTTTTCTGCTTAATACGTTGAAGAAAGCACTGTAGCCGGCAACTCTGACAATCAGATCCTTGTGCTTTTCAGGATGTGCCTGGGCATCCAGGAGCGTTTCTCTGGAGACGATATTGTACTGGACATGATAGCCGTGGAGTCTGTTGAAGAAGGCACTGATCAGCATTTCCAGTTTCTGCTTGTTTTCTTCGGTAGAAAGCATCTGCGGTGTCATCTTCTGGTTAAGCAGAACGCCGCCGGTGATCTTCTCTGTCGGCAGCTTGGATACTGTCTTGAAGACAGCAGTTGGTCCGTTCTTGTCAGCGTTGTGAGCTGGTGAACAGCCTTCTGCAAGCGGTTCATGTGCCTTTCTGCCATCTGGCGTAGCCATGGTTCCCATGCCTTGTCCGACATTGGCAGAAATGGAGGAAGTACCACCGTAACGGATGCCGCCGATTGGTCCTCTATGATAACGGGTATTCGGATACTTTCTGATTTCATCGAGATAGGAATCATAAGCTTTGACAACCAGCTGATCGACATAATCATCATCATTGCCGTACTTTGGTGCATCATTGATGAGCATGTCCTGAATCTTCTGATTTTCAGGGGAAGTGAAGTCATCCAGAATTGCATCCCAGAGCTGTTCCGGTGTAATCTTCTTTTCTTCAAAGACGAGCTTTTTGATCGCAGCCAGAGAATCAGCCATATTGGCAATGCCTACCTGCAGACCGGAGATGAAGTCATAGACTGCCCCGCCTTCCTTGATTGTCTTGCCGCGGCCGATGCAATCATCTGTCAAAGCGGAACACAGAATATCCGGTACATCTCTTTCAGAAGCTTTATCAATCGCATTTTCAACGATCACACTGTACCTGGTCATTTCCCGGATGGTACCGTCCCAAGCCTTCATCAATTCATCAAAGCTCTTCATGTCTTTGAAATAACCATAGCCTTTGGTAAATCTCTTACCGGAAGTAAGGTCAACGCCGTTATTCATGGCAGCTAAGAGAATACGCGGGAAGTTGAGATAACTCATGCCTGTGCATCTGTAGCCCCACTTGCCTGGCACAGCCGTTTCTACACACCCGATGGCACTGTAGTTGTAAGCATCTTCTTCTTTGACGCCCCACTTGATGAAGGAAGGAATGATCACTTCATCATTATTCAAAGCAGGCATTCCAAAGCCAAGTTTCATGACTTCAATGCACATATCGAAGAACTTCTTGTTCAGGTTGTGGTGCCATCTGACGGTCAGATTAGGCTGGGTGAGTCTGGTCTGGGCAACTGACTTGAGGACCACAAAGCTGAGTTCATTAACCGCATCCTTGTGATCTGTTGTCTGCCCGCCGATCGTAACATTCTGATACATCGGGGAACCGGCGGAAGAAAGCGTATGTTCCTGGGAACGTACCTTATTGATTGTCAATGTCTTGATCCACAGGCAATCCAGCAATTCAAGAGCTTCGTCTTCTGTGATATTGCCTGCTTTGAGATCATTGATGTAGTAAGGATACATATACTGGTCGAATCTGCCATAGCTCAAAGAATGACCATTAGATTCAATCTGCAGTATCAGCTGGATAAACCAGACAGACTGGACAGCTTCACGGAAAGAAGAAGCAGGTTCATACGGAACCTTCTTACAGATATCGGACATTTCAATGAGTTCTGCCTTACGGGAAAGATCACTTTCCTTCGCAGCCATGTCCGCAGCCAGGTCACTATATCTTGCACAGAATTCCTTTACGGCATCGATGACAATCAGAACTGCTTTGTAGAAGATATTTTTATCAATGGCATCCGGCTGGGTAAGATCCAGCTCATTCTGCATTTTTCTGGTTCTTGCTTCATAGCCCTTCAATCCTTCTTTCAGAATTCTCTGATAGTTGACGGAAAGATGAGCATCACCGGCATTGAGCTTGCCCTCCATGCCAAAGACACCGGTTTCCATAAATACCTGAACGCAATCCGGCAGCAGCGCTCCACCTCTGTCACGAAGCGTATTATTTTTCCAGAATGGAGCGATAGAACGCAGCTGTTCTTTTGTTTCTTCCGTGATATAGAAGACATCGCCGTCTCTCTTTTCAAACTTATCCAGTTCATCAATGACAAACTGCATTGTGTATTCAGGAAAGATCGGTGCGTTCCGGTTCTTGCCAGCCTGGTTGCCGGCAATCAATGTCTTGTCTTCAATATAGATAGACATGTTTTCCAGAACTTTTTTCAGCATCAAAGCTCTGACCATGGCCCGCGGCTGGTTGAGATTTTCCTTATATACCTCTGTCACAAGCAGAGCTCGTTCTGCATCGATATATGGCTTTTCATCCAGAACTTCTTCCCGGAAAAGAGACATGCGAGGTGTTAAGGATCCGAATAATGCTTTGTTTTCCATCTTTTATTCTCCTGATGTTTCATATGAAACTTTTAATTCCATAATCATGGTAGTATTCTCCATTTATCTTGTCAATATTCTTTTAAAACAAGATATTTACATTTCATTCGTAATATTTTATACTCGTATTTGTAATAAAAATGGAGAATACAATGACAGCAGATCTTGCAAAAACAGGAACAGTCTTCAATATTCAGAAATTCAGTGTCAATGACGGACCGGGGATCAGAACAGTTGTCTTTCTCAAAGGATGCCCGCTGCATTGCAGATGGTGTGCCAATCCGGAAAGCCAGATGAGTCAGGTACAGATCTTATGGGATGAGAAAAAATGCGTGCATTGTCATCATTGCATACAAACCTGTGACCGGCAGCATGCTGTATCTCTGATCAATGATCACATTACAGTCAATCCTCTTCTTTGTGACGGGTGCATGAAGTGCGTAAAAGAATGTCCTGGTCATGCCCTGAAACCGGAAGGTGAAATCATGACGGTAAAGCAGGTGATGGATAAGGTCATGCAGGATGAAGTCTTCTATGAAGAAAGCGGCGGCGGACTGACTTTATCAGGCGGTGAGATGCTGATGCAGCCGGAATTCAGTATTGAACTATTGAAAGCTGCCAAAGAAAATCATCTCTATACTGCATGTGAAACCACAGGCTATGCAGATCCACAGACCTTCAAAGCTGTCATTGAAAATCTGGATTATATGCTGTTTGACATGAAACACTGGGATTCCGGGAAACACCAGGAATATACAGGTGTACCAAATGATCTGATTCTGCAGAACATGTCCTATGCAATATCTGCAGGAAAAGAAGTATTGCCGCGGATCCCGGTTATTCCAGGATTCAATGATTCACCTGAAGATGCAGAAAAACTTGCCGAAGCTTTGAAAAAAGCTGGTGCAGACAAGTGTCAGCTTCTCCCCTTCCATCAGTTTGGTGAAAACAAATATGATATGCTGAACAGGCCATACGCTTACAAAGGCATGAATGCCTATCACAAAGAAGATCTGCAGGACTATTGCCAGGTCTTCCATAAACACGGAATCGACGCTTATTTCTGATTATGACAAAAAAGAAAGAACAAAGATTTGAGGAGCTTCTGAATCTCCTCACCCAGGAAAACAAAATCGAAGTTGCAAGACTATCTGACCTTCTTCATGTTTCCCAGGTTACCATCAGGAAAGATCTGGATGAACTGGAAGAAAAGGGATTTGTACAGAGACAGCACGGCTTTGCCTCTTTATCTTCTCCGGACAACATCAGCGGAAGACTTGCCTGGCACTATGACGCAAAGAAGAAGATTGCTCAGAAAGCAGCCGGATTGATTCATGATCATGATACGGTCATGATTGAAAGCGGCAGCTGCTGTGCAATTCTCGCTTCTATCCTCGCCCAGTCAAAAAAAGATATTACAATCATTACCAATAGTGCTTTTATTGCAGATTATGTTCGTCATGAAGAAAATGTAAATCTCATTCTGCTCGGCGGTATTTATCAGAAAGATTCCCAATGCCTGGTTGGTCCGTCCATCCGGGATTCTGCATCCAATTATAACGTCACTTATTTCTTTGCCGGAACTGACGGCTGGAGCGAAAGAACCGGATTTACGAATAAGGATCAGATGAGAGCACAGGCAGTCAGAGATATGGCACATTCTGCAGAGAAGCTTGTTATATTGACCGAGAGTGAAAAATTTGAGCATCCGGGAACAGTTCCGTTAAACGTAAAGAACCAGCCAGCCTGTGTTATTACAGATCAGAATATACCAGACAATATAAAGAAAGTATTGGAAAAATCGTGTGAGGTAGTTTCAGTTGATTAAGGCAGTAACAAAGCTGCCTTTTCTTATTGTTTCACGTGAAACATACAAAGAAAACTGCTTGATAAAGGCAAAAATAAAAGGAACACTGCATCATTGCAATGTCCCTTTCTGATCAGAAATTCTTCTTCTTTTCAGGTGGTACCATAACCTTCTGACCGCCCATGTAAGGCTGCAGAGGTTCAGGAATCTTTACAGTACCGTCAGCCTGCAGGTTGTTTTCGAAGAAAGCTATCAGCATTCTCGGCGGAGCTACAACTGTATTGTTCAGTGTATGTGCAAAGTAGTTGCCCTTTTCACCCTTGATACGGATGCCCAGTCTTCTTGCCTGTGCATCACCCAGGTTGGAACAGGAACCTACTTCAAAGTACTTCTTCTGTCTTGGAGACCATGCTTCAACATCACAGGACTTGACCTTCAGGTCAGCCAGGTCACCGGAGCAGCATTCCAGTGTTCTGACCGGAATATCGAGGCTTCTGAAGAATTCAACAGAGTTCTTCCAGAGCTGGTCATACCAGTATTTGGAATCTTCAGGCTTGCAGACAACAACCATTTCCTGCTTTTCAAACTGATGGACTCTGTAAAGACCGCGCTCTTCAATACCATGAGCACCAACTTCCTTACGGAAACACGGAGAATAAGATGTCAGCGTATAAGGCAGATCTTCTTCTCTCAGAATCTGTCCCATAAAGCGGCCGATCATAGAATGTTCAGATGTACCAATCAGATACAGATCTTCGCCTTCGATCTTATACATCATATTCTGCATTTCATCGAAACTCATGACACCGTTGACAACATCACCATGAATCATGAACGGCGGTACATAGTAATCAAAGCCCTTATTGATCATGAAGTCTCTTGCATAAGAGAGAATGGAAGAATGCAGACGAGCTACATCCTTACGCAGATAGTAGAAACCATTGCCGGTTGTGCGACGGGCAGAATCAAGATCCAGGCCATCGAGAGATTCCATAATATCTGTATGATATGGAATTTCGAAATCAGGAACGACCGGATCACCGAACTTCTGAATTTCAACGTTTTCAGAATCATCCTTGCCAATCGGTACAGATGGATCAATGATGTTAGGAATAACCATCATTCTCTTTCTGATTTCAGCGTTCAGTTCTTCTTCCTTCTTCTGTAAAGCTTCAAGGTCATCACCCATCTTCTTTACTTCAGCCTTAACAGTTTCAGCTACATCTCTTTTGCCTTCACGCATCAGAGCGCCAATCTGCTTGGACTTGACGTTGCGTTCATTACGCATAGCGTCGCCCTTCTGCTTGACTGCACGTACTTCTTCATCTAAAGAACGTACTTCATCGACGAGCGGGAGCTTGGCATCCTGGAACTTCTTCTTAATGTTTTCTTTGACGAGTTCCGGATTTTCACGGATCAGTTTAATGTCAATCATGTTATTTTCCTTTCTGACAAATAAAAAACATCATCCACAAAGGGACGATGTCATCGCGGTGCCACCCTTCTTGTAGATTGTTTCACGTGAAACAATATGCCACTTCATTTGCTGCAGATAACGGATGCACCGGAAAGTATTGGTTTCACTCAGAGGCGGATTCATTACTCTGACTGGCATCTCACATCGTCCGCTGCCTTTCTGGAAAATCAGAAATAACTACTATTCCTCATCAACGATTTACAAAAGTCATTAAATCATCAGTGCCATAAATTGTCAATACAGGAAAGATGTGCTAAAGTGAATTTAGCGTAATTAATATAAAAGAAATGAGCAATGATTCATAATCAAAACATTACCCAATTTCTGAAAAAGTAGAAAGGAAACGCTATGTTCGAGCTAAGTGTTGGTCCCGGTATCTGAATTAGTCTCCGCAAATATGCCATAGTGGTATTCCTCGTAGGCCGTGCGGAGATCTATCG
>OMXQ01000003.1 GCA_900315065.1 uncultured Erysipelotrichaceae bacterium
AGATCTCCGCACGGCCTACGAGGAATACCACTATGGCATATTTGCGGAGACTAATTCAGATACCGGGACCAACACTTAGCTCGAACATAGCGTTTATTATAGCAACAATAAAAAGAAGCGGGAAAATCCTGCTTCTTCGCAATATTTATTTACGAATGAACTTCTGATCAGATGCCGGGGCTTCCTCATCACTGACGTACCGTTCGACCTTCATATGCAGATCATACTTGTTCCGCAAGGATGCGATTGTCTGCATCATTTCAGAGGCATGATGTACGTCAATAGATTTCTGATCTTTCCAGGCATCAATCAATAAAACAGTTTCCGGATCTTCCATCGGGAAGAAATATTCATAGCGGAGATTTCCTTTCTCCTTCCGGATCTTTTCTACAGTACCGGAAGAAACCATTTCTTCCGCAAACTTACGGGCACTCCCGTTTGTACCTGTGTAATAAAGGTTTACTGCAATTGCCATGTGATCTCCTTAGCCAAGCTGATTGTATTCTTCATCGCTGACCGGCTCCAGCCATTCAGTACTGCCGTTTTCAGCCGGAACTGCAATAGAAAGATGGGCGAACCAGCTGTCCTTCTGTGCTCCATGCCAATGCTTGATGCCCGGCGCAATATTGACTACATCACCCGGCTTCAATGCCTGAGCAGGTTTGCCTTCTTCCTGGTACCACCCGTATCCGCCGACACATACCAGCATCTGCCCGCCGCCTTTGTCCGCATGATGGATGTGCCAGTTATTGCGGCATCCCGGCTCAAAGGTAATATTGTGAATCGGAACCTGTTCATCCGTTACGTGTGCTGAATAAGACTGCCCGATGAAATACTTTGCATATTTATCATTCGGTTGGCCAATCGGAAACATGATTTCTTTCTGGAAACGATCTTTGTCAGAAAGAACCGGCTCATCTTCTGTCCAGACTTCCTTTGCCATATTGAAAACAGCCCAGGCAACCGGCCAGCCTGCATAAAATGCCGCATGCGTAATAATAGCCGCAATTTCTTTCTTTGTAATGCCGTTCTTCTTTGCGGTCTGCAGATGATATTTCAATGAACTGTCAGTGAGACCTCTTCCCATAAAAACGGAGATCACAATTGTACTCTTTGTCTTCAGATCAAGAGTTTCATCATTCCATACTTCCCCAAACAGGACATCATCGTTGTATCTTGCAAAGTCCGGGGCAAATTCACCAAGTTTGTTGCGTCCTGCTGTCTGAATAATTTTTTTCATACTTCTTTTTCTCCATTGATTTCTTCAATCATTTTCCGGGCGGCTCTGGAAGCTGGCAAGCCCCGCTTCCATGCTAATACGCATTTGTATTGAAGCGCCGGTTCCAGTCTTCTGATCTGAAACTTTGCCGGATCCAGATTCAGATAAGGTCCTTCTACCCCAAGTGCAATTTCCATGCCTTTTTCAATCAGCACCACATTATTCGCTGCCAGATTATCTGTTATCGTGATATGCAGACTGTCATATAAAGGTCCGAACCAATGTGCAAGTTCAGTTGTGGTTTCTGCTCTGCCTGGAAAGATCAGATTTCTTTCCACAAGATCTTCCGGACAGACGGTCTGCTTCCTGCAAAGAGGATCATCTGCCCTCATCGCAGCAGCCCAGTTTTCTACCGTCTTCAGAGAATAATACTCATAGCGGGTAAGATTCACCGGCTGAAGCAGAATACCAAGATCGATCAGACCTTTGTCCATGTCATCCATGATTTCATTGGAATTGGCAGTGATAATCCGGAAAGTCACGCGCGGATGTTTCTGCTGGAACTTATGGATCATATCTGCGACTTCATGCATGACATTCAATTCACCGCATCCGATTACGATTTTGCCTTCCAGTTCATGATCACTTTCCTGTAATTCTTCCTGTGTTTTTTCGACAAGATCCAGAATTTCCTTAGCCCGCTTGCGGAACAGGATGCCTTCCTCCGTCAATGCAATGCCTTTGCTGGTTCTTTGAAAAAGGCGGACATGCAGTTCATTTTCCATTTCGGCAATCTGACGGCTGAGCGAAGGCTGGGAAATGTGAATGATTTCAGCTGCTTTACTTATACTTTCTTCTCTTGCAGTAATGAGGAAATATTCCAATAAACGACTATCCATCCGTCCTTTTCTTCCTTTCCCTTATTAAAATAGCATTATTTTCTATTATGTAAAATACTTATATAAAATAGTCTTCTATTCATTTTATGAATATCTTATCTGACGAAAAAAAACATATGCTGCTCTCTGCCGCAAACGGCTTTGTCATTTACTTCAGCTGAAGATAAGATGCAATATCCGTAAAGTCTTCAATGACATCTTTGATGCCTGGGTACTGAGGATATTTGTCATCCAGAGCAGGGATCCGGATTGCGATCACATCTGCACCTGTCTTCAGAGCATTCTTCAGGCCGGAGAAAGAATCTTCAATAATCAGATAAGGCTGTTTCAAAGCAAGCTTATCAGCCGCATCCAGATACATCTGTACTTTGTCTTTATAGGTACCGTTGTCATAAACCAGATTCTTTGGATCGATCCATGTATCAAGATGGAAAGTTCTGACAAAGAAATCCATGTTTTCCTTAATGGAAGAAGAAACGATGGTAAAAGGAATATTGTTCTTCTTTAATACCTCAAAGAATTCAACTGCTCCTTTTCTCAGATGGGCGCCGCCTTCCATATTGAGCACTTCTTCGCGATAAACTTCTTCCTTATGCTGCGACAGCTGTTCTGCCTGTTCAGGTGAATATGTACCATCAGACATGGTCATAATCGTCAATACATTCGGCTTGCCGGAATACTTTTCTGCCATATCTTTTGCGGTTACATGAATTCCGAAGTTTTCATAAGCAATTCTGTCCCAGGCTCTGACCTGACATTCTTCGTCTTCAATCAGGGTACCATTGAAATCAAATAAAATTCCTGTGTATTTCATCAGAAAGCATTTCCTTTCATTTCATCAGAAAAGCCGAAGAAGACAAAGGCTTTCTGAATATCTCTTTCCCAGACTCTCCATTCATGAGAAACAGGATCCTCACTCCACTTTGCCGCAAAGCCGATCTCGTCAAGTTTTTTCTTCAGGGCATGAAAACTTTCCGTCATTAAAGGATCTTTGTCTCCCACTGTAAATAAGAAAGCCGGCAGGTCTTTTCTGTCTTTCGCATGGATGAGTTCATTGTAAATATCATAATGGTTCTTCTCATAGTCTTCAAAAGTATCCCATCTGTGCATGATATTGTAGTACCGCAATTTCATATGCATGACGTCACCCTCATCCTTTTCCACTTCACTGCGATCCATATCAAACAAAGCTTTCAAATTATCTTTCATCAGGGCAGGATCCCTCGGGCAATAAGACAAGGAAGCGCATTTTGCGAAAAGCTGCGGATAATGCAGGGCAAACTTCAATGCACCGCCGCCTCCCATGGAAAGACCTGCAATAAAATTGTCTTCTCTCTTATTGCTGGCTGGAAGCCATCCATAAACTAACGGCATTAATTCTTCGACAATGTATTTTTCAGAATCATAGCCGAGGGTGAAATTATTCCAGGCTTCATAATCAGAATTGCCGACGCCCGGCATCACGACAATGATGTCATGCTCGCAGGCATATAGTTCAATATTGGATTTGCGGACCCAGTCACTGTAGCCGCCGAAGGTACCGTGCAGAAGCCAGAGGACTCTGTATTTCTTTCCGCTTTGATAAAATTGTGCCGGACTGATTTCTCTCGGTTTATCCGGAACAATGATATTCACGTCGGTATTGGCGCCTAAAAATTGTGATTCAAAATCCAGATGCAATAGTGCCATAATGATCCTCCTGATGTTATTGCATAAATCATCTGTTTTTATTTTACATGGTTATGCATCATCTGAGGTTGCAGAAAGCGGAAAAAAAGAAGAATCACGCGGGATTCTTCTCTTCTTCCTTATTTTCAGTTACATCTTCTTCAAAGACTTCATTTTCTTCATTCATCTTGCGGATGATCAGACTCTTTGCAATCTTCCGTGCTCTGCCGGCTTTTTCACGTCCGCTGACATAGAAATAACCGATGACGCTGAAAACAACGGCACCGATAAAATTGACGAACAAGTCCTTCATGGTATCGAGAAGACCGATATCAAGATAACCGCCCTGAATTGTGACAGACTGGCCGTCTGCTGTATGAATTAAAGTATCGGTAATATTCTTTACGGTAATGACTTTCTGGGAAGCAGTCGGATCCAGGGTTACGGAATGAATCGTCTGTATGATGAAGTCCTTCTGCATATCTGTTCCTAAGAATAAATCGCAGCTGCACTCAAAGAATTCCCAGAGAACGCCAATTGTCATTGAAAAGCAGAAAGCGGTAACTGCCAGATAGAACGGGGACAGGTTCACTCTGTCACTATGACGATTGAGTAAATCTACCAGGGAGAAACCGACGGCAGCAGCTAAGAATCCGTTGATGGTATGCAGGATGGAATCCCAGGCCGGGATCTTCGTATAGAAAGCATCAACTTCACCTAAGATAGATGTTGAAAAGATAAAGACATAAATAGCCATCTGGAACAAGGTTGGAATTTCAATCTTGAAATGATCTTCCAGAAAACTTGGAATCAGGAACAATCCCAATGCCATAATACATGTAAAAAAAGATTCATAGTGATGCATAACCAGCTGGCGCACCGCACAAAGAATCACAAGCGTACGCAGAATAGAATAAATGATAAAAGTCTTCTTATCTGCTTTGATTCTGTCCTCAAGATATTTGATATATTTCCGCAGCTTTTTCATACATTTCTCCTCATTTGTCGTTATTAATAGTATCACTGTTTCTCTGCTGCAGGTATAAAAAAGACCATGCGCAGAAACGCATGATCTTATGAATTCAAAGATTCAGATCAGTCATCAAGAGACATTGTGCCCTTTTCAAGAGCCAGTGTTCTTGTGGTGAGGTCGCATACTTCAGTTGGTCCATAGTACTGGATAGCACCAGGGAATGTGAAGCATGTGTTTTCAGACCATTCCTTACGATGAGCTTCGAAATACTTGAACGGATTGCCGTTGAGGTCAACCAGAGCCTTTCTGATAACCGGCTTGTCTTCACCGTTTCTTCTTTCCATGTTCATCATCTTGGTAATCGGCATACCGCCGGCAACCCATTCTTCAGCAGGTCTGGACAGATTGGAAACCTTGGACAGATAACCTGTGTAACCATACTGGATCAGCATGAAGGCATTGTAGCCGAGGCTGTAGCAATAGTCAGCGTCAAAGTTGGACGGGAATGCACATCTTCCTTCATAACCGAAGAAATGATGCTGGGTCTTGAACTTGCCGTTGTACTTGCCTTCCTTGCGTCTTTGCTCAAGCTTGTCAGCGACCAGAGCGGAGAAGAGCTTTTCGGATTCAATCAGGGAAACCTGTACGTTGCCATGCGGATCTCTTTCCAGGAACAGCTGCTTCTGAATTGCTTCAGGCAGGATATCAAATACAGCGAAGGATGCCGGTGTCAGGCCCTTCTTGATGAAGGCATACTTGTCAGCCCAGGTTGGCAGAGCATTGAATTCTTCTGTCTTTTCACCAGCCAGCAGTTCATTGATTTCACCGATCAGAGTACCGAATTCAGGAACGAATTCAACGATACCTTCAGGGATAATAGCAACACCGAAGTTCATGCCCTTGGCAGCTCTTGCAGCAACAGAATCAGCGATGTAGTCAGCGATCTGACTCAAAGACATCTTCTTAGCGGCAACTTCTTCACCAATCAGGCAGATGTTCGGCTGTGTTTCCAATGCGCATTCCAAAGCAACGTGAGAAGCGGAACGGCCCATGACCTTGACAAAGTGCCAGTACTTCTTGGCAGAGTTGGCATCACGTTCAATATTGCCGATCAGTTCGGAATATGTCTTTGTTGCTGTATCGAAACCGAAAGAACACTCAATATCGTCGTTCTTCAGGTCGCCGTCGATTGTCTTCGGGCAGCCGATTACCTGAACACCCAGCTTGTTGGCTGCGAAATATTCAGCCAATACAGCAGCGTTTGTGTTGGAATCATCGCCGCCGATGATTACAACTGCAGTCAGACCATGCTTCTTTGCAGTAGCAGCTGCTGCTTCAAACTGTTCCGGTGTTTCAATCTTTGTTCTGCCGGAGCCGATAATATCAAATCCGCCTGTATTTCTGTATTCATTGATGAATTCATCATTGAATTCAACGAAATCATCTTCAACCAGTCCGCTTGGGCCATTGCGGAAGCCGAGCAGAACATTGTTCCTGTCAGCTGCCTTCAAAGCATCATACAGACCGCTGACGACATTGTGTCCGCCAGGTGCCTGACCGCCGGAAAGGATAACACCGACAACCTGCTTCTTTGCGACGCTGGTGTTGGTACCCTTCTGGAATGTGATTTCCTTCTTGCCGTATGTGTTAGGGAAGAGAGCCTTGATCTTGTCCTGATCAGCTACGCTCTGGGTTGGTTCGCCTTCCTTGACACAGATGTCAGAAATGCCGTTTCTGAGCATGCCCGGAAGCTTCGGGCTGTACTCATATCTTGCTTTTTGCAGCGGTGAAATTTTCATATTTTTTCTCCTTTTGTATACTCCTTATATCTGAATTTTACCTCATTTGCCTGGAAAGTTGAATATTACTGAAAATATTTTGGTTTCATTCCTTATGGTTTGCTCTTGTTCATATTATTTTCATTAAAATCCTTTTAAGATTATGAAAAAACGTGAGCTTTTCTTGTCATATGCAAGTGAAAAATCATACAATAAAGATGATGACAAATACCAACGGCAAAAAAATGACGCGTATTGAAAAAGGAATTCTTGCCAATCTTATTATTCTGTTTGTGGCTGCTATTTTCCTGCATTTTCATGTGCCTCTTTCCAGTACATCACGATCCCGCATCATCAGATTTTCGGATGGATGGATCACAGAAGACGGACAGAGCATCAATACAAAGCAGTTATCCCGGCTGCCGGATGATCATGACGGAAAGCTTATTATTTACAAAGAACTTCCTGACAATCTGGAAGATACTGATTATCTGAACTTCAATGCCAAATATGCTGACTATGTCGTTTATATCAATGACGACCCGTATTACACCAACAACTAGATTCTTGATAATGAGCCGCTGGAATCCTGCTTTACAAACTTACCACTGAATAGTTCCCTGTCCGGCAAGACAATTACGATTGAAATCGATCCCGGCAAGAGCGACGCTTCCTGCCTGCTGTCTGATGTTGCAATCTGTTCCGAAGGCACTTATGTCCGCTGGTATATCCTCCGCTATGGTTTCCGTGCTTTGCTTTCTATCTTGCTGATTGTAACGGGAATTATGATGCTGTTTGTCAACTTTACAGCCAGGCATCTGATTGCCCGCCGTTCCGAATATGTATCGCTTGCTTTGTTTAATCTGGCAATCGGTATCTGGAGTCTGATGGAAAGTCAGGTTCCGATGCTGCTGGCACCCCAGCTTGGTCACTTCTGGCTGCTGAATCAGTATCTCGGCATCTCGCTCATTCCGTTCTTCTTCTATATTTTCTCCGTAACAACCTTAAGCTGGCGCTCTCATCTGCTGGATCTTTTTGAAGCAGGTGCGACGGTTGCCACATTGCTGATCATGGATATTCAGGTCAGATATTTCGGTCAGCCTCGTCATTTATGCATGTCCCTGGTATTTCTGCTTTTCCTGATTGAATATTTCGGCATTATGTTCTCTCTGTACAAAAACCATAAATATCACAAGTTCCACGATCCGATTGTCAAACCGGTGCCGTCTATGTACATGAGCATCAGCCTTTTCCAGGCAGCGGCTTTAATTGAAGGATGCCGTTATCTTTATAACCACTATTCCGTAACCGATGCTGCTGTCTTCCTGCGGTGCGGTGCAGCAATAATGACAGCTATCATTCTGTTCCATTACATGAATCTTGTATCAGAAAATGCAAGAATTGCCGGCCGTTCGGAAATTCTGCAGAAACTGGCATATACTGATACACTGACTGGCTGCTACAGCCGGAATGCCTACGAAATGGATATCAGAAACATTCAGAAAAAGATGGCTGACGAACAGGATTACAACCTGATGATTATCAGCTTCGATATCAACAACCTCAAATACGTCAATGACCACTTCGGCCACGCTGCCGGAGATAAACACATCGAAGCAACTGCTGCAATCCTGAAGGATGCCTTCAAGGATACCGGCAAGCTCTACCGAATCGGCGGTGATGAATTCAGTCTGCTTTATGACGGCAATGACATGAAGCAGAAATATGATGCAGCTTTAACTCTGATCCGGGCAAGAGAAGAAGAATACAACAAGGATTCATCCCATGTCTTCCCTCTTCACATTGCAATTGGATATGCCATTACTTCCGAAATGCCTGACCATTCCTGGCACACAGCAGCTACCAAAGCTGATGCCCTTATGTATCTCAACAAGGTAGAACTTAAAACAAAAGATCCGGTCCGCGCCAACTGACACAGGTCAGATCTTTTTTCAGAATATTTTTTCCGGAAGCACAAGACTGACAACAATTCCCATGCACACGCCCAGGACAATTCCGGCAATGATTTCCGGCATCGTATGACCCATGATTTCATTCATGGATTCATCCGTAACAGGTTCTTTTCCTTCCAGTCTGTCTCTTTGTCTGAGCCGGTTGAATGCCTTAGCCTGCATGCCTGTTTCAAGACGCACGCCGTTAGCGTCATACATGACAATAAAGGCCATGAACAAAGCAATCGCAAAAGCTGAACTATTCGGTCCGTCTTTGATAAAAGCTGCGGCTGCAATTGCACACACAGTTGAAGAATGGGTGGAAGGCATGCCGCCGCCGCCGAAGAATCTTTCCTTTGAGAAAGTACCCTTGCAGATTTCAATGATCCACTTCAGGATCTGGGCAGAGAAATTGCCGGCAATAGCGGCAATCAGAACTTTGTTTGTCAATAATGCATTTACAATATCCATACTTACGTAATGTTAATACAATTATGGATTTTGCCAAGTAAAAATAAAAAAAAGATATGTCCTGCCAGAATATCAGAAACATATCTTTATCATCATTGATCAGGCTTCCGCTGCGGATACCGGTTCCTTCAACAAAGCAGAGAAGTTGACCTTCTTGGCTGCGAAGTCTGCCAGGTTGACACAGGAATTGCCGATCCGCTTGACGGCGGTCAGGATGTTGTTATACGGAGCAGTCTGGGCAGCACTGCACTCTCCTCTGGCAACCCGGTTCATATGGGCATCACGCAGTTCATCATCCTGGGTCAGAAGCTTTGCACGATCTGCCGCCAGATCTTCCGGCCTGATTTCCGTTTCATTCGTCAGATCTTCAATGAAGGTGCCGTACAGAGTTTCAATTCTGCTGCAGGCGTCACTCAGCTCTTTCAATGCCTTTTCAGAATATCTTGTCCTGGCATTGCCGCTTTCATTCTCCGCAAGATCCTTTGCAATATTCAGCGCATTCTCAGCAATTCTGTCGATATCATTCAGCAGGAAGAGAACACCGGTAGCCTGGGTGGACTGTTCTTCTGTCAGCGTTCCGGAAGCAAACATAGAGGCAACATATTCATTGATGCAGCGGGAAAGCTTCTGTTCCATAGCAGCCTTTTCCTGCATGGAACTGACCAGATCCGCAACCTTTCCATATGTCATTGTTCCAAGTTTTCCGAGCATTTCCTTGGCAATATCAGAACAATGGATCACTTCCTGGCATACCAGATGCAATGCCAGAGCCGGCTGATGAATACTTGCTTCATCCAGATACTCAGGTCCGCTTTCAGCAGCAGTTTCCTCGGCAGACTTAGGAATCAGCTTCATGACAATCCTGACCATAAGACCAATCAGGAGTGTCCATACAACCGTCATTGTTACATTAAATCCAGTATGCGCATTGGCAATCTGTCTGGAAATAACCTCAACTTCCGGACCCTTTGGCGAAATTGCAGCAATCAAAGCTGCATACGGCTTGACAAACCAGATGAAGAGCAGAGAACCGGAGATATTGAAGATACAATGAGAAGCAGCTGTACGCTTGGCATTTCTGTTCTGGCCAAGAGAAGCAAGCACGGCGGTAATGGTAGTACCGATATTATCACCAAGCAGAACCGGGATCGCACCGGCAAGACCGATAATGGACTGAGTGGTACCAGGAACAACCTGCTGGGCAAAGTTCTGCAGAACCGCAATCGTAGCAGAAGAAGACTGAACAACCAGGGTCATGCAAAGACCTACCAACAAGCCAAGTACCGGAACATGTGAAACCTTGCCGATCAGATCCAGGAAGATCGGACTGGCAGCCAGCGGCTTCATGACATCACCCATGATATCGATGCCCATAAACAGAAGACCGAAGGCAAAGATTGTGGTACCGATGTTCTTGAGATTTTCCTTCTTGGAAAGGAAGCTCATCATAAAGCCGATAAAGATAATCGGATAAATATAATCACTGATCTTGAAAGCAATCAGCTGAGCCGTCATGGTAGTACCGATGTTGGATCCGAAGATGATGGAAATTGCCTGCGGCAGCGTCATCAGACCAGCAGAAACAAAACCGATAGCCATAACGGTTGTAGCGGAAGAAGACTGCAGAACAGCGGTAACAAGTGCACCGGAAAGCACACCCAGAAGCGGGTTCTTCGTCATGGCACCGAGAACTTTCTTCATTTTGTCACCGGCTGCCTTCTGCAGGGAATCACTCATCAGATTCATGCCGTACAGGAAGATCGCAAGACCTCCGATCAGACCGAATACTACTTTTACATTTTCATTCATATGATTGTATACTCCTCATTTATTCAGATCGGCCCAGTTTCTGACCTTTCCTGTATAGATTTTGTCAAGCTGGGAAGTTGTGATATCTTCCAATGGATTATCTTTGGAAACTGCAATTGCGATGCGGTCCTGGCCGATGGCATTGAAGTTGACCAGTTCCTTTTCAAAGCTCTTCGGATCCCGGGATGACATGCCAAGATCATACGTACCGTTCATGGTGCCGGTAATCCCGTCTGAAGAATCGGTGGAAACAACTTCTATCTGTGCATTCGGATTTTCTTTCATATAAGCTTCTGCAAGTTCCTTCATGACTGGACTTACAGTTGTAGAACCGCCGATCACGATTCTGCCTTCCGGCTTCATGGAAAGGAAGGTAACAGAACTGTTCAGCTGCTCAAAGGAACCGGCTACAATATCCTGTCCCTTGCCCTGCACATACGTGATGAATTCCTTTTCCAGATCATTGGCGTCACTTCTGGAGACAAGATAGACTTTACGAATCAGCGGGTATTTCCTATCCGTGATCTCTTTCCCGTCTACTTTCAGGACTTTGATCTTTTCATCTGCCGCAGCATCTGTCAGATAGCCGATTGCCGAAGCATCTTTGCCAATCTCTGCATGCATGTCGTCAGTAGATTTCGCAACCGTCAGATTTTCGTCTTCTGCGATGATGTCAGCCAGTTCATCAAAGGAAGCTCTGGTACCGGAACCAGCTTCCCGACTCAGCGCATGGACTTCCCCAAGTTTGTCCAGACCCTCGACGCCGGCTCCTTTCGGACTGCACCCCGCTGCCAGCATCATGCATGCAAGCATTGCCGCAGCTCCAGCCCGTACATTGTGCTGTTTCATATTTCCTCCTCACTGCGCATGAAACATTTTTCTTCCTTTATAGGATACAAAAGCACTGTACGACCCTCGTTAAGCAATTGTTAAATCCATGTTAAATCGCAGGCGATTCCGTATTTGAACAGGCAGTGCACAAAAAAAGCAGAAATATCTGCTGATATCTCTGCTGAATTGAATATTCGATGTAATTTCAAGCCTTATGTTTATGTTCACTCAACACTGCAGCTAAGCAGATAGAGTTGACTTTGACGTCCTTTGTATCAGAACGGGAAGTCAGGATCACAGGTGCACTGGTACCTGTTAACATGCAGCCCTGCTGAACGCCCGGCACCATATGGCCGATTGCCTTGTAGACAAGATTGCCGGCATGAATGTCCGGGAAAATCAGGATATCGGACCTGCCTGCACATGGTCTGCCTTCTGCACCCTTTTCCTTAGCAGCAGCCGGATACAGAGCAATATCAAGGGACAATGGTCCGTCGACGACACAGTTCTTCAATTCACCTGCTTCATTCGCTTTTCTGAGCTCATCTGCTTCAACTGTTGCCGGCATCTTCGGATTGACAACTTCTACCGCTGCCAGCGGAGCAACATGCGGATTCTTCACGCCGCAGGCTTCTGCAGTTTCAACGCAATAGTTGATCATCGCCTTCTTGTCATCCAGGGTCGGATACGGAATGAAAGCAACATCGCTCATGAACAGCAATCTGTCAATGCCGGGAATTTCAAATACGGCAACATGGGACAGCGGCTTGCCGGTTCTCAGACCAACTTCCTTGTTCAATACGGACTTCAGGAAATCTTTGGTCGGAAGAATTCCCTTCATGTACATATCCGCCTTGCCGTCATGAACCAGTTTGACTGCCGTCAGGGATGCTTCAACAGTATCCTTGACATCGATAATTGCATATTCGCTTAAATCCATATGAATGGATGCCGCAATTTCTCTGATCTTGTCTTCATCGCCAACCAGAGTTGCATCGATGATGCCAAGTTCATGAGCTTCCTTCACAGCTTCCAGAACCGGCTGATCCTGAGCGCAGGCAACCGACAAGGTCTTCTTTTCACAGGTTCTGACCTGTTCCAGCAATTCTTTAAATGATCTGCTCATTTTGTTTTATCTCCTTGTGCAAAAACGGATCACGAAGATCCGTTTCTTTTCTTTCAGTCTTTGAAGCCTTCAAATACAGGATGACCTGTATAGTGCTTCGGCTCGAGCTCACCGCGCAATACCCTGAGGGCGTTGTATGCCATGGCTTCCTGTTCAAATTCACCCGGATAAACTGCAATCGGAGCAATCCAGCCGCAGGCATCCTTGATCTGTTCAGCGATGTCGTCAAAACGCATCAGGCCGCCAGTCAGAACGATGCCGTCAACCTGTCCCTTGAGAACACAGGACATGGCACCGATCCACTTGCAGATCTGGTAAACCATAGCCTTCCAGACTCTTTCAGCCATCTTGTCGCCGTTATCGATCATGGCATGAATCTTATCAGAATCGGAAGTATTGAACCAGCTGGAGAAACCGCCGCCGGCAGAACACAGAACTCTTAGCTGATCATTAGTGACGTCCTTCATGTCAGTCGTCAATGTGGTGACAGGCATGGAACCCATTCTGGTCGGGGTGAAAGGCCCTTCACCGCCGCCGCCGTTATTGCCGTCGATCATTCTGCCGTGATCATGAGCGGAAATTGTAATGCCGCCGTCAATATGACAGATAATCAGACGCATGTCTTCATACTTCTTGCCAACGGAGGCAGCATATCTTCTGCCTGCTTCCTTGGTATTCAGAACGTGAGAAGCAGGTTTTCTGTAAACACCCTTCACACCGGTGATTCTGGCAAGATCCTGGTATTCATCGACAACCGTAGGATCAACGGTAAACATTCTGGCCCCGTACTTGTCATGAACACGCTCTGCCATCTGAACGCCGAGCATAGATGCATGATACAGGCCGGCAACATGATCATGCGTATCCTTGATCATCTTTTCGTCCAGTTCATAGCAGCCGCTTTCCATCGGCCAGCAGGCACCGCCTCTGCCGACAACAGCATCAAGACCTGTTAAGTCGATCTTGTTGTCCTTGAGGAACTGCTCAATAACTTCCATCCGATAGTCCAGCTGGTTATTGATGTCGCCAAGGCTTCTCAGAACCGTGGAATCGTGGAACACATTTTCTTCGAAGACGCACTTTTCATTTTCAAACAGGGAAAGCTTGGTTGAAGTAGAGCCCGGATTGATGACAAAGATGCGGTATTTCTTTTCTTCCATTTCTTCTATCCTCTTTTCAGGCATTCTTTTCAGCAAGTGACTTTCTGATCTTTTCTGTCAATACAGGCAGAATCTTGTGCAGATCACCGACGATGCCGTAGTCAGCAACATCGAAGATCGGCGCAGACTCATCCTTGTTGATGGCAATGATGATGTCAGAATCTTCCATACCGGCAACGTGCTGGATCGCACCGGAAATACCGATGGCAAAGTATACATGCGGACGAACTGTCTTGCCAGTCTGGCCTACCTGCAGTTCCTTTGGTTCCCAGCCGTTATCAACAACCGCTCTGGAACATGCAACAGTACCATGCAGTACTTCAGCAAGATCTTCCAGAAGCTTGAAGTTTTCCTTGGAACCGACGCCTCTGCCGCCGGAAACAATGATCTTTGCCTTCTGGATATCAGGAACGTTGGAAACTTCCTTGACAGCCTTCAGGATTTCTGTGTAGCAGTCATTTGGTTCAAAACCAGGATTGTAGCGGACAACTTCTGCCTTGGCGCCCTTTCTTGGTTCAATCTTCTGCATGACGCCCGGTCTGACCGTTGCCATCTGCGGACGATGATCAGGACATGCAATCGTAGCAATTGTGTTGCCGCCGAAAGCCGGACGGGTCATCAGCAGCTGCTTGTGCTTCTGTTCAGCTTCGTGGCCTGGGATTGCAACCAGCGGGAAATCGCCGATTTCAAGCTTTGTGCAGTCTGCAGTCAGACCTGTAGCTACACGGGCAGAAGTTCTCGGACCGAGGTCACGGCCGATGGCAGTAGCACCTACCAGCATGATTTCCGGCTTGAATTCATTGATGACACTTGCTAAAGCATGTGTATAAGGCTCTGTTCTGTATTCCTTCAGCTCAGGATCATCAACGAGGATGACTCTGTCAGCACCATATTCAGCTAATTCATCAACCAAGCCTTCAACGCCAGAACCGATCAGGACAGCTGTAACAGTTTTGTCATCGAGGTCAGCAGCAAGTTCTCTTGCCTTGCCCAGCAGTTCAAGCGCAATCGGGGAAATCTGGTTGTCGACCTGCTGTGCATAAATAAATGTTCCCTTGTATTCTTCAAGACTCATCTTGTTTTTCCTCACCTTTCCACTCAGATCACGTGCTTTTCAGACAACTGCTTTACGATGTAATCAGCAGCATCTTCAGGAGAATCCGGTGTTACCTGGACACCCTTGCCCTTGGCAACCTTATCACTTGCCTTGGCAATGACAGTCGGAGAACCCTTCTTGCCGATG
Source organism: uncultured Erysipelotrichaceae bacterium (assembly GCA_900315065.1). GTDB lineage: Bacteria > Bacillota_I > Bacilli_A > Erysipelotrichales > Erysipelotrichaceae > Bulleidia. The sequence continues at coordinate 15,130 of OMXQ01000003.1, forward strand.
TTGCAGTCTTCAACATCCAGCTGGTCTCTGCCCCAGGTTGTAATTTCCTTGTCATAGGCATCAAAGATTCCGCCAGGTGTAGCATATCTAGGCGTTGTCTTTTCACCCAGAACTGTTACCAGAGCCGGCAGCTTTGCCTTGACAACCTGATAGCCGTCATCGAATTCACGACGAGCGGTTACATAACCATCTGCAGCTGTAACATCAGAAGCGTAGGAAATGCACGGAATACCTAAGTGTTCAGCAATCTGCGGACCAACCTGGGCGGTATCGCCGTCGATTGCCTGTCTGCCGGTGAAGACAAGATCATATTCCATGTTCTTAAGAGCACCAGCGATTGTAGAAGAAGTAGCCCATGTATCAGCGCCGCCCAGTCTTCTGTCAGTTAACAGAAGACCCTTGTCAGCACCCAGAGCCATAGCTTCACGCAGAACTTCTTCAGCCTTCGGCAGACCCATTGTCAGAGCAGTCACTTCTGTATTTTCAGGATCCTGATCTTTGATACGAAGTGCAGCTTCCAGAGCTGACTTGTCATCAGGGTTCATGATCGTTAACATTGCACCACGGTCCAGGGTTCCATCCGGCTTGAACTTGACGCCGCCGGCTGTATCCGGCACCTGTTTAACACAGACAACAATTTTCATGAATTCTATCCTCTCTTTCTTATGCCAGAAGGCTTCCGGCAATAACCATTTCCTGAACTTCAGAAGTACCTTCGTAGATTTCCGTGATCTTGGCATCACGCATCATACGTTCAACTTCATAATCACGGATATAACCGTAGCCGCCCATCAGCTGAACAGCCTTGGTTGTTACATCCATGGCAGTGCGGGCAGCAACCAGCTTTGCCTTGGCAGCTTCAACAGAATATCTCTGCTTGGTTGCCTTTGCTTCGGCAGCCTTGTATACCAGCAGCTGAGCTGCTTCAATCTCAGCAGCGAGATCTGCCAATGTGAACTGCGTGTTCTGGAAAGCAGACAAAGTACGGCCGAACTGCTTTCTTTCCTTTGTATAAGCAAGAGCCTTGTTGAAGGCACCTTCTGCAATACCTAATGCCTGGGCAGCGATGCCGATACGGCCGCCGTCAAGTGTATGCATGGCAATGTTGAAGCCCTTGCCTCTAGGACCAAGCAGGTTTTCCTTCGGGATACGGCAATCCTGGAAAATCAATTCATAGGTAGCAGAACCTCTGATACCCATCTTCTTTTCTTCTGTACCGAAGGAGAAGCCAGGTGTTCCTTTTTCAACGATGAATGTAGAGAACTTCTTCTTTTTGCGTCCCTTGGCATCAGTCACTGTATCCGTCCAGGCAACGATGACATAAACATCTGCTTCCCTGCCGTTTGTGATGAAGCACTTGGAACCATTCAGGACCCAGTAATCGCCGTCTTCAACAGCCTTGGTCTGAACGCCCTGGGCATCTGTACCTGCACCTGGTTCTGTCAGAGCGAAAGCACCAAGCTTTCTGCCGCTGGCAAGATCCGGTAAATACTTCTTCTTCTGATCTTCGGTACCGAATGTTGCGATCGGATCGCAGCAAAGGGAAGTATGCGCAGAAACAATAACTGCAGTTGTACCGCATACCTTAGCAAGTTCTTCAACGCACATGACATAAGTCAGCGGATCACAACCCTGGCCGCCGTATTCCTTGGCAATCGGAATGCCTAAGAAGCCGTACCTGGCCATCTTTTCGACATTTTCACGTGGGAATCTTTCCTTTTCATCCGTTTCAATTGCTGTCGGGGCTACTTCTGTTTCAGCAAAATCCCTGAACAGCTTTCTTGCCATTTCATGTTTTTTGTCAAGCTGAAAATCCATATCATTTTCTCCTTTATCTTTTCTCTCAAGAAAACATCAGAAACCTGCTTGAGACCTCTGATGTCTGTGCTTTATCTGTTTTCTTTTTATTCAGCCTTTGCGTCGACCGGAACCTTGTTTCCATCAGAATAATCATAGAAACCGATGCCTGTCTTGACACCCAGATGATGACCGCGGACCATCTTCTTCAGAAGCAGAGCCGGACGATACTTGGAATCACCGGTTTCTTCATACAGAACATTCATGATAGCCAATACGATATCAAGACCGATATAATCGCCCAGTTCCAGCGGACCCATCGGATGGTTGCAGCCGAGCTTCATGGCACTGTCAACACCGGCGATATCAGAAACGCCTTCAGAATAAACCTGAATTGCTTCATTGATCATCGGGATCAGAATTCTGTTGACAACGAAACCTGGAGCTTCCTTGACCTGAACCGGTGTCTTGCCTAAAGCAACGGCAATTTCCTTGATCTTTTCAACTACTTCATCCGGTGTATTCAGGCCGGCAATAACTTCTACCAGCTTCATGACCGGAGCCGGGTTGAAGAAATGCATGCCGACAATCGGCTTCTGCAGGCCGCTTGCCAATTCAGTGATGGACAGAGAAGAAGTGTTGGACGCAAAGATGCAATCAGGATTCTTGACGATGACATTCTGCATCTTTCTGAAGATATCCTTCTTGATCTCCATCTTTTCAGTAACTGCTTCCACAACAAGATCTGCATCAACTGCGATTTCATTTTCACCGGTAACGATCTTGCCGATGATGGCACCGGCTGCCTGCTCTGTCATCTTGCCCTTCTTGATACGCTTGGACAAAGCTGCGACGATCTTATGCTTGCCTGCTTCTGCATATTCTGTTGCAAAGTCACAAAGATAAACCTTTGTAACCTGATCACAGGATGCGAATGTCTGGGCAATGCCGCTGCCCATTGTACCTGCACCAATAACTGCTACTATCATTTTTTCTATTCCTCCTATTGCATTAACGATTCTGGAAGGCTACATGCTTAACCTTCTGAGGATCGTCCTTCTTTCTTAAGAAATTGGCCATGCCTTCCTTCTGGTCTTCGCTTTCGAAGCAGGAACCGAAGAGCTTTTCTTCAACACCGACTGCATCAGCGATTTCCTTTTCATAACCTTCATTGATTGCTTTCTTGGCAGCACGTACTGCAATCGGTGCATTGCGTGCGATCAGAGAAGCATACTTGTTTGCTTCATTCATCAATTCTTCCGGTGCAACAACTTCATTGACCAGACCGATTCTCAAAGCTTCATCAGCCTTGATGTTTCTGGCTGCATATACCATCATCTTGGCATATCCCATGCCGACCAGTCTTGCCAATCTCTGCGTGCCGCCGAAGCCTGGTGTAATACCCAGACCTGTTTCCGGCTGACCGAAGACTGCATTTTCAGAAGCGATACGGAAATCACAGCTCATAGCCAGTTCGTTGCCGCCGCCTAAGGCAAAGCCGTTGACTGCAGCGATGACCGGAATCGGGAAGTGTTCAATCTTCAGGAAGAGATCATTTCCCTTCTTGCCGAATGCTTCGCCTTCTGCTTTGGTCAATGTGCTCATTTCACCGATATCAGCACCTGCGACAAAGGATCTGTCACCGGCACCAGTAATAATCAATGCACGAACTGTATCCAGATCAACCTGATCCAGTACTTCATTCAATTCATCCAGAACAGCAGAATTCAATGCGTTCAATGCCTTCGGACGATCCAGTGTGATCGTACCGACAGCACCATTTACTTCATACTTTACGAATTCCATGGCTCCTTACTCCATTTCAACAACAGTAGCACAGCCCATGCCGCCGCCGATGCACAATGTAGCCAGACCTCTCTTGGCATTTCTCTGCTTCATTGCATACAGCAATGTAACCAGAATTCTTGCGCCGGAAGCGCCAACCGGATGACCCAGGGCAATGGCACCGCCGTTGACATTCAGCTTTTCAGGATCAAACTTCAGTTCCTTGGCAACTGCACAGGACTGGGCAGCGAATGCTTCGTTAGCTTCATACAGATCGAAATCATCAATTGTAAGACCTGTCTTCTTCATAACCTTACGGGAAGCTGCAACCGGACCGACACCCATGATGGCAGGATCAACACCAGCAAGAGCACCAGCTACCCATGTAGCTAAAGGCTTGACGCCAAGTTCCTTTGCCTTTTCTTCAGACATGATAACCAGAGCTGCAGCACCATCGTTGATACCGGAAGCATTGCCGGCTGTAACGACGCCGCCTTCAACACCAGAGCAGCACTTCAGCTTGGCAAGAACTTCAGGAGTCTGTCCTTCACGCGGACCTTCATCAGTATCAACTGTAACAATACCCTTCTTGCGGCCCAGGTTAACCTGGATCGGAACGATTTCATCCTTGAATCTGCCGTTGTCTCTTGCATCACATGCCTTGTTCTGGGAATGTGCGGAGAATTCATCCAGTTCTTCTCTTGTCAGGTTCCACTTCTTAGCGACATTTTCAGCAGTAACCATCATATGATAATCATTGAAGGCATCCCACAATGCATCATGAACCATGGCATCAACCAGACCATCCTTCGGTGTATTCATTCTGTAACCGAATCTTGCATGCGGCAGAACATACGGTGCGTTGGACATGGATTCCATACCGCCGGCAACAACCACATCAGCATCTCCTGCCAGAATCATTTCAGCTGCCATATTGACGCAGTTCAGACCGGAACCGCAGACAACATTGACAGAAACAGCCGGTGTTTCAATCGGCAGACCAGCCTTGATGGAAGCCTGACGAGCCGGGTTCTGACCAAGACCTGCCTGAATGACATTGCCCATGTATACATGTTCAACATCTTCCGGCTTGATGCCTGCTCTTCTGACTGCTTCTTTGATGACTGCAGCACCAAGATCAACTGCAGGAACTGTGCTCAGTTCTCCGCCCATCTTGCCGATAGCTGTACGGCATGCACTTGCAATGACAATCTTCTTACTCATAATTTGTATCTCTCCTTCTGTTTTTTGTGATTTTGTTATCAACCGCGGTTAACAATACCACTAGTCAAAATGACTTTCAATAGAATTTGAGAACAATTTCACATGTAAACGGTTACATTTTAAAATACATATTGACTGATTTGTATGCCTTGTGAAATGTATGCGTTCTCTGCGGCTTTTTTTCAACTTTATGGAACAGAATCACAGAATGCATGCATGACAAAAAAAAGACAACAGATGTTCTGAAACTGCTGTCTCTTCATACTTCTTTCTGTTACATAAATCGGACTAACTTCTGATGAACTGAGTATAACGGGTTGTATTCCAGGTGTCCTTCAATGCATAGCCGTACTGATACGACTGATTTGTCAGCTTCACATCACTCAGCTGTACGGAATCGCCAAGCGTGAACTCATCACCAAGATAATAGGAATCCTGGTAATTTCCGCTGTAATCATAATAATCACAAAGCAGATCTACCTTGTCTCCTGCTTTGAGCTCAATCAGACCCTTGGCATCGGTGCCGTTTTCATACACTTTCTCTGCGCCAAGGATTCTTCCCTTTTCATATTCATTGGAATATTCAATCAGGATTCTGACTCTCTCCCCGTTCAACATTGCCGGGATATAGGAATGGAATGTATATGCGCCGTTGTCTCCGTATTCAGTATCAGTTGTATACACAGCTGCCGGATGATTGTCGATTGCAATCCAGTCGCCGTCATAATCAATGATCAGATTGCCTTCATCATCAAAGTCATAGATATTATCATAGCCGAGATCGATATAGCCGCTGCCATCATCAATCCATACATTCAGATTGATTTCATGGATATCCTTCCACTCGTCTTCACTCAGCTTCAATACTTTCTTCCCATTGACTTCTGTAAAAGACAAAGCATCAGACGGCAGCATGCTTCTGCCTAAGATCGTGGAAAGCAGATCCAGACTGTTTGTATCAAGACCGCCTGCTCCGCCAACCAGCTGGCTGAGATCCGTATTGCCGATAATATTCAGAATGGTATCTGCATTGATGGAATTGCCGTTGGAAGGCATTGAGCCACCTAACAGATCAAAGATGGAATTGGATCCATAAGAAGTAACTGCATCCGCACCGGCACTGACCGTCGCAAAGGAACGGATTGCCTTGTTGTAATCCGAATCCATGTCAATGTTCTGATTGATGCTGGTCATTCTTCCCGCCAATTTCTTATTCCGGTATGGGAAATAAACTGACAAGCCGTAGGCATTGGAAATGTCACGCGTCTGATTATATTTGACTGCTGATTTGATTACCTTCTGCAGTTCTGTCCCTTCTTCCGTATCCAGCTTTCTGGCAAAATCACTGAGATCTACCTGATCCAGATTATTGGAACGGGCGAATTCCTTTGCCTGAGCTCTGGCATCTGCTACTTTGGCCGCATTGTCTGACTGGATGTCACTCTGCAGCTTCTTTGAGAACTTCTGCAGAGGTTCCCCGATCGTGCCATGCAGCTCAGCCAGGTCCGTCAAAGACAAGGTGGTTGAACCGGAGCTCTGTTCTGTGTAGGTATCGATGATTGTCTTGCCCAGATTCACCGTTGAAATTGAAGGATCCTTTGTTAACTGGCTCAGCCAGTCCGTATAATACCAGCCGGTGCCTGGTTCTACTTCTTCAGAGGCAATCAGATAATCGCTGTATGGCTCCAGGGCAATTGCGGTTTCCAGAGTTGCCATTAAACATGCATCAAAACCGATGAAATCCAGGGAACCTTTGGCAGAAGACCAAGCCTGGGCAATCTGGTCGATCCGCATGGAACCGTTCGGGAACTTTTCATCATGACCATAGCCTGAAACAGAACCGCCGCCGTGATCCCATAAGACAAGGATGTTTCTGTCGCTTCTGTAATTATGCAGACCCCAATCTACGAAATCACGCAGGGTTTCAGGATCGGTCATACTGGCATTGCCGACATCTTCATCCAATGGTTCCAGACCATTATCAACAACTCTCCATCTCTGGATGGTATCTGCTGAAATGACACTATTCTGCCAACGGGAAGCACCGCCGGTTTCGAGAATGATCTTTACATTATCACCATGTTCTGCCTTAACCATTTCCTGAATATCTTTGGTGGCCATGCCGCTTCTGCTTTCCAGATCTGCCCCGCACATATATACAAGGACAGTTGCATTCTTTGCGTCAGCTGTATCTGTATATTTCTCTCTTGCCAGCGAAGAAACTGTGTAATCCGGCTTTTCATCTCTTATGGTTGAAACACTATAATTCCCGGAATTTGAAATCTGGTCATTGCCGTATGTCCAGCCGGAAGGATATGAACTGGAAGAACCGGTATCCCCGCTTAGCAAAGCTGATAAACCTGACTTGCCGCCGAAGATGACCATGGCAATGATAACTAACAAGGTGACTAAGCTGCCAGGTCCCCGGTTACGGCTGCCGCCGTTGTTATTGCCAGGTCTGAAGCTGCTTCCTGCCGGACCGGTTCCAAGTCCCTCACCCCGCTTGAAAACGGAGGCGCTGCCTGTTTCATTCCTCTCTCTTCCATGAGGACGATTTTCTGCCATATAAGTAACCCCTCTTTCGATTCTTCAATTATACTATTAATCCTGATCCAGATAATCCTTCAGCATTCTTACCATTGCCCGACGGGTCGGATATAAGGAAACCCATCTTGCTGCAAGTCCGGCTGTCAGTTCACTGCCTCCCTCATACTCACACATGCTGTTGAGATAATGCTGAAGCCGATCATAAGCAGAATTATTTCTCGCTTCTCTTGCAAGATCCCATACATATTTTTCAAAAACAAGCAGCATATCTCTGGCGTGTTCTGTGCCCGTATATTTTCCAAACTGATCAATCAGATTCATGTCCATATCTGTTTCAAGAACCTGATACAGGCGTTCAGATAATCCTTCTTCGGCAAGAACCTCACACAAAATATCTCTCTGGGTAATGACACTCAGCATCTGATCACGCAATGAATCCCATTTGTCTTCAGGACAGAGTGATTTGATCTTTTCAAACCGGTCACTATCCTGAATTCTGTATTTCATAAAATCACGGAACAGAAGATCCAGTTCTTCTTCTTTTCTGCCTGACTTTTCATAAATACCTGCAAGCATATTCTCGTATTCGTGTGCCTGTAAACCATATTTCTTCTCCAGGTCAATTCCTTCCTTCAATAAAGAAACAGCTTGTTCTGTGTCCTGCTTATCCATTGCTTTCTGAATCAACTTGTTTCTGACTTCCGTGAAATTACGATATTTGTAATAAAATTCATTTACTTCTTTTTCAGAAGCCCCAAGCTTTTTCATAATTTCAATTCTCTTTTGTAATGCAGACACTGGCGTCAAACAAGAATACACGCATGGTGTCCTCGTATTTTTTCTATTCTCATTCAGCAGCCGGTCAATTTCATCCAGTTTTCCTCTGAGATTATTTTCATCCGTAAATTCTTCTTCCAGAAATTCCTGCAGAGTTTCTTCCATGTAATCAACAATCTTATCTGTATAAGTATAGGATTCAAACCAATCCCTCATCCTCTCTCTTTCCTGTGGATTGCATCTTTCAAGAATCTCTTTCCAGATATCCCAGCAGTCACGGGAAATACTTTCTATCTCACCATCGTCATCAATATCTGTTTCGGCAAGCTGAATAAAGACATATGTGGAAAGATCAAAAGCATCCATATACTTTTCAGAGGAAATCAAAGCCTCGCATTTATCACTCAGAAAGCGGCAGATTTCCACTTCAAAATCAAAAGCTTGATTCCAATTGATAAATCCATATCTGTCCTGATGTGATCTGAACACAGCATCTGCTTCCTTTTCAAGAGATTTTTTATCTGCAGCTGAAATATGAGGAGAAAACCTTGTCACAATCTGATTCTTAATATTCAGATCACGACCGGCAAGTGACTCCAGGAAATCTGCAAGAGTATTCTTGTTCTGCTGCTGAAGCAATGCATGTACATCTGCTATGGATTCATTATCATCCACAGAAACAGCTTCACCCTCTTCTTCAAATTCCTCATCTTCCTGAAGTGTATAAAGAACAGCAGCCATGTGCTTGCAATTATTTCCGTCTGCAGCATAAGGACAGGTACAATGCATTGCAACCGGTCTGCCGTCCTTCAGATCAATTTCAACATCATATCGATGTGTACCCATGACACGCGCTGTGATTTCGGTGTCAGAAACATGAAGATCCTCTACGCAGCCGTCATCTGCATACTCTTCACCACGTTGCAGAATTCTTGACGCAAAATGATTTTCCCATCCTTCTTTCAACATTTCTTTTCTCCTTCTTTCCTGTCGCTAATATCATATAGTTTCTGCTGCATAGCGTTGTACATATATAAGCACTACGGTATCTTTTTCTTTAATAAACACCTTTTATATTCTTTTTACAGTTTCCCGCCCTATCCGCTTTAGAAAATCATATATCTGTTTACTTTACAATTCCTTACCTGATACAGAATCTGAACTTTGCATTTGCCTGCTATGATTAAAGATAAAGAGGAAATAAATATATCTGAATCTCATATTTCATTACTTGTGACAGGAAGCGCCGCACTTCCATCACTTATTCTGATCGTTATTGGTATTCTGATTCATTATTTACAGACTAAAAAGTTCAGTTCATGTACAGCTGAAACTAAGGGTACCATCATCCGCAATGAATCTCCAGGACTGGAATATATCTGCCCGGTAGTTCAATACATTGTTGATGGGAAAAAGCATGATGCCCGCAAGAAGTTTTACGGTTTGAAAACGAAATCCATTTCATTGCCGAATGTAAAACCGGAACTGTATGAAGATGAAAAAGGATAGCTCCATATGACGTCTGGCGAATATGCTGACTTTGGAAAGCCTGCAGAAGAAATCTGGCCGGCCGGCGGAAAAATGTCTGTGCATTATAATCCTGAAAATCCAACGATCTGCTACGTTGACAGACATCCCTTGCCCAGGAACTGGCCGCTAAAATTCTTATCATCGCCGGCCTTTCCCTATTGGCATCAGGCATTATTCTGTTCTTTGTTATCTGAACGAAGAATAAGGGAAAAAATAACAGTTTCTCATTCATCTGATGAGAAACTGCTTTTCATAATCAGTCATGAAACTACATGCATGTATGCTTCAGTCTTCTGGCTCTTTGTTGTCAGAATGCAAACCAATCAGTTCCTTTGGGTTCCACTGGTCTTTCCAGTCAATCAGAAGCTTATTCCCTGCAAAGCGGACCGGCAGTCAGACATAATCCGCTACAGAAGTATCTGCTGAGCCCATGATCGGACTTCTCAATAATGTCCACATATCTTTGAAAGAAGCTTTTACAGATGGATCTGAATGCATGCATATAGCCCGCTTCAGAGATTCATATCTTTCTCTGGTTACTTTATAGTAAGGCACCCAGCGGTCTGCAGCTGTAATCCACTGATCCGTTCCATGAATCAGGAAAGCATCAGAAATCTGACTATTGAAACTTGCACAGGAATCATCATTTACATGCGGACTTCCCTGCACAATATAAGGACCCAGCCAGTCATCACTCACTGCTGCTTCACTGGGATTGGGAACATAGCCGCTCATGCCTGAAGATAGTAAATAATGTTTTCCCTTATGTATGAGATGCGTAATGCCTTCTCGCGCAAAAGGCGGCTTCATGTGATCAAAGATATGGACCGCATCACCAGCGACGTCAGTATATTCTTCATTCAGCCTGCAGCCGATTACTTTGTCATGATCTGCTTCAAAGAAGAGATATCCCTGCCCTGTTTTCTCATCGGCGGCGATATCAAAATCTCCGAACTTTGTGCCATATGGGTGCAGTTCTTCATGAATCAAGGTATACGGGCCTGTGATCTTATCTGCAGTCAGTACTGTCGCATGTGCTTTATCACAATACTTGAGCCACAAGACATACTTTCCTGTTTCAGGATTCTTCAGAAGATGAGGGCGGTCCAGTTTGCGGACAGGATTGAAGACTGACTTTCTGTCATCTGTCACCGGTTCAATGATGTGTCCCTGATCTTCCCAGTTCACAAGATCTCTGGATGTATAGCATCTGACACCCCATGTCCAGATTTTTCCTTTTCTGCTTGTATGGCTTTTATCTTCCCCAATCCAGTAGTAGACACCGTCTTCATAATAAATATTTGCGCCATGTGCCTGGATCCGGTTTCCTGATATATCCTTCCAGACCTGGCCTGGTCTGATCATTGTTTCCATGTGCCATTTCTCCTGTGAACCTTATTTTCCTGTTAATTTCCAGACAGTATCAATAACATAGGCAGCACCTGTTTCTGCTTGTTTTCTTGAGAAAGTGACAGCCGGATTTTTACCCTTTCTTGCATTCAGAATATCCTTGTAGTTGGCACTGCTTCCAGGCATAAAAGCATTGGTTCCGGCAGCTGCAGTTTCAGCTGCTCTTTCAACCCGCCAGAATGCAGTTTTGCTGGAATTGCCGGCAACGATCCAGTCCGTCACAATCAGCCCCTTCCAGCCCCATTCCTTCCGTACGACATTGATCAGATCACCACGCTCGGAAGTATGGCTGCCGTTGACAAGATTATAGGAATTCATCAAAGCACATGGATCTGCCTTTCTCAGACAGATTTCAAACGGCTTCATATAAATTTCCCGGAGTGCGCGCTCACTCAGACAGCTGTTGGACTGATAGCGGTTGGTTTCCTGGTTGTTGGCAGTGAAGTGTTTGACTGTAACGCCGCAGCCCTTATGCTGCTGAACACCTTCCGTGACTGCTGCACCAAAAATACCGCTGAGCAGAGGATCCTCAGAATAATATTCGAAGTTTCTGCCGCATAACGGGTGTCTTTGAATATTGATGGCTGGAGCCAGCCAGAGCTGAACATGAAAGCGTTCCATTTCTGCCCCAACAATATCGCCGCAGATCTTTCCGACTTCCGGATTCCAGCTCTGGGCAATGGCAGTCGCTATCGGAATGGCTGTGCAGTATTGGGTATGCACTTCTCCCTTCGGCTTTCTGCCGCCCTGTCCCATCAATTTTACAAGGAAAGGTAACATAAATTCCGAGATGCCTGCCGGCAGGGTTTCCCCGACCGGATGCGCACCCTTCTGATCCACATAATATTCTTTGCTTAATCTTAATCCGGCAGGACCATCAGCCATAACGATGGAAGGAATACCGGTGACTTTGCCGCAGGATTCACCAGCTGCACCAGCCACTTTGGAAGAAGCATTTCCGATGACAGACATGAATCCAGGTCCGTCTTTATATGCACCTACGGCAAGATTGCAGAGTTCTTCATCACTGAGACTTTCCGCTTTCTGCAAAGCTTCAGCTGATGGAAAAGCCGGTACCTCTGCAAACATATGATCCAGTGCAGACGGGTCTATCTGAATAACCGGTAAATTATCAGGAATCTCTTCCTGCATGTTTTCAATTTCAGGCACCCAGTCTTTGAAATCAGGATGACCGCCGGCATGTTCGGTGGCTGCAGAATGTACTGCATGATCCAGATGCAGAAGGCCGCATACCTTCGTATGACGACTGTCGTTACCGATTCTTACAATATAATTTCCTGCTTCAAGAAGATAAGCCGCCGCTTCTTCATCAAAAGAGGCAAGATCCTTTTCTTCAAAAGAAATCGTAACTTCTTCCTTTTCACCAGGCTGCAGTGCTTTTGTCTTCTTGAAACCAGCCAGTCTCTGATACGGCTGCGGCAATTTTCCGGAAGGAACGCTGACATAAATCTGGACTATTTCCTTACCAGGGAATTTACCGGTATTGGTCACATCTGCTTTGATTGTAACTGCAGATCCTTCAGCACTGATTTCTCTGCATTCTGTTTCAAATTCTGTGTAAGAAAGACCATACCCGAACGGGAAGAGAGGTTCTTTGCCTGCGGTGTCATAGTAACGGTAGCCGACAAAGATGCCTTCCTTGTATTGCGTATCATCTCTTTCACCGAAATCGCCGATAGATATGATATCCTGCGCTTTCACCCAGGAAGCGGTCAGCTTGCCGGAAGGACAGCTTTTACCGGTAAGAACATCGCCAAGGACGTCACCGACCGGTGCACCAAGCTGGGAAAGCAGCAGAATATTCGGAACATCCATAACCGGGGAAAGATCCACCGGGCCGCCGGCATTGAGAACAAGCACAAACTTCTGATATTTTTCTGCACAAAGATGAATATCACGGATTTCCGTATCTGTTAAAAGATAATCACCTTTGGTGCAGCGTCTGTCATTGCCTTCCCCGCAGACTCTGGAAAGTACATACACGCCAAGGTCTGCTTCTGTATTGACAGGCAGTTGGTATTCTGGTTCCGGCATCACAGCACCCATGCCGAGGAAGACAGCCTGTACATGCTGCTTCTTAGCCTCCAGCCTGATGTCTTCAACAAACTTCTTGTGAGCCTGTTTCTGCACTTCATCATAGCCGTCCAGCCAGGCTTTTGTAACAATGGCAAAGCCTGCATTTTCCAATCCCTTTTCAGCAGTTGTATAGAAATGGGAATTGACGTTGCCGGATCCGGTGCCTCCTTTGAGCGTTCTGCGTGCACCATTGCCATACAGGGCACAGGTCCCCGGCTTTTCTACCGGCAAAGCGCCATCTTTTTTCAGAAGCACCATGCACTCGGCACCTGCTTCTCTTACTCTTGTGAAATGATCCTTTTCATAGTCACTGATTGACATAGTTTTTCTCCTGATGACTGACTGGGGTTGTCATAAAGACAGAATTTCTATTTAACAGAATAATCAGAAACAGGAAAATCTGTTATCAGAAAAATAATATTACTATCGCAAAATACACTTTTATAATCATTATCTTAACAAAATAACTTTTTTCCTTCAGTGTGCGTGTGAAACTGCTTAAAAAAAGAACAGGAACAAGTTTGTTACTGATCTTCGAGTTTTATTCTTTCAAGCTGCTTCGCGTATTTTTTTACCCTCAGTTTTCTTATTCCTTCACTGTGCCAGGGTTCTTCCGGCGCAAGCTTCACGCGTTCAGGCATATCAGCTAATAACTTCAGTTGTTCTCTAAAAAGAAGCGAATATTCCTTTACAGCTTCAGTATTAAGAAGTTCTTCTTTGATATACTGATTATTTCCATAACCTGATATCTTGCCTGGCTGGTTAACTTAACTTTGTATTGCTCCATCAGACACCTAATTTCTTATCAATTTCATCAAACACTTCATTGACATTAAAAGAATCATCTGACTTAGCCTGTTCAAGTCCTTTTGCCATCATGGAATTATATTCTGATTTGGACATATGAACTGTTTCCTCAGGAAGTTCAATTATAAAAGGAATTCCGTGATGCATAATGATCTGGCGATAATAAAGATCAATAGCCACGGACCTGGGAAGACCTATCTGCATCAGAATAGATTCTGCTTTCTGTTTAATATCTGCTTCAATCCTTGCATTAACATTTGCTGTTTTTACTGCTGACATATAGGCATCTCCTTTTATAGTCAAATAGTACCTGTTGTAATGCTATCTGCAATACATTCAATCGCATTAATCCTGCTTTTCAGAAGTTTTCATCACCTTTTTCTTTCAACAGATATTCCTCAGCTGCATAACCAGAAAAAAAACTCCGCATTCAGCTTACAAAGCTTGATCGGAGTTTTTGTTGAGAATTATTCCAGCTCGATAATGATTTCCTGCGCGTAAAGTAAATAGTTTACGTTTTAGTATATTTCATGTCTTTATATCTACGGTTTTCACTCACATCTACCACGTTTACGATCTGCATGGTAGCAAAATGGTATCAGAGAGTGGTATCAGTCTTCAAAGTGTATATACAAAGATCAGCAGCTGATAAGGTCTGCTTAAAGTGTATTTTAAAAGGATACTTTCGCTAATTTCTGAATTCTTTCAGATCTTCCCGGTAGCTGTAGATGCCATGCAGGACGTTGTAAAGCAGGACGCCGGCGCCGTAGAACAGCTCCCAGAAGCGGCTGTCCATCTTGACGATCTGCGGCAGATGGCGCTCAGGAACATATTTCTTCAGGCTTTCCTTCAGCTCCTCAGGATCGGTCAACAGATCACAATAGACCGCCAGCGTGTCCGGGCCGATTGTGCAGACCATCGGCAGAACCAGCTTCGTAATCAGTTCAACGATACCTTCCGGCGTTCTGGCAAGATCATATCTGTCCTCGGAGAAATTGAGCGTCTTCAGATAATTGGCGCATTCGCCGGCGAAATCCTTTTTGCCGAAAACCGGATTTCCGTTGATGACAAGACCGGCACCGCCGACAACGTTGCCAAGCGGATGATAATAGGCAAGAAGATTGCCGCAGTCACGATGGTTTGCATAATAACCGACCGCTGCCGCATTTGCATCATTGCAGAGGATAAATGTACGGCCGTATTTCTTTGTAAATTCACCGACGATATCAACATCAAAGATTTTGACTGTCGGCAGCGTGAGACGTCCTTCATAGACAATACCCGGCGCGACGATCGCGACGCCTTTGATCTCCGGATGACGGATGAACAGAACATCGAGCACATCCTCCAGATCACGCAGATTGATTTCGTCTTTCACAGTAACCCCGCGTTCCATCGCTGCTTCTTTGTCCGCTCCACGCCAGTGAATTTCGAATTTGCGGTTTCTGCGGATAATGGCCACAATAGCAATTGAACTGTCCCATTCTGGATCGTGAATGTCTTCAGCTATCTCTTCTGCCTTTTCCTTTTTATCCAGTTCCTCTTTGATCAGATCGACGGTCTGTGTCACATTGTATGACGCAAATACACTGGCGGGAATCTGGATGATAACTTTGTCTTTCAGTACTTCCTTCGCCTTTTTAAGCAGATAGCCGATCTGCGGTGCCAGCAGGATCACGTCCTTGTCCTGAGCTGCTTCAAAGAGTTCGGTATAAGGAACAGCCGAGAACTCATATTCAAGACCGAGCGTTTCCGCAGCACCATTGAGCTTATCCGCAAAGAAAGAAGTGGTAAATCCGGAGGTGCAGCTTAACAGAACTTTGACCTTGTTGTCGGCGCCTGCTTTCTTCAATGAAGCAATCATCTGTGTGAACAGATCTTTGGCATGGTCAATATCCTTGATTTCAAAATGCAGGAAGAAAACAGGCTCATCGGATTTCTCTGTCTCGATTGTCAGGGCGCAGATTTCATATTCAAGATGATAGAACTGCACGTGACCGACGGCATTCTCCGTTACAAAGTCAATTTCATCTTCGCTTTTTTCATTGATTTCATAAGCCGGATCTGTCTGTTCAAGAATCCATCTCCGGTACATTTCATACATTTCTCTGTCTGTCATTTTCCTTATCTCCTGCTGGTTACGTAAACCGTTTTAGACAATTCAGGATCGAGAGCGGAGAAGTCATGAATGATGACATCCTCACACATAAAGACGACCCCGTCATAGGAATACTTAAAGATCGCGCAGTTGCCGATACCGGTTTTTCTGGGAATCAGCGTGTAAGCCTGCCATTTGTTGAAAAACTGTCCGCATGCGGCACCATGAGCTACGATCAGCGTCGTCGTATTATCCGCTGCCATTTTCATAATACCGGTGACTGTATCACTGAATCTATCCTGGAATTCCTTTTTCCCTTCCCCTCCGTACTGTTTGAACTGATCACCATACGGGAAAGAAGGATTCAGCGACTCATCATGACCTTCCAGTTTGCCAAAGAACCATTCCTTCAGTCCCCTGATCCTTTCGTAGGGCATCTGCCCGCCGGTAACGATTTCCAGGGTGTCGGCCGCCCGCTCAGATGTGGAAGAATACGCATAGTCAAAAGTAATGTTCCTGTCGCGGAACCACTGCCCGGCAACTTCTGCCTGCGCTCTGCCAAGATCCGTAAGAGGAGCATCACACCATCCCTGGATCTTATGCGCAACGTTAAACATCGTCTGACCATGACGCATCAGATATAAGGTCTTCATTATCTTTTTTCTCCTGTTTCTGCTTTCAGTTTAGCACAAGTATGTAACTGCAATCCACGGACTATCTGACTTTTCATCATGTATTACATCCGGCCGTTCTTCCGCGCTTATTCCTCTGCCAGGGCCGGAATCATGCGGAATAAATACAGCTCATATCCTATGCATGCAGCCTCTCAGATCCGGGAAGAATTTCTTCTTTCATATCAATGCACGTGGTTATAAGTACAGTGCACATCCGCACGGAAGTATTCTTCACTTCGCTCTCCCGGTTTAAAGAATATAGGACAGCACGAATGGTTTCGGCTGTCCCGGTATGAATGATCTTTTTCTTTTGTATTCAGTGAGTCCTGCGGCCCAGGCACATGCGGACAAAGTCCGGATCGAAGTGCTTGGCCCTTGAGCCTGTATATCCCATGTCGAGGGAAGCAATCTGCTTCATCTCTTCCTCGTTCAGTTCAAAGTCCCAGATATCGAAATTTTCTCTGATTCTTTCTTCATGGGTGGATTTGGGAATGATGACAACACCCCGCTGAACATTCCATCTCAGGATAACCTGACCGACGGTTTTATGATGAGATGCCGCAATTCCTTTGAGCATTTCATCTTCAAACGGATTGTAGCGGCCGCCGCCCAGCGGTGCCCAGGCTTCGGGGACGACATTGTAGTATTTCATGTTTTCCAGCGCGCCTTCCTGGGTGAAGTACGGATGGAGTTCCACCTGGTTGACCATCGGTTTAATACGGACGGTTTCACAGAAATTCGCCAGAATATTCGGATAGAAGTTGGAAACGCCGATCGCTCTGAGTTTTCCTTCTTCATACGCCTTTTCCATCGCCCTCCAGGCGGCGAAGTAATCGCCCATCGCCTGATGAAGCAGATAGAGATCCAGATATTCCAGACCGGATTTCTGAATGGAAGCGTCAATGGCAGCGGCTGCGGTTTCTTCATTGACCATATCCGCCACCCACATCTTGGATGTGATAAAGAGTTCTTCTCTTGTGCAGACACCTTCTTCAACCGCCTGTCTGACAGCGGCGCCGACCGCGTCCTCATTGCCATAGGAGGCGGCGGTATCAATCAGGCGATAGCCGGCTTTGATTGCATTCAGCACGGATTCTTTACATGTTTCAAAGTCTCTGACCTGAAAGACCCCGAATCCTTCCATCGGCATTGTGACGCCGTTTTTCAATGTTCTGTATTCCATGTTTTTTCTCCTTCTAGCGGATCATATTTGTGCGTACTTCCTTTTTCGTATCGGGAAGTCCTTCTTTCTCCTTCTGTGCCTGGATGGCTTTGATCATAAATGACATATTCAGAGCCAGATTGCGAATTGTCTGCACACCTTCCTCGTCTTTATAGACATCTTCTGCCGTATAACCGTGAACATCATTCCAGTAGGAAGAAGTGACCACCGGCATCTCCCGCATTGTGAAAAACTGGTTCATTGCCTCAAAGGAAGCGGAACTGCCTCCCCTGCGATTGGAGATCACTGCTGCCGCAGGCATCATTTTCAGATTTCCCGGATAGCTGTAGAACAGTCTTTGCAGGAAGGAAAGAACGGTTCCGTTTGGATTTCCGAAATAGACCGGTGTGCCGACAATAATACCGTCCGCATCATCGAGTTTCGGATAAGTCTCATTGACAATATCCTCGAAAACGCACTTACCGTTTTTCCGACATGAAAGGCAGGCGATGCAGCCTCTGATATCCTTGTTGCCGATATGGATGATTTCACTTTCAATCCCCTGCTCTTCAAGAACCTCAGAAGCGATCTTTAACGCGGTGCCGATGCAGGCGCCGGCTTTGGGAGAGCCGTTGATCATCAATACTTTCATAATCACTCCTCAAAATTGCATTTGGTCACTGCCATTTTTTGAAGAGATTCTTCGGTCACCTTATAGAACGGCTCATGTTTGTTCAGGGCGGCGATCAGGTCCATTTCATCTTCGGTCAGACTGAAGTCAAACACCTTCGCATTGTCTTCGATATGACCATGGGATTTAGAGCCCGGTACCAGACCGAAGCCCATCTGGATATGCCATCTGATAACGATCTGGACAGTGCTTTTCCCGTATTTTTCCGCCATTTGCACAAGGACCGGCTCATTGAGCATTTCCGGGGAACCATGTCCCAGCGGAAACCAGGACTGCAGGCGGATGTCATTAGCGTCACAATATGGCTTTCTTGTCTCAGCCGGGAAGTACGGATGACATTCCACCTGCATGATCATCGGTCTGATTTCTCCTTGATCGATAACTTCCTGAATCTGGTCTGTCTGGAAGTTAGAAAGACCGATTGCGCGAATCTTTCCTTCCTTATACGCCTTCTCCAGCATGCCCCAGGCATAGAGATAATTGTTTACCGGATGATGCAGCAGCATCACATCAATATAGTCAACCCCGAGTCTCACAAGTGTGTCATCAATGGCAGAGTCCTTTTCATAAAGGGTCGGGCCGAGTTTCGTCTCAAGGAAATAGTCTTCCCTTTTCAGTCCGGATTTTTTTAAACCAAGTCCTACTTCAACCTCATTTCCATAGCGGTTGGCAGTATCGATCAGCTCATAGCCATGGTGCAGCGCAAATGCAACGTTATCTGTAATAAGATCACCGGCCTGGCCGATCGTTCCGAAACCCAGTTTTGGAATTTCCAGGCCGTTATTCAGTTTCATTCTGTTGACATTCATTTTGTTTACTCCCCTACAGAGTGTTTCTGTGCTTGTTTTGCATTAGTGATCATCCCCTTATATTCCATGCCATAGAGACCTGCAAACCGTTTCATAGTATATTCACCGGCTTCCATCATCCACTGTTCCGGTGCAGCGCCCTGGTAAATAAACCAGAGTTTTTTCCCGCTGAGTTCACCCTGTGAAACCGGTCCGTAGAATCTGTCCAGAAGATTACGTACAGAGCCGCAGATATTATGCCAGTAAACTGGTGAGCCAATGATCAGCACATCCGCTTTTTTCATCATGGCCAGTACTTCATCAAACTGATCACCGGGTAATGTCTGACCATAAACATTGATTCGATAATCTGTCAGATTCAATGTTTCTGCTTCTGTGCCTTTGAGAAGAGCTGCTGCAAGACCTGCTGTGTTTCCCTGTCTTTCAGGGCTTCCATTGATGAATAATACTTTTGTCATATTCTTTTCCTTTCCGGTATCATCTGTTTTTCCCAGAAGATTACAGCCCGATCGATCCAGCCTTCCGCTTTTGTGTGCGTACCAAGGCCGAAGCCATGGTCAAGTCCGAGAAAGACTTCTATCATGGCATCTGTGCCGTTTCTTCTGATTCTTTCAATTCTTCTTTCCATTGTCTGATATGAAGCGATCCAGTCTGCTGTTCCGACACAGTTATAGGTCGGCGGCTCATTGCCAAAAACTTCACCAAGGCCGGTATACTGCATAACGACCGTCCCTGCGGCCGGATATGCCTTTTCCCCAAAGGACGCGGTGCCGTATGAACCAAGCCACGCAGCCATTCTCGCCCCGGCGCTTCCTCCCCAGAGAGAATAGCAGTCCGTATTGATGTCAAGTTCTTCAGCATGTTCAAAGATGAAGGCAATGGCTCTTGCCAGATCCTCACAGGCGGTCTGTGCCCCAGGTCTGTAAATCAGGGCAAAGGCGTGGTATCCGTTCTGTGACAGTGTATATGCATGGGGCATACTGTCATGCATGGCACCGACGTAGGCAAAACCGCCGCCGGCATTGCATACAGCAAAGCGGCTTCCGGGCTCTCCTTTGAAATACCAGAGGCCGGTATCATTATTACGTGGGTCTGCTTTCTTTTCTTCCTCACTGTAGATATCAAAGAAGATCTTTTCTCCTGCTTCGGCTCTTTCCTTCAGATGATTGCAGATGGTTACTGTCATATTGCCATCAATCTCTGAATACCAGGTCAGATCCATGCTTCCCAGGGTGTTTCCTGACATGTATCCTCTTTGAACCGGGAACAAAAGTCTGCCCTTTCCGCGGAAAGCCGAGTCATTGATCACTTCATTGATTTTTGTATTTCCTGTATATGTCAATGATTCCTCCTTGTTTCACAAAAGGTCAGCCAGTGCTGACCTTAACTATGCCGTTCAGTGAACGAGAGCCGTGAATGTGAACTGGATCAGTTTCCAGTCATCTTTCTGATTCTGATAAACTTCCGTCACCATGAAGTGATGCGTTGTCGGTTTGCCGTCGAGCATCAGACCATAGTCAACATCAGTCAGGACAATCGCGGTATCACCAAAGGAATGCAATTCACGGTTATGAACGGTGATGTCCGTCGGCTGGAAAACGCCGTCCGTGTAGTATTTCACTTCTTTATCCAGATTGGCATTGGTGCCGATATGGACGAAATTGCAGGTGGGATCAGCGATGGCATACATCGTTTCGCCATCCCGGTTTTTCATCGCGTTCCAGAACGCGTCAGATAATGCAAACAGTTTTTCCTGCATGTGATCCTCCTTTAATCGTGGATATTTCTTCTGTTTAAAAACTGAACGAGCTTTGGATCAAAATGGTTGATGATCTCGGAATGATCCAGAGACTTCGCAGTGATCTGTTCCATTTCCTCGTCGGTCAATGTGAAGTCAAAGAGATCCTTGTTCTGGGCCATTCTTTCCGGCTTTGTGCTCTTGGGCAGAATGACTACACCTCTCTGTACATTCCACTTCAGAACGACCTGGGCTGCACTCTTGCCGTACTTCGCACCGATCGCTGTCAGTTCCGGATCAGTGAAAATGCCGTGCTTGCCTTCTGCCAAAGGTGCCCACGCTTCCGGCTGGATGCCGAGCTCTTTCATGTTTTCCAGAGCGGCTGTCTGGGCAAAGAACGGATGGAGTTCCACCTGGTTGACTGCCGGTTTGATCTCAACATTTTCAACGAGGTTCATCAGAACATTCGGGAAGAAGTTGGAAACACCGATTGCTTTCAGTTTTCCTTCTTTATATGCATCTTCCATCGCTCTGTAGGCTGAGAAATAATCACCCATTGCCTGGTGCAGCAGATAGAGATCGAGGTATTCAAGACCGAGTTTCTCCAGAGAGGTGTCAATGGCTTTCTTTGCCATGTCATAGTTCTTCATATCCTGGACCCACATCTTGGATGTGATGAACAGTTCTTCTCTTGTGACAAGACCCGTTTCAATTGCTTCTTTGATGGCAGCGCCGACCGCTTCTTCATTCATATAGGAAGCAGCGGTATCGAAGGAACGGTAGCCTGCCTTGATGGCATCGATCACGACTCTTTTGCATTCATCCGCATCCGGGATCTGGAAGACTCCGAAGCCGACCTGCGGCATCTTTGCGCCTGTATTCAATGTTACATATTCCATATTCATTTTTCCTCTTTTCTATCTACTCCTGGGCATTGAAGTCCATATTCATCTTTGCGTATTTCTGTGCGTCTTCAATGGTTGCGTTGTAATAGCGGACATTCTTGTCGACAGCAGCGATTTCAGTCATTTCCCCATCGGTCAATGTGAAATCGAAGATGTTGAAGTTATCGCGTATATGTGCCGGATTTCTGGAGCCCGGGAAAACGACGTTGCCGCTCTGTACATGCCATCTGAGAATGATCTGGGCATTGGACTTGCCGTACTTTTCCGCCAGTTTTGTGAAGACCGGTTCATTGATCAGATTCTTGTCGCCATGTCCGAGCGGATACCATGCCATCAGCCCCATGCCTGTTTCCGCAAGAACCTTCTTGAGTTCTGTCTGCGGAAAATACGGATGTGCTTCCACCTGGACCATCTGCGGTTTGATCTCTGCTGTTTCAATGATCTCCTTCAGCCATTCAATCGGGAAGTTGGAGACACCGAGAGCTTTGGCCTTGCCTTCTTTATAGGCTTTTTCCATCATTTTATAACCTGTACGCCAGTCACCTGCCGGCTGATGCAGGAAGAGCAGATCGACATAATCAGTGCCGAGTCTTGCCAGAGTTTCATCGACAGCATTTTCATTTGTGTAGACAGTCGGCCATAACTTTGTGACAAGGAAGATATCCTCTCTTGCAACACCGCTCTTCTTCATTGCACGTCCGACAGCCTTTTCATTCCTATAAGCGTTTGCGGTATCGATGAGGCGAATACCATCAGCCAGAGCACTTAAGACGGAGAGTTCTGTTTCTTCCGGTTTGAGGAGAAAGACGCCGATGCCAGCCATTGGCATTTTGTTTCCATTATTGAGTGTTAAGTATTCCATATTTCTGTATCTCCTTCTGCTTGCACTTTCAGAATAATGAGTTTTCAAGCCCTTGTACAATACCGGATAGTTAAGCGTGCTATAATTGAAACGCATAGTGAAGGAAAATTGTATGATTGAAATCTACCTGCTGGAAGCTTTGTGTGCATTATATGATTACGGCACCTTATCCAGTGCCGCAGAACATCTGCATATCTCTCAGCCTGCTTTGAGCCGCTCAATGCAGAAACTGGAAGACCTGCTCGGTGTCAGTCTGTTTGACAGAACAAAAAACAGAATTACACTCAATGAAACCGGAAAGATGGCAGCTGCCATGGCCAGAAGAATTCTGGAATCGGAAGAAGACATGATCACCGCTGTCAGAAATTATGATTCCTCCCTCCATACCGTATCCGCAGGCTATTGCACGCCTGGTCCGATGATGGAAATGCCTTTGCATCTGACACAGCTTTATCCCAAGATGAAAGTCTCTTCAGAAATGGAAAATGATGAAGCTTTGTTAAAAGGACTGAGAACAGGAAAATATGGATTTGTGATCCTTTCCCATGCATACGAGGATGAAGATACGGTCTGCATTCCATGCGGCAGTGAATCTCTTTATTTTTCCCTGATTCCCGCCCACCCGGCTGCTCTGTTCAAAGACCAGGGGCTTACCTTCAGCCAGATGAATGGAGAAACATTTGTCATGGCTGGAGATATCGGTGTCTGGCGTGATCTGACAATGAAAATGCTGCCGGATTCCAGATTCGTCCTGCAAGAGTCTCTGGAAGCTTTAAGTGCAGTCATCAACGCGTCCACCCTTCCGGCCTTTGCTTCCGACCTGACGATCCGTCTATTCCGTTCAAGAGAAGATAACGGCCGTATATTCATCAGGATCCTTGATCCGGAAGCCACCATGCATTACCATTGTGTCATTCTGAAGAAAAACCAGGAAAGGTATGCAAAATGGATCACTTTCCTGGAAGAAAGATTATCAGACTAAGGTATCTTTAATCCCCGAGTTATAGGGGTATTATTTTATATTTTAATGAATTATACACCGTTAAGTGCCATTTTACTTCCACTCGATAATGATTTCTTTCGCGTAAAGTAAATAATTTACGTTTTAGTATATCTCATGTATTTATATCTACGGTTTTCACTCACATCTACCTCGTTTACGATCCGCATGGCAGCAAAATGGTATCAGGGAATAGTATCATTCTGCGAAGCATATATTCACAAAAGCAGCATAGGATAAAGTCTGCTTAAAGTGTATTTTCCAAAGCCTGTTCTTTTGATTCACAAATGCTTACATAGTTATATTTGGCAGTTTCTTCTTTATTTGAGTATTTCCCATCTCGGATCCTGTTTAGAACCGATACGCTTCACATATCCTTTTTCTCTTAAAGAATCCAATGCTCGCTGTACAGTTCGAACAGTTTTGGAAATTTTATCAGAAATCTCACTTCGCGAAGACTCTGGGTTTTGTTTTAAAATGGCAAGAACGGCCATTTCCGTTCCATTCAAAGTGACATCCAAAGTGACGCTGGGAATGTCACTTTGAAGCTGAGGTCTAAACAATATGAATTTGAAGCCGAACTCATCGCTTTCATAGGAAAAGCGGATTCCTGCATCTTTACATAAGCTACTGATACGTTTAAAGCCGCTGCCAAACTGTTCGATCGACTTATTGAGATAAAGAATCCTGGCAATCACAGCATTTCGAATCACAGACTCATAATTCCCCTTCATATAGTCTTCTGGTTTGTGATTGCTGGCATATTCACCTGGGCTGTAAATCGTAATCATGCCGGGATGAATACAGATCTCATGGTTTGTGCGTCCATTGTAAACTGCATGGGCAAAACTGTTGGCCAATACCTCTCTGATGACTGCCACTGGAATCTCAGGTATCTCAGTTCTTTCCGTACCGATGATTTCACTCCTCCAACGGATATTCTTTAGTATATATTCCTCCGCTATACCAAGCAGATTATAGATGTTGTCCTCAAAAAGCTTCATATCAAGGAAAGTGAGTTTCTCATCTGTCGCAAAAATAGCTGCTTTCAGTGTAACAGGATGTGTGTTTCCGAAAAGATACTCTCCCGCATTGTTCAGGTTATCACCATTGACAAGCCCATACCGTTTCAGAATGATCGGGCAGGTGTACTTTCCTTCCGGTATTCTCCCAACGGAAACTGCCTTTTGCCAAAACGATTTAACAGCTTTCTTATCTGCTTGCTTCACCGATGCAGCAGAAGGAGTCTTTTCCCACTTCTCACGATATTCATTTGAAATAAAAAAGCTTTTCAGTTCTTCCGGAGTGACCTTCCGATCCTCATCAGCTGTACGAAGATAGTATCTTCCGGCAGCAGAATATGGTGTACTATTGCCGTTGAACTCAACCCTGATCAACTGCTTTCCATCCAGGATTATTTCTTCAATAGCAGGATATATCTGCGGTCTTATGCTCTCATATACTGCCCGTGACACATCTCTTAGTGATGATTCAGAAACATTCTGGCCGCATACATCTCCATTCGGTTTCACGCCGAAATACAGAGTTCCGATTCCATGCTTGTTTAATATAGACGAGATTGAGATCATAGCCTCCTTCATCTCACCAGTCGTTTTTTTAAATTCCATTGTTTCCGTTTCTTTTCCTAAGTTCATGTCATGTTTCTCACTTTCCGAAGTGACATTATTATAATCCATAGTGACATTTTTGTCTCTATGCTTATTGATTTATGATAGATTCCGCAGATGTAATCAATACTTGTTGTTCTGTGATTATTGTGTAGGAGCAACCTGCCTTTCCTGTCTTCGTTGCCATCTTCCACATGTTCTCCATGCGCTGCACTCACAGCATTTAACCATTTAAAAAGCACTGCCATTCAAGCAGCACTTTCCTCTGACCAATACATTTATGTACCCTGTTTCACTACTCGAAAGCCACAGGGTGCTATTCTTTCACTCCCACTCAATGGTTCCCGGAGGCTTGGAAGTAATATCCAGGGCTACACGGTTGACATGAGGTACTTCATTGACGATTCTCGTAGAAATCTTATCCAGAACATCATACGGAATACGTGCCCAGTCAGCAGTCATGCCATCAATAGAAGTAACGGCTCTGATGACAATAGTATAATCATAGGTTCTCTGATCACCCATGACACCGACGGAACGGATATTCGGCAGGCAGGTGAAGTACTGCCAGATTTCTCTCTGCAGACCTGCTTTTCTGATTTCTTCTCTGAGAATTGCATCTGATTCTCTGACGATTTCCAGCTTTTCTTCAGAAATTTCACCTAAGACACGGATGCCTAAGCCAGGACCTGGGAACGGCTGTCTCCAGACCATTTCTTCCGGCAGACCGAGTTCTGTACCAAGTTCTCTGACTTCATCCTTGAACAATCTGTTCAATGGTTCGATCAGCTTGAAGTTCATATCCTTCGGCAGACCGCCGACATTATGATGAGACTTGATGGTCTGGGCAGTCTTGGTACCGGATTCGATGACATCAGTATACAAAGTACCCTGCGCCAGCCACTTGATATCTGTACCCTTCAGAAGTTCTGCCACTTCATCACGGAAGGTATAAACAAATTCGGCACCGATGATCTTTCTCTTCTTTTCCGGATCAGATACGCCCTTCAGCTTTGATAAGAATCTTTCGGAAGCATCGATCTTGATCAGGTTCAGATCCATATTGCGGGAGAAGGTATCCATGACGGATTCGGCTTCACCCTTTCTGAGCAGGCCGTGATCAATGAACATGCAGTAAAGATTCCTGCCGATCGCCTTATTCAGCAAAGCTGCAACGACAGAAGAATCCACGCCGCCGGAAAGCGCGAGCAATACCTTGTCGTCGCCGACCTTTTCTCTGATTTCCTTTACCTGCTGGTCAATGAAATCCTTCATGGACCAGTTGTTCCTGGCTTTGCATACCTTGAAGACGAAGTTCTTCAGGATATCAAGGCCATATTCACTATTGCGGACTTCCGGATGGAACTGCAATGTATAGATCTTCTTTTCATCATTTGCACTGGCCGCAAACGGACAGGTGTCGCTCTTGGCAACGCCTCTGAAACCGTCTGCTAACTTTGCGACCTGGTCGCCATGGCTCATCCAGACTACCTGATGCTTCGGCAGGCCGTCAAAAAGAACACAATCATCCACATCGATTTCCGTTCTGCCATATTCTTTTTTGTCAGAAGCCTTGACTTCTCCACCCAGCATGTAGTGTGTCATCTGCATGCCGTAGCAGATGCCTAATACAGGCAGGCCGCTTGTGAAAATAGCAGGATCGCATTTCGGTGCATCCTGATCGTAGACGCTGTTTGGGCCGCCGGAAAAAATGATACCTTTTACCTCCCCCATTGCCAGGATGTCATCTAATTTCATATCACCCGGATGGAGTTCGGAATATACACCAAAATTACGGATTCTGCGGGCAATCAGCTGGTTGTACTGACTGCCGAAATCCAGAACAATGATCTTGTCTGCCATGCGTTTTCTCCTTTCAAAAAGAGTGGTAACAGTTTGTTACTCTGTGCCGCTCTTATTTTATCGTATATATTTCCTTACGCATCGATTTTTTTCAATGCTGCAGAGATAAAGCCTCTGAACAGAGGATGCGCCTTGTTCGGACGGGACTTGAATTCAGGATGATACTGAACGCCGATGAAGAAATCGCAGTTTCTGTTTTCAACTGCTTCGACCAGATCCTGGTCAGGATTCTTGCCGGCAATGACCATGCCGTTCTTTTCAAATTCTGCTTCATAGTCAGAATTGAATTCATATCTATGACGATGACGCTCAGAAATATCTCTTGTACCGTAGCACTTTTCAAGCAAAGTACCTTCCTTGATGTGACAAGGATAAGCGCCCAGTCTCATTGTACCGCCCTTATCAATATCATCGGACTGGCCGTGGATGAAGTCGATGACCTTGTGTTCAGACTTCGGGTTGAACTCATTGGAATTGGCATCTGTATAGCCTAAGACATTTCTGGCAAACTCGATCGTTGCAATCTGCATGCCAAGACACAATCCAAGATACGGAATATTATTTTCTCTTGCATATCTGGCAGCCGCAATCATGCCTTCAATGCCTCTGTCTCCGAAGCCGCCAGGTACGATAATGCCCTGGACATCACGGAAGATAGCAGGTGCACTCTTGTCGGTAACGTCTTCACTTTCAACCCACTTGATATGAACCTTGGCGCCGTTTTCATAGCCCCCGTGCTTCAAAGATTCAACAACGGAAAGATAGGCATCATGCAGAGCAACATACTTGCCGACTAAGGCAACTGTTACATCACTTGTGACGGAACGGATTCTTTCAACCATTGCTTTCCATTCACTCAGATCAATAGCACCCGGATCCATGTGAAGCTCTCTGCAGACGATGGAAGAAAGATTCTGATTTTCCAGCATCAGCGGTGCTTCATACAGATCACCGACCGTTGTATTTTCAATGACGCAGTCGGACTTTACGTTGCAGAAAAGTGCAATCTTGTCCTTGACGGACTGCGGCAGACGACCATCGCATCTGGCAATGATGATATTCGGACGTACGCCGAGATTCTGCAATTCCTTGACAGAATGCTGGGTAGGCTTGGACTTGTACTCGTTGGAGCCGGAAATATAAGGAACCAGCGTTACATGCAGGAAGCAGCAGTCTTCCGGCTTTTCAATGGAAATCTGTCTGATTGCTTCAATGAAAGGCTGGGATTCCATATCACCGACTGTACCGCCGATTTCCGTAATGACAACATCAGCACTTGCCTTGTCGCCGACAGAATAGATGAAGCGCTTGATTTCATTTGTAATATGCGGAATGATCTGTACGGTTTCGCCCAGATATTCACCTCTTCTTTCCTTCTGAAGAACATTCCAGTAAACCTTGCCGGTTGTCAGATTGGAATACTTATTCAGATTTTCATCGATGAATCTTTCATAGTGACCCAGGTCCAGATCTGTTTCTGCACCATCGTCTGTTACGAAAACTTCACCATGCTGGTACGGGGACATGGTACCCGGATCCACATTGATATACGGATCAAGTTTCTGAGAAATGACCTTGAATCCTCTCTGCTTCAATAATCTGCCTAAAGATGCAGCTGTAATGCCTTTGCCAAGGCCTGAAACAACACCGCCTGTCACAAAAATATACTTCATATTTTCTCCTTTTCACTCCCCGATAACCAAAATAAGAGGGCATTAAACCTAGCGGCTGCAAAAGCCGTTTTTTTTAATGTCCTCTTTGACGACAGAATTATATAGCAGGTTCATTTATTACGCAAGCGCCATTCCGTCTTTTCCTGGTTTTATTTTTCTTCTGCATTCAGAGCTCTGACCTTTTCCAGATCAACTGCCGTGATATGACAATAACCGTTTTTGTTTCTGGTCAGATAATCCTGATGATATTCTTCCGCTTCATAGAAGACTTCCAGCGGCTTCAATTCCGTATAGAATTCTTCATACTTTGCCTTTTCCTTTGCAAAAACGGATTCGAGCTTTTCCTTCAAAGCAGGATTGCGATAATATACGCCCGTCATATATTGCGTGCCGATATCACCGCCCTGGCCGTTTTTCTGCCTTGGATCAATACACAGAAAATATGCCTTCAGCAGCTTTTCAACAGACAGGCAGGCTGGATCAAAGATGACTCTGACTGTTTCCTTATAACCCGTATCATTGCGGCACACATCTGCATAAGTCGGATTCTTCGTATGACCATTGGCATAACCTGTTTTTGTTTCTATGACACCGTCAAGAATCTTAAAAACCTTTTCCATGCCCCAGAAACACCCGCCGGCAAAATAAAGAATTTCCCTGCCGTCAAGCTTCAGATCATCGTCTTTTGCTGTAGTTACCCGGCGATGTGCATAGTATACATTTCCGTTTTCTCTGGAAACAATCTCAAATCCATTATGCTCAAGCACATGTTTCCAGTTTTCATAAGTACCGTCATATTCTGCATAGATCGTATTGAGATCATATTTCTCATGAGCATCTTTGAGAAAATCATAGACGGCACTGGCGGCATAGCCTTTGTTTCTTTCTTTCTCTTCAATGAAAACAGAAAGTTCTGCTTTGTTGGAAGAAATGGAAAGAGACAATTCACCAACCCTGCCTCCATTATGGAAAATGGAGAAGCTGTGTTCCCTATTTTCTTTCAATTCAACAAGCTTTCCGCTGCTCATGACAACTTCTTGTACAGCACGTTGCCGATGCCCTGGACAAGCTGTACGAAGACAATCAGGATCAAAGAAGTAACGATCATGTACATAGTGTTATACATCTGATAGCCGTATCTGATGGCCATGTCACCAAGACCCCCGCCGCCAAGCGTACCAGCCATAGCAGAAGCACCAACCATGTTGATAATCAGAAGAATAATGCCGTTCAATAAACGCGGAATGGATTCCTTGAAATAAACTCTGCGGATAATCTGCATGTCGGTTGCACCGAAGGATCTGGCTGCTTCAATGACGCCGGCATCTGTTTCACGCAAAGCATTTTCAAACACTCTTGCAATAAAAGGAACAGCATACAATGTCAACGGAACCAGCGCTGCAGTTGTACCGATGGCACGCCCTACAATAGCACGCGTCAGCGGGATGACAATGACCATGAGAATGACAAACGGGAAGGAACGGAAAACATTGACGATGACATCAAGAATACCATACACAATCCGGTTCGGCTTCAGGCCGTCCGGTGCTGTCAGTGTCAGGATAACTGCCGGAATAAAACCGAGAATAATTGCGATCAAAGAGGAAATGCCTACCATGTACAAGGTTTCGTACGTGGCTTTCTGAATTACTGCACCCATCTTATAACACCTCCCACTTAACTTTCTTCTGGTCAAGGTATTCCAGTACCTTGACCTTGTCTTCTTCCTTCAGGTTGATGACAAGACTGCCGTATACATTGGTTCTGAATTCTTCCAGCTTGCCCCAGCAGATGGAGAAATCAATCCCCAGTTCTCTTGCCATTTCAGTAATGACAGGTTCATCCGAACTCTCATCCGTAAAGAACAGCTGTACATTGATGCCGGTATCCGGCAGATTTGTCTGATCTTCACCAAGGAACTTCTTGATGTCCTTGTTAGGATGAACGAAGAGATCTTCCGGCTTGCCTTCAGCCAGGACAACGCCGTGCTTCAGGAAGGCAACTCTTTCACAGATCTGCTTGACGACTTCCATCTGGTGGGTAACAACGACAATCGTAATGCCCATTTCCTTATTGATTTTCTGCAGCAGGGCAAGAATATCACGGGTAATCTTCGGATCCAGTGCGGATGTAGCTTCATCGCAAAGCAGAATTTTCGGATCATTGACCAAAGCACGCGCAATAGCGACACGCTGTTTCTGACCGCCGGACAATTCATCCGGATACGCATTCATCTTATCGCTCAGGCCGACCATTCTGATCAGGCCTTCAATCTTTTCTCTGGATTCCGGTGTTTTCGGATTGATGCCCCAGAACCGCATTGGAAGTGCAACGTTGTCATAAACATTACATCTGCTTAACAGATTGAAGTTCTGGAAGATCATGCCCATTTCCCGTCTTAACTCACGCAGATCCTTTTTATCCTTTACATTCACTGCATGTCCGTCAACAACAATAGATCCGGAAGTATAGCTTTCCAAGCCGTTGATGCATCTCAGCAATGTACTCTTGCCGGCGCCGGACTGACCGATAATTCCATAGATCTCATGATCCTTGATTGAAATGGAAATATCCTTCAGAACTTCCAGACTGCCGAAATTTTTTCTGACATTTTTCAGCTCAATCATAGTGTCCTCCTGAATAACACAATGTTCAGAGAGACTCTCCCTGAACATGTGCCTTGTTTATTCTGCTTTCTGAATCATTACTGGGCGTTGCCGTCAGCGTCAATGAAGGACGCAATGACAGAACCCTTGTACTTGTCTTCAATGTACTTCTTGACTGCATCAGACTGAACAGCCTTGACCAGTGCCTTTGTCTTTTCAGAATCCTTGTCCTTTTCGTTGACAACGATGAAGTTTGTACGGGCAACAGTTGCCTTCTTGTCAAAGGATTCAACAACCAGAGCCGGGTTTGTATCAGGAAGCTTTGCTTCCAGAGCGTAGTTGCCGTTAATGACTGCGAGATCTACATCCGGGAGATCTCTTGGCAGAGAATCAGCAGCCATGGCATGGATTTCATAGTTATGAGGGTTGACATCGCTCTTGCCGTTGAAGTCAGTATCGACCAGCTGGCCGTCTTTCTTAGGATCATTGAGCAGACCTTCAGCAATCAGGAAACGCAGACCTCTGTCTTCATTATCGGCATCATTAGGAACGGCAATCTTGGCACCGTCCTGAAGATCCTTGATATCCTTGAGCTTTTCAGAATAGAAACCCATCGGTTCAATATGAACACCTGCTACAGCAGCCAGCTTGAAGCCGTTCTTTTCATTTGCATCATTTGCATTCTGCATGTAAGCAAGCGTCTGATAATAGTTGGCATCCAGATCTCCGTCATTCAGAGACTGGTTCGGCAATACGTAATCAGAGAATTCAACAACTTCCAGCTTCCAGCCTTCCTTCTCGAGTTCCGGTGCAACGGCCTCCTTGAGAATTTCGGCATGCGGCACCAAGGTAGCACCAACCTTGATTGTCTTGTCAGATGCAGAACCTGCTGCTGAAGATCCTGACTTGCCTGCACATCCTGCCAGGGATGCGAGCAGGGATACTGCTGCTAATGTCTTTAAAACCTTGTTCATATTTCTTTTCTCCTCCTTTTTTCAGTCTTCTTGAAAAGGTAAGGGTACAGAAACAAAAAACTGCACCCTAAATCGGAATTCCGATTATAAGGGCGCAGTGTATACGCTTTACCACCTTACTTCAAAATAACCTCACGATTATTTCCTCTTCAAGTACGCTGATTCCTCAGAAATACTCTATGTCTGTAACGGGACCACCCGTTCTGACCTACCTATCGGCCAGACAGCTCTGAGATCATGTTCACCAGTTCTTATGCATGCCTTCTTTCCAGCTTCCAAAGGTTCTCTTGAATGCCAGTCACCCGCTACTCTTCTCTTCTTTGCTTTTACGTCTCTACTTTACCGTATTGAAAAATATAGTCAATCGATTTCAATCACAAAATCAAATATTTTCATCTACTGCAATGAAACAATTTTCATTAAGACAATTTACTCAGGATGTCTTTCAGCAGATCTTCCGGCACATAACCAGGCGCATACCCTGAGAAAGTACCGTCACTATTGAAATAATAAGAAGAAGGATACCCGGACACCCCGTACATATAAGTAACTCTCTGCGTATTGTCATAGAGAATTTTCATGGAATACCCGGCATCTTTCATATATTTCTCAACATAGGCAGGATCCCCTTCCCCATTGACATGCGGGAGTGCGATCAGAATCACTTCCGCTTCATGAAGATCCTGTACCTTCTGCATCTGAGGCATTTCCATATTGCAATACTGACACCAGGTACCGAAGAAATTCACGATGATTTTCTTTCCCCTATAGTCATGAAGAGAAACCAGATTTCCGTCTGCATCCGGCAGTGTAAAATCAAGATCATCTATTGTATATGTCTTTTCTTCTTTCTGCTCTGTACTGTCTTCACTCTTTTCTTCTGGTTCCTGGGTTTCCTGCACGGCTGCATTTGCGGCAGTCATGTTCTGTTTTGTGCAGGTATCATATGCACCCTTGAGCATATAGCCGCCCATCCAGAGAACTACAAGACCGGCAATGATGCCTGTGTATTTTACAACTCCTCTGTATTTCTTCAGCAGCTGCAGAACTTCTTCCGTAAACAGCCCAAGCAGCAGGAAGATGATCACAAACCCTGCCGCATAGCAGGCAATATACAGCCAGCCGCTTTCACTCTGTGCTGCTAAGACGATCGCCTGCGCTAACAGAGGACCGATGCATGGCGACCAGGCAAAGGAAAAGAAGAAACCGAGCAGATATGACCTGAAAAAGTTCAGCGTCCCTTCTGCTTTCCCTGTATGCATGTATGTTTTTTCAAGAAACGGAATCCGGATCACATGCAGGCTGACTAAACCGGATAAAATCAGAAGAATACCGCCGGCCAGCTGAAAGACAAGCGTATGGGAAGTAAAGAATACATGCAAAGCATTGGCGCCCATTGCCGCAATTGCAAACACGCTGCAGATCCCGAGAATAAATCCCAGGGTCAGCCAGAATACTTTCCATCTGCGCCTGCCTGTACTTTCTTCCTTTACGCTCTGGGTAATATAGCCGATATACAAAGGCACTAAAGGAAGCACACACGGGGAGAAAAAAGAAAGCAGTCCTTCCAGAAAAAGACTGCCGTATGTCAGAGAACTAGACATCCTCAAGCTAAGAAGCCAAGGGCGCCGAAAATCAGAACGATGATGCCGAGAACGATGCGGTAATAGCCGAAGACCTTGAAATCATGGGTACGGATATAACGCATCAGATAACGGATGGCAAGCACGGAAACAATAAATGCAACAAACATGCCGACCAGAAGAACCAGGATGCCGGAAGCAGTATAGGTAATATCAGCCTTGATAATCTTCAATAAAGAAGCACCGAACATAACCGGAATTGCCATCAGGAAGGAAAATTCAGCAGCAGCCGGTCTGCTGAAGCCCAGCATGGTACCGCCGAAGATGGTGGAACCGGAACGGGAAGTACCAGGAATCAGGGCCAGAATCTGATAGCATCCGATTTCCAATGCCTTCTTTGGAGTAACCTGATTGATATCTTCAATTGCATAGTGATGCTGGCGGTTTTCCATCCAGATGAAGAGAATACCGTAGATGATCAATGTGCAGGCAATGACAAACGGCGTTGACATTGTGTTATCAATCCAGTCATCGAGGAGCAGGCCCGCAATGCCGGCCGGAACTGTTGCAATGATAATCAGAACCCATGTCCTGAAAATTCTCTTCTTTCTCTTCGGTGTTACCTTGGCACCAAACGGCCAGAGTTTCTTCCAATACAGCAGCAGAACCGCAAGAATGGAGCCGAACTGAATGACAACCTTGTACATATTCCAGAAAGCAGTGTTGCTTGCCGCATCTGTATACAGATTCAGGGGCATAAAGTGCTCCATGAGGATCAGATGGCCGGTGGAGGAAATCGGCAGCCATTCAGTAATACCCTGTACTATACCGAAAACTGCTGACTTGAGAATATTGACTAGTAAATTCATAAACTATCCTTTCGCTTTATTAAAACGAAGATATTATACCACCATACCACCGAAAAAGAGAACTGCTTATGCAATCCTCTTTGCCTTTTCAACTGCAGCTCTGATAGCCGGAACCTTCTTTTCAAATGCACTGAATTCAGTCAGCCGCCACATCCAGTTCGGTTTTCCGACCGTACCCGGCAGATTCAATCTTGCCTTCTTGCCCAGATGCAGATAATCCACCATCGGGATAATGACCATATCCGCATTGGAATCCAGCGAATATTGAATAATATCTTCTGCAAAACTATGGGCATGATACCCTGTCTTCTTCAGATATCTGCGCATGGCTCTTCTTTCTGCAGCCGGCTTGTGCCGGTACCAGGAGAAGATCGGATCGTTGTCATGCGTGCCTGTATAAACAACCAGATGTTCTTTATCTGCCGGCATGCCTTTTGGATCAAAGGAGAACTGGATAACCCTCATGCCGCGGAAATGATAATGATCACGCAGAACATGTACTTCCTTGCGCAGATCACCAAGATCTTCGGCAACAATTTCAAATTCAGGATCCGCCTTCAGCATCGTATCAAATAATTTGTAGCCGGGGGCTTCAATCCACTTGCCGTCAATGGCAGTCGGGCAGGATGCCTTGATCTTCCAGTATGTATCAAAAGCGCGGAAATGATCGACTCTGACCAGATCAAACATCTTGCGGACATAGGACAATCTTTCCATCCAGAAAGAGAAATTGTCCTTTTCCATATATTCCCAGTTATAGATCGGATTGCCCCAGCGCTGACCGGTTGCAGAGAAATAATCCGGCGGAACCCCGGCAATAAAAGTCGGATGACCATCTCTGGTTAACAGGAAGTTTTCCCGCTTTGCCCAGACATCAGCAGAATCCAGACCGACATAGAAAGGAATATCTCCCATGATTTCAATGCCCTTGTCATTGGCATATTGCTTCAGGTCCTTCCATTGTCTGAACAGAATATACTGCAGGAAAACCTGGTAGAGGATCTCATCTGTATATTCTTTCAGATCGATCTTTCCTTCGATCGGTTCATCTCTCATTTCTTCCGGCCATTCGTTCCAGCAATGCATGTTGTTGATTTTTCTGAACGTCATGAAGACAGCATAATCCCGCAGCCATTGCTGGAAAGCAAAGACGCTGTATGCATGGTCCGGCTTGAAATTGCGATATGCTTCTTTCAGAAACGGCTCCTTGAAACGCCTGACGGCATCATAATCGATCTGACCGGCTCTGCGCCGGAAGGAAGGAATGCGGCTTTTGATCAGACCTTCTTCTTTCAATAAATCCAAAGAAATATATAATTCATCCATTGCAAAAGATGAATACGGCTGATACGGGGAATTCCCGTAGCCCAATGGATTCAGCGGCAGAATCTGCCAGATGGTCAATCCTGCTTTGTTGATCTCATCAACAAAATAATATGCCTGTTTACCGAATGATCCGATGCCGTGGCGGTCAGGCAATGAAGCTACCGGCATCAGGATTCCTGCTTTTTTCATACTTGTTTTTATACTCCGTGCTTATATACACCTATAGTATAGCTTGTGAACCTGACTTTTTCCATAACTTTTGGAAACGTTTTAATTTGTTATACTTTTCTCAATTTTGTATGCTATACTGATTTTGCATTTGAGAAACATGCAAAGACAATAAGGAGAAAAGTATGGAACTCGAAAAAGAAATCGCATCCCGTCTGGATCAGCCGATCGTCAAATCGACTGACCGGCAGCTCTACGAAGCACTGCTGGCGTACGTAAAGGACAAGGCAGAGGACCTGCCTTACGTCAAAGGGGATAAAAAACTCTATTACATCTCAGCTGAATTTCTGATCGGCAGACAGCTCGGCAAGAACCTGATCAACCTGGGCATCTATGAAGATGTAAAGAAGCTGCTGGCAGAAAACGGCAAAGACCTGAGTGCTGTGGAAGAAGAGGAAGCAGAACCTTCCTTAGGCAACGGCGGCCTGGGAAGACTGGCAGCCTGCTTCATGGATTCCATTGCAACTTTGGACATGAAAGGCGACGGCGTCGGTCTGAATTATCACTTCGGTCTCTTCAAGCAGGAATTCAAAGACCATAAGCAATATGAAGTACCGGATGAATGGCTGAGCACACCGAACATGCTCAGAAAGACAGATGTATGCTTCCCGGTAGAACTTGCCGGAAAGACTTATACATCCCGCATGTACGACCTTGATATCATCGGCTATAAGGGTGCCCGCAATACCCTTCATCTCTTTGATCTCGATACTGTCGACGACAACCTGGTAAAGGAAGGCATTGACTTCGACAAGACACAGATTGATAAGAACCTGACTCTTTTCCTCTATCCGGATGACTCCGATGACAACGGCAGAAAACTGCGTATCTACCAGCAGTATTTCATGGTATCCAATGCCGCACAGCTGATTCTGAAGGAACAGAAGGAACTCGGTCATGATCTCAATGATCTTGATAAATATGTTGCAATTCAGATCAATGATACCCATCCTTCCATGGTCATTCCGGAACTCATCCGTCTTTTGATCAAAGAAGGCATCACCATGAAGAGAGCTGCTGATATTGTCTGTGGCGTATGTGCTTATACAAACCACACAATTCTGGCAGAAGCTCTGGAAAAGTGGCCGATGAATTACATGCTGGAAGTTGTACCGCAGCTGATGCCGATCATTGAAGGCCTGGATTATGTAGTCGCAACTGCATTCCACGGCGACAAGGAACTGAGCATCATCGATGATGAAAACCGCATCCACATGGCAAAGATGGATATGCACTTCGGCCATTCCATCAACGGTGTCGCTGCTTTGCATACAGAAATTCTCAAGAAGCAGGAACTCAGACCTTTCTATGACATCTATCCGGACAAGTTCAACAACAAGACCAACGGCATTACTTTCCGCAGATGGATCATGCATGCAAATCCTCAACTGACTGCTCTCATTGACGAAACAATCGGTGAAGGCTGGAAGACAGACGAAAACGAACTTGAAAAGCTCCTGGATCACAAGGATGATGAAACGCTGCTCAACAAGCTCGGCGAAATCAAGCATGACAACAAAGTACGCTTTGCGGACTATATGAAGAAGGAACAGGGCGTTGATATCGATCCGGAATCCATCTTCGATGTTCAGGTCAAGCGTATGCATGAATATAAGAGACAGCAGATGAATGCTCTCTGGGTCATCTGGAAGTACATGCAGATCAAGGCAGGTCATTTACCGCAGCGTCCGATTACCATTGTCTTCGGCGGCAAGGCTGCCCCTGCTTACTATCAGGCCAAGGCAGTCATCCATCTGATCCTCTGCCTGCAGGAACTCATCAACAATGATCCTGAAGTTTCTCCGTATCTCAGAGTTGTCATGATCCGCAACTACAACATTGCCAAAGCAGAAGTTACCATTCCTGCCTGCGATATTTCCGAACAGATTTCCCTGGCTTCCAAGGAAGCTTCCGGTACCGGCAATATGAAGTTCATGTTAAACGGTGCAGTTACTTTAGGTACAAATGACGGCGCTAACGTCGAAATCGGCGATCTGGTCGGCAGGGACAACATCTATACCTTCGGTGAATCTTCCGATACAGTCATCAATCTCTATGCAACTAACGGCTATTCCGCCAGGAAGTTCTATGAAAATGACAAGGAAATCAAAAAGATTGTTGACTTTATTACCGGTCCGGAATTAACAAAGATCGGTGATGAAAAACTTCTGAAAGATCTGCAGGACAACCTCATCAACAAGGACTGGTTCATGACTCTGCTGGATATTGAATCCTATGTGGATACCAAAGAAAAAGTTCTCCATGATTATGAAGACCAGACAGCCTGGAAGAAAAAGGCATTGGTCAATATTGCCAGGAGCGGCTTCTTCTCTTCCGACAGAACCATCCGTGAATACAATCGTGATATCTGGCACCTGACAAGCGGTGAAGCAGAAGAAAAGTAAATTTCTGAAAGCGCAAAGAGGCAGAAATGCCTCTTTTGTGTTATATATACACAGTAGAAAAAAAGGAGTAAGCACACAATGGTAGTTATTGAAATGGACAACGGCGGCATCATCAGAATTGAACTTGATCCGAAAGCTGCCCCGATTACAGTCGCAAACTTTGAAAAACTTGTAAAGGAAGGCTTCTATGACGGTCTGACTTTCCACCGCGTCATTGCCGGCTTTATGATCCAGGGCGGCGACCCGAACGGCAACGGCACCGGCGGTTCCAGAGAAAACATCAAGGGCGAATTCAAAGCCAACGGTGTCAACAATCCGATTAAGCATGTCCGCGGTGTTATCTCCATGGCCAGAGCTATGGATCCGGATTCCGCATCTTCCCAGTTCTTCATCATGCACGCAGACGCACCGCATCTGGATGGTCAGTACGCTGCTTTCGGTCATGTCGTAGAAGGCATGGACGTTGTCGATCAGATTGCAAATGAAAGAACCGACTTCCGTGACAAGCCGCTTCACCCGGTTGTCATGAAGCGCGTTTACATCGAAGACTGACAAGCTAACAGAAGCTCATCCACAAGATGGGCTTTTTTTCTGAAGAGAAATGCTACAATTGATCTATGAAAAAAATCTGTCTGAAAATACTTTGTGCTTTATCTGCAGTTTGTCTGCTTCCGTTTCAGTCTGTCAAAGCGGAAGATCCCAATCACCTGACGGACGATATCATCAGTGATTATGCCCTCATCATGAGCGCCGATACTGGTCAGATTCTCGGCGACAAAAACGGATATGAAAAAATGTATCCTGCTTCCATGACCAAGATGCTTACCTGTATCACGGCTCTGGATCTGAACCCTGATCTGAATGAAACTGTCGAAATCACGCCGGAAATGTTAGCAGGACTGAAAGAAGCCAATGCTTCCGTTGCCGGCTTCGAGATCGGTGATACGCCATCCATTCAGGATCTTCTCTATGGATCTGCCATTCCTTCCGGAGCGGACGCAAGCAATGCCTTAGCATATCATTTTGCCGGCTCCATTGATGCCTACGTAGATCTGATGAATCAGAAAGCCCAGGAAATCGGGATGACAAATTCTCACTTTGTCAATGTGACTGGTCTCCACGATGACAATCACTATTCAACCGCCTACGATATCTCTCTGCTTCTGCAGTATTGCCTGAAAAATGATACTTTTACAAAAATCTTTTCTTCCCATGACTATACTTCATCAACCGGTCTTTCTTTCCGCCAGACTGCCTGGAGCCTGATCGATGACGGTGATTATGTTCTGCCGGCATACAGAGGAGGCAAAACCGGATTCACGGATGCAGCCGGTCATTGCATGGCCAGCTGGGATGAGATCAACGGCAGAACCTACATTGTCGTTACCGGCCACGCCCAGACCGACTTGGAGATTCCCAGCCACATGGATGATCTCTATACGATCCTTTCTCATATGACTCAGCTGAATATGTATTCCCTGATGAAAAAAGACACCGCTATTGACGGCATCGTCGTAAAAGGACCATGGACGGACAAAGTCGTATCAGTCATTGCCCCGGAAGATTTCAACTATGAAGCAGCTGAAGAACCGGAAGCACAGATTACAACCGATCTGCCTGACCACGTTTCTGATTCACTGGAAGATCAGACATATGAAGGAACCATCACGATTACTTCTGACAACAAAGTTCTTCACCAATGCAGCGTTTCTGTTATGATACCAAAAGAAGACAATTCTTTCCTCCGTCTGCTTCTGCAGATCCGGGATTTTTTCCACCAGAAAATAAATGCAGCAGGCTGACCATCTGAATGATGATCATCCCAGCTGCACTCATAATGTATTGAGCTTTCTGCAATTCAGAATTACTGACTTGAAGAAACACTCTTTTCCAGTGTCTTCTCGGTATTGGTAATTTCTTCTGCTGCCATATAGCCGCTGACAAAACCCCAG
The DNA here is from genome assembly GCA_900315065.1 of uncultured Erysipelotrichaceae bacterium. Lineage (GTDB taxonomy): Bacteria > Bacillota_I > Bacilli_A > Erysipelotrichales > Erysipelotrichaceae > Bulleidia. The sequence continues at coordinate 56,150 of OMXQ01000003.1, forward strand.
GCAGTACCGGCACCGGTTTTCATCCCTTTGCCAAAAACACCGCCATTTGCCAGACCAATGCTGTAAACATTGCCAAGCGCCTGGCCGCTGGCATCTTTGACATGAAGACTGCCGTCAGTGACAAGTCCCTTCAGGCCTGCATATTCATACCGTTTCAAAGGAACGATATAAAGATCATCAGAAACCGAGAAAAGCTTTTCCTTCATGGTCGAAGTATGAACTTTTTCAATATTTTCCTTCAGCGTACCGGTATCAACCCCTTCAATTTCCGTCTGATAAAGACTGCTGTAGGATTCTTCCTTCAGGCTGCCCTGTGTCTTTTCTGAAAAATCCGGTACCAGCAGGTTGCGGAAAGTCCGCCAGGAAGTATCTTTCATAACAAGATATACCGGACCCTGCTTTTCAATTTCCTTTTCAAGAGCTGCCTGTTCATATCTGATTTCCGTGTTGAGAAAAGGCTCTCCCTTATCGTTGACAAGGACTGCTCCGTCCTTCATAGCTTCATTTATTGCATTGTATGCATAAGCAGTTTCCCCCTGTGCTTCTACGCCGAAGGAAGAAAGATTCGAGCTTTGCTGATCTACGCTCTGCAGATCATTTTCTGCAGCAATGGTCATGATATCATTGGTATTTCCGATCGGGCCGTAGTAAGGCACATCCTGGTTCGAGGAACCGCTGCCCGTCGCAAAGATGATATAGTTAGCTTTGACATATATCACTGTACCTTTGGCATTTTTGGCAACGACGCCTTCGATCCTGTCATTCTTTTTCCAAAGCCCCATCACAGCCGTATTCGTAATGATATCAGCACCGGAAACATCTGCTTCCTTGGTCAGCAGCTCCTGCAGGGAAACACCGCTTGAAGTATTGTAGCTTCTGACCGCATTATGGGAATAGCCGACTGCTTCGTAGTTATCTGAGAAAAGAACACCAAGATCCTTAACCTGCCAATCCGTGACTGTACCGACATTATTTACCAGTAAATTCAGCAGATCCCTGTCGGCAGTTTCCTTGCTGCAGGCAAACAGATCATTCTTCAATTCATCCGGAGTAATTTCCACCGGATTATCCGTATGCAGGTTTTGCGACCCTGCTGTAATCTGAACAGATGTGCTGATATAAGGAAGCGAACCGCCGATCGAATCTTCCTTTTCAATCAGAGTTGTATTGATATTGTTCTGTCTGAGACGAAGAACAGCCGCAATACCGGAAAGACCGCCGCCGACAACGACTGCTGTTGCTTTTCTTTCTTCTGTTTTATCGGCATATTTACCAGTGCAGTCCTTCTGCCACTCTGCTTCATTGCCGCCGGCTTCTTTCACTGCTGAAAGCACTGCTTCCTGCATGGCTTTGCTGGTAACGGTAGCACCGGTAGAAAGATCAACATTGACAGACTGATTGGAAACCATTCTGGCCGGAACATCTTTCAAAGCGGAAGCAGACAATGCATCTGTTTCATGTTCACTGACGACTTTGACACTGTTCAGCTTCCCATCTGTGACAATGCAATTCACCTCGATTTCGCCGCCGTATCCATTCACTGTTTCCTGATAAGTACCATCCTTGAGACCGTCTGTTTTCTTTGCAGAACAGCCTGTCATAATCATCATATTCATAACAGCCGCAAGACTGATGAATTTTCTGAGTAGTTGCTTCATGCGTCGATTATACCATTTTTTACTGGCCAGAGATATTGAAAAGACTCCTGTACAGGAATATACAGAAGCCTCTTTTAATCAGAATCTTTAAACGCAAGACCGTGTCTTGCATTATACGCTTTCATCAGGAAGTAGATCGGAACAATGATGATCATTGCCCCAAGCCCGATCAGCAACTTCACTTTGTCAGCCTTCAGCAGCAGCCACACTGCCGTGATGGTTGAAAGCAGCGGAATCGTATAGCCGCCTGGAATCCGGAAAGTAGACTTCATGCCCCGCTTGCGGAAAACAATAATTGAAAGACACGTAGGAATATATTGGGAAAAACGGGAAATGACAGAAATAGCTGCCAGCTGCGAGAAAGTACCGGACAAAGCTAAAGGAACTGTCAGCAGGCAGGTAATCAGAATTGCAGCAGAAGGCGTGCCGTATTTTGACTTCTTCAATATAAACTGCGGCAGCATATTTCTTTCCGCCAGGGCAAGACACCCTCTTGGATTAAAGAAAGAAGACGCGATATTGATGCCGCCGATGGATATCAAAGTACCTGCACTCACCAGCAGGCCTCCTGCAGAGCCAAGAAAAGTCGTCATGGCATCAACTACCGGAGTTCCTGAATCCGCCAGAGCCGGGCCCAATGTACCGATGGAAACAACCTGAATCATGAAATAAATCAGGGCGATAATGCTCATGCCGATGATGATGCCGACCGGCAGATTCTTCTTCGGATTTTCCATATCCTCAGCAGCCGTACCAATTGATTCAAAGCCGGTAAATGCATAGAAAATCAGAATTGCCGCTTCCGAAAAATCATGCGTTGTCATTCCCTTTGGAACAAGAGGCTGGAAATTAGCCGGCTTCAGGAAGAAAATCCCAACCGCGATAAAAATCACCAGCGGTACCAGTTTTCCAATCGTGGCAAAATTGGAAATATACTTGACGAGATTAATACCGAAATAATTGACGAGAGATAAGCCTACGATTACGCCGGTTACCAGTAAAGCTCTCGGCAAGCCGCCCTCAAAAGAGGGAACAAGAGCAGATAATGCCGTCGCAAAACCAGCTGCCATCGTTGCCCAGGCTATGCACTGGACAATATATTTCATAAAGCCGACTTCAAAACCGGCAAAGTTTCCGAAAGCTTCCTTGACGTACACGTAAGCACCGCCGTTCGATCTGAACAAACCGGATGCTTCCGCAAAACACAAAGCCATGGAACCTGCTAACAAAGTTACAAAAAGATACACAAACAAACTGCTTGTACCTGCCAAAGCATATGCTTTGCCAGGCAGCAGAAAGATACCGGTACCGATAATGGCATTAATGACAAGCAATATAATACTTGGCAGGCCGAATTTTTTCTCTGCTTTCTTCATGCTATTTCCTTATTTATCCTGCACACTTCCGCAAACTTCTGAAACAGCCGCAGCATATCCGGATTATCAAACTCAGCCATCATTTCCGGATGGAACTGAACAGCGGCCATGAAGGAACCGGAAGTTCTTTCAATTGCTTCAATGACACCGTCCCCGGCTCTTGCGGTAACCCGGAAGCCTTCAGCAGGTTCTTTTACTGCCTGATGATGGAAAGAATTCACCATGGCCTTTTCGCCAAGCACGGATCCCAGGAAACTATCTTTTTCAATCGTGATGACATGGGAAGGCGTATATCGCGGTGCAGACTGTACATGTTTATAAGAACCTTTAACCTGTGTACCCAGGTCCTGATACAAAGTACCGCCGCAGGCAACATTCAGAATCTGGATGCCCTTGCAGATGCCGAATACCGGAATATTTTTCTGATCGGCTTCATGAATGACACGAATATAGAAATCATCTACTTCCTTCATGGTAAACCCGATCTGCGGCATCGGTTCTTCCCCGTAAAGCCCCGGCGTAACATCATAGCCGCCTGACAATACAACCCCGTCAAGTCCTTCCACCATATCAGAAACGCTGTCCAGATCATAAATGACCGGCAGCTGCACAGGAATACACCCGGCTTTTTCAAGGCTTGTCACATAGTTGTGATTGACATAGGAACGATAAGCACCAGCCATATCGCCGTTCTGCATGACAAGCAGATTGCAGACAATTCCGATCTTTGGTTTTTTCATAGGAATCCTTCTTTCTGAATCATTTTTTATATGGACTAGTATACTGCAGTCAGGAAAAATAATCTTCTTCTCTTCTTCATGATATTGGTCATATTTCTTTCCTTTCAGTATAATGAGCAGGTAAATAAAAAGGAGGCAGGTATGATCTATCCTTCATTTCTGAAACAAGGCAGTACCATCGGCATTGCCGCTCCAAGTGCCGGTACCGGTAAAAAAGTGGATGACTATATCCGGTCTGTCCAATATCTTGAGTCCAGAGGTTTTCATGTAAAAGAAACACCTTCCGTCCGGGTTGACAATGACCGGAGTGCAGATCCTGTTACCCGCGGCAAAGAGCTGAATTCCATATTTCTGGATCCAAAAGTGGACATGGTCATGTGTGCTGCCGGCGGGGATTTTCTGGATGAGATGATTCCTTTTGCGGATTTTGAAACCATGCAGAAACACCCGAAGTGGCTCATGGGCGCTTCCGATCCGACTGGACTTTTATATCCGCTGACAACAAAGTATGATGTTGCGACAATCTATGGACTAAACGGAGGTTCCTATTCCTTCCGGCCGGTGCCTGATTTTGCAAAGAACAATCTTGAAATTCTGCAGGGAAATCTGATTGAACAGACAAGCTGGAAAACTATACTTTCTGCTCTTCCTTTCGGTCTTGACCACGTTTTCTATGACAAGGAAAACACCTGGCAGTCAGATGCTGAGACAATCCATGCAGAAGGCAGATGCATCGGCGGCTGTATTGATGTTCTGAAAGATCTGATCGGCACCCGGTTTGACGGTACAAAGGACTTCCTGAAAAAATACAAGGATGACGGTATTATCTGGTATTTTGACAACTTCTCGCTTTCGGCTGAAGTCTTCTACCGTACCCTCCTCCAGTTCCGCTATGCCGGCTGGTTTGATTACACAAAGGCAGTCATTATCGGCAGAACCATCTTCCCGTCTTCTGAAACCGGCATGACGTATGAAGAAGCCTGCGAACTTGCCTTAGGCGATTATCCATATGTCACAGAAGCAGATGTCGGCCATACGATCCCTCATATGACTCTGATCAACGGAGCAATGCTGACGTTTGATTGGGAAAACCATGAGGCAAAACTGAAGTTCTCCTTGAAATAATCAAAACAAAATAACACATGAAAATACCGTCTACTTATCGGAAACAGGCGGTATTTTTGTACATATTTTCTTTTGATTTAATGTTCTGAATTAATACTTATATTCCTTACGGATCTTGCCGTTGTTAACGACATCACAACATGTATCCGGATACCAGGCAGGTCTGGTCAGCAGACTTGTATGATGACGGAACCACTGGATAACCCTGAAAGGAACAATCGCCTGAACCAGGATCAGAACCGGTGTATAGAACGGACCAAGAACGCGGTACGGAATATCCAGCAAAGTTCCATGGAATGTATCTGAGATAAACATGAAATTAGTCCCGTAACGCAGATTGATTATCCAGGCAAGGATACAGATCAGAGAAGTAAACCAGAAATATAGATGCATGTCTTCTTTCTTCAGATTCACCAGACCGCTGCGATTCATCAGAACCCCAATATATACCATGACCCCGTGATACAGGAAACTGTGGAAACAAAGGAAATGGAAAGACGGATACAGAAGCAGTGAACTTGACGGATATAAAAGGAAACAGATGCCTCCGATTAAACTGCCGCTGGCTAAGAATACGTCTCCGGCATGCCGGAGGAAACCTTTGGCAAATACACTCAGCCAGCCGGCATAGAGAAAGATCGAACAGAAGTACAAAGGAACCCAGTCTTTCAATTCGTTCATATCTCCCTGGATGAAATGAAAGGCAATCTTTGCCAGTTCAAATATGGTCATCGTAATGACCAGTTTCTTTATAATTCCCCTGATTTTCTGGAAAGAATACTGCAGGGTTTTATTCAATGCTTTGTAGATAAAGAAGATCGTTGTCGCAAGCAGGATGAAGTGACCTGCCGAAAACAAACCGCCGGCAGCGAACTGGCCTTCTTTGCAGAAGAACACTGACAGAATTTTCTTAAGAATGCTCATCATTAACTTCCTCCAATCCCACCGCATCATCATGGGCAATCGGCGTCCAGTCACAACTGTGCATGAACAGACACGTCACCATATACGGCAGCCAGAGAGCCAGGAAAATCGGAAAACACAAGATACCTTTGCGCATCTTTTTCAACGGCACCCTGACGGCATGTACCGCAATAGCAGACCCAAAAATCAATATCACTATAACACCAAGCAGGATAAAGATACCGTAATGCAATACAATTTTTCTGAATGTTTCCCCAATAATCAGCCAGAAAATAATAAACGGTATGAACAAAGGACCAATCAGACAGAAAAACATTTCTGCACACTCTCTGGATCCTTTCAAAGCACCCAATAACAATTTCCAGGCATAAACCCGCATGCACTGCACCTGACCGAATATCCATCTTTTAAGCTGATGCCGGCACGTCTTCACATCTTCCGGGAACTCGTCATAGCTCAAAGCTTCATGACAATAGCCGATCCTGACTCCCTGCAATGCACAAACCGCATCCATTTCCAGATCTTCCGTCATTGTAACAGGTTCAAAACCGTAAGTATCCAGATACTTCTGTGATACGTACCAGGCTGTACCGTTGATGGAAGCACTATGATTGATCACGCTGCGGGCATGATTATAGTAGATGTTCTGATAGAGATAAAAAACACCATAACACTGGGAAAGCCAGGTATGGAAGGTATTCTTGCCCAGTCTTCTGCCCTGGATGACCATGCATCCCTGACCGGCCGTATTATTCATTCTTCTCAGGAAATCTTCATGAACCAGATTATCGGCATCAAAAATGATATAGCCGTCATAGTTCTGCTTCTTCAAAGTGGAAAAAGCAAACTTCAGAACATCCCCTTTTCCCTTGACGGTATCCGGACACTGGATGACCTGTGCCCCCTTCTGTATGGAAATTTCAGCGGTATGATCATTGGAATGATTCACCAGCACAAACACATTGTATCTGTCTTTCGGATAGTTCTGCTTCTGCAGGGACTCCAGCAGCCTGCCGATGACTTTTTCTTCATTTCTGGCAGCGATCAGGATGGCAAAGCGCTGCTTTTCTTCTCTTTCTTCTGCCGGGGCAAAAGGCCGCTTCAAAGACCGGACTGCTGCTTTGACAAAACTCCCTGCCGTAAATAATATCAATACAAGACAAATATATCCGAAAATTCTCATCCAAACCTCACAGCCTACATTATATCGACTTCATGTTAAATATTATCGAAGGTTTGCAAAAGAATCGACACAAGAATGAAAATGTATAACAATTTCAGAAAATGATCGCTATGTTCGAGCTAAGTGTTGGTCCCGGTATCTGAGTTAGTTCCCGCAAATATGCCATAGTGGTATTCCTCGTAGGCCGTGCGGAGATCTATTGGCAGCGCCTGCTTACAGATATCGTCACATCTCAGCTTTGAACGCTCAG
>OMXQ01000127.1 GCA_900315065.1 uncultured Erysipelotrichaceae bacterium
AAGCACCCCATAGTACTGGAAAGCTGTTCATTCTCCTTCTTGAACATTTCCCTATGTAAATTTTGAGGAATCATTTTCCCCAACCATTTTTGGATAGTCAGATATTCAAGGGCATCTTCTAACGATAAGTAGTCAGGCTATCGTCAGGAGGTGCTTTTTTCAGTGTCTGTATCAAAGTTGTTCCTTGGATACTATTCTTCAATTCCAGCCTTGTGGTGGTGAATGATCTGGGTGTGATAAATAGAATGATTTCCAGAAAACAGGTATGTAATTGCAACAGCTAAGATGAAATACATATTTCCTTCAAAGCCGAATAATTCAAACATGATTAACAAGGTTGATAAAGGACAATTGGTAATGCCGCAGAACATGCATCCCATGCCAAGAGCTGCCGCAAATTGAGGATCGATTCCAAGTAGTGGTCCATAGAATCTTCCAAACATGGCGCCGATGAAGAAAGAAGGAACGATTTCACCGCCTTTGAAACTGCCTGAGATTGTGATTGCAGTAAACAGGATTTTCAATAAGAAGGTATACCAGTTTGTTTTGAATGCCGGGTCCATGACTGCTTCTTCAATGAAGTTTGCACCAGTGCCGTTGAATTCATGGGTGCCGGTCATGAGGGTTAATGCAATCAGAATTACACCTGCAAGGATTGTTCTTGTGTATTCATTTTTTATGTATTGTCTGCTGTAGTGATCCAGGACATGGATTGCCTGGCAGAATAGAATACTGATCAGAGCTGTCAGAATTGCCAGGATCATAACCGGTCCAGCTTTCTGGATGGAAAAGACAGGTACATTGGAAAGCGGCATTCTTTCAGCCGGCATGCCGATCCATTGAGCAGTCATAAATGCACTTAGTGAAGACAAAGTACAAGGCAATAAAGCAGAATAAGGAAGAATGCCGACTGTGCTCAGTTCCAAAGGAAAGATGACAGCAGCTAAAGGAGTACCGAAGATGGATGAGAAAGCTGCACTCATGCCGCACATGACAATTCTGCCATGGTCTTTGTCTGTAAAGTGAAGAACTTTCTTTAACGGTTTTGCCAGGGTTGAGCCAAGGCTTCCGCCAATCTGCAGAGCTGCGCCTTCTCTGCCGGCAGAGCCGCCTGCTAAGTGAGTCAGGATGGTAGAAACAATAATGACTGGTGCCATGATCGGAGGCATGGCTTCCTTGTTTCGGATTGCTTCAATGACCAGGTCTGTTCCGTGGTGAACATTGTTTCCGGCTTTTGCATAAATTGTTGTAATAATCAGGCCGATCAGCGGTAATGAATAGATGATCCAGGCATGGCTTTCTCTGAATTGAGTTGCTTTGATTACAGCCAGACCGAAGAAGGCACCGACGGCCCCAATAATAACGCCGGACAGAATGCCGAATATAATCCAGCGGATGACAGATCCTGCCGGGTGAATGTTTGTTGTGTTCTGGTTTTCGTTCATAGTTGTTTTCCTGTTAATCGTGTTCAGTAGTGTATTTCTTATATGTATTATTACATATGTACATTGAATATATTTGAGAAGAAGGAAATATCTTATGTACGAATTCAGAGAAAGAGATTGGAAATTATTGAGAAAGAAAGTTCCGGAATGGCAGGAACGTTATATGGATGGTCTTGTGGAGAAATACAAGACAATTCTGAATTCTGATAAACACAGTTCAGAAAAGTACTGGGAATTATCAGAAAGGCTGAAAAAGGATCGCAGAAACTCTGGCGTATTGATTGAAGACATGTCGAGATCGCATATGACATACATACTGATGGATCTGATTCGGGATGGTGTCATTACGTTGGATGATCTGAAAGACTTTACCCCGGAATTGCAGGAATTGTTGAAGAGAGTAACGGAATGGTGGTGGATTTTGCGGATGCAGAAAATCCATCATTTTTTTGTTTTGTAAATGAATGAATGTGCTTTTTGAAACAATGCGGTTGTATGGAAAATGCCCTGAAAACAGTATAAAATTATAACATGGGATAAGTCTGCCTGTTGGAAGATATCCCGTGTTATAAGGAATTGAATTCATGTCAACACTGAGCCGGATTGTTAGTCAGAAAATGAAGGATAAGTCAGGTGCAAGTATTACGGTTGCATTGTTGTTTTTCATGATGTGTGCCATTGTGAGTTCTATTCTGATTGCGACGGCTACTGCTGCTTCAGGCAAAATCAAACAGCTTGAAAGCAAGGATGCAGGTTATTATTCAGTTGTTTCAGCAGCAGAGCTGCTCAGAGATGAAATCATGAGTACAAATTCTCTTCCGGAAGAAACAAGAGCTGCAATTGACGTGAGTGTAAGTGATGGGACTGCTTCTGCGGCAGCTTCATTGAATGATAGTCAGTCTGATCTGAACAAGGTTCTTTCAAAGTCCATTGCGGCTGCATATAACAATGCGTCAATTCCTGTTCAGCTGACGGATTGGGAAATACAGAACAGTGATAAGGACTGCGATATCAATGCGGCTTTTGTCATCAATGCAAATTACAGTGACAGTGATGCAGAAAGTCTGCCGGTTATGAAACTAAGTGCCAGGTTCAGCAGCGGTGATACTTCTGTCAGTCTGACAATGAATGGTACACCGGAGTTCAGTTCAATGGACAGCGGTGCTCATTATATTTACAAGTGGGAAGATGCGCAGATCAGTTCCGGAACAGGAGGTGCCTGATGAATAACAGGTTATTGTCCAGAAAAGGTGAGTCTATCAGTGAAGCATTGGTTTCATTGCTGATTGCTTCGCTGGCAATGTTAATGTTTGTTGGTGCTGTAACTGCTTCTACGCATCTGATTATGAGTGCAAAGGAACGTATGAATACATATTATGCAGAGAGAAATCATCTAGAAGAAACGATGCAGAAGAATGCGGCTGGTGAAGGCTCGGAAGAAACAGCAATTACCTTTCATGCAAAAGCATCTGATGATGTACCGGTTACAATAAAGATTAATGATTATTCAACAGAAAACTGGACAGCTTATCGGAAAAAATAAACAGGCAGATATGAAAGCGGATACCTATAAAAAAAGACAGAAACAGATGAAAAGCGGATTTTCGTTAGCAGAATTGCTGGTAACGATTTTGATCATGTCTTTTGTCGGTATCATTATTGCCGGCGGTGTTTCAGTTATCCGGAAGAATCTGAAAGCTGCAGATCAGGAAGCAAACGCCCAGATTATTCTTAATACTGCGGAAACGATGATCAGGAATGATACAGCTTTTGCCAAAGATGTAAATGCAGACAGCAATAATCACATTGCCTTTGTAACAGACAATGGCTTTGCGGTAACTTTTAATTCTAATAAAGATGATGCCGGCGGTATTTACAGACAATTGTACACGGATATTTTCACTGACTGTTAAAACTTTTTGATTTTGTCACTATAAGTTAAGAAATCCATATTTTCTAACAAATTGCTAAATCTGATTTCTATACTTTCTCATCAGTGAGGCAAC